>DDEH01000078.1 GCA_002336085.1 Flavobacteriales bacterium UBA1959 | reverse complement strand
CGTTATGTTCTCTGGATTCTGGACAAGTTTGCTGGGGCTGATAATTTGATCAATGAAATGGACTTGGTCAAAGGCTTGCGTTGATTCAGAATTTTACACAGTTGAAAAAGGCGGACCATACGGTCCGCCTTTTTTATGGTATCAAGTTGCGGCCATCCTCTACAATCACACAGCGTTCCGGCTTGCATTGATGATTCCAAACATCGAGCGGACCACCAATCTTTTTAGGACTTCCTGATCCCACTCACCTTCCCCGTTGGACTTTTCAATTTCTCCCAATGCGAAATGCTGGATGACCAACAGGGGACGGATGATTCCATCGCGCAAGGCGATGCTTTCTCGGATGTGTGGGTTGCGCTCCATCAGTTCAGATTGCCCCGTTATTTTCAGCAAGAATTGCCTCGTTCTATCATACTCGTTTCGAATCAGCCTCCAAATGTCTCCAAACTGTGCATCGTTCTCCAAATGAGCCGTCAACCTAAAATCACTTTTTACCATGCTCTGCATGCTGTTTTCTACCAAAGCTCGGAAGAAGGAATTCACCTCGTACAAGTCAGCTGCCTCCTGCAATCGGCCCTCTGCTTCAAGTTGTGCTAACGCATGACCCAGACCAAAAAATCCAGGGACATTTTGCTTCAATTGCGTCCAAGAACCCACAAAAGGAATAGCACGCAAATCACCAAAAGTGAGTTCGCCTTTTTTCGCGCGACTAGTAGGCCGGCTTCCGATATTGGTCTCGCCGTAGTATTTCAAGGTACCCCACGTTGAGAGGTAAGACATAAATTCTGGATGGGACTTCAATTGAGAATAATAGGCGTAACTGAGCTGGCTGAGCTCTTCCATTAAGTCTGACTGATCTTCAGACAACTCGGTATGGGGGTCATCGAATAAGCGGCTCTGCAGACCTGCTGTCAAGAGCAATTCCAAGTTGAATCCTGCCGATTTTGGAATGCCAAAGTTGGAACTGATGGTCTGACCTTGAATGGTTGTTTGAATCTCTGTATTCTCCACATCCGAGCCCAAAGAAGCATAAAATCGGTGGGTATTTCCTCCCCCACGGGCAGGTGGGCCGCCGCGGCCGTCAAAGAATAAAACAGTGACACCCGCTGACCTTGAAAGCTCGGTTAATCTCCGCTTCGCTTGGTAGATAGACCAATTGGCCTGAAGGTATCCTCCATCTTTCGTTCCGTCCGAAAAACCCAACATAACGGTCTGTCGATCACGGCGCGTTCGGAGGTGATCCCGGTACCGGGTGTGCGCATACATAAGTGCAACCTCTGACTGGGAGTTAGCGAGGTCATCTATGGATTCAAATAGCGGAACAACATCAAGATGCATCTTCTCCCAGACTCCCGCCATACGAGCCAAGCCAACAACAGCAGCGATGTCAACCATTCCACGGCAGTTGCTGATAATAAAACGGTGACAGGCACGGGGACCATTTTGCACTTGAATCCTCATCATTACACGCAGCGACTCAATCACATCCTGGTGCCGCTCCTCCTCCAGGGTCTCCAGAGCATCGGGCAAATCTTCATTGATTAAGAAATCGATTTTTTCTCGCTCACTTTTGGATTCAAAAGATGAAGCAACAACACCTCCTGCCGCCAAAGCACTGCGCAAGGCGCTCTGGATTACACGGCTATCCTGACGGATATCCAAGCTAGCAAAGTGCAAACCGAATAGCCTCAATTTGAACTGGAATCCTCTTATTTTTTCGAGGTACAGACCATTGGAGTGCTCTGCCACCCAAACCGCTACTTCTTCGAGCTTTTCTGTCAATGTTGCGATTGACAAACGATTGTCATCCGGATGCAGCATTGCAAATTCAATTTGATCCTGCAACAAATCCAATTGTGAAGAAACGTGCTTGAACGTAATACGGCGACGTAAGTCTCTTATTTCCCGCCTGTAACAACGCAGCAAAGTGGTCCGAAGTCGTTCGGCGACGTGCCAAGTAGTCATCGCGTCTACAAATGGATTTCCGTCTCGATCACCTCCAGGCCAAAATCCGATGGTGATGAGTTGCTCACTCAATGACTCTGCAGACGCATCATCCAAGGTTTGAGCGACACGCGCGTACAATTCGGGTGCGGCGTGGTAGAAAACGTTCTCAAGGTACCACGACTGCCGAACAGCCTCATCGTAAGGAGAAGGTGGCTCCGATTGGAAAAAAGGGGTTAGTCCCAACTGGTGCAGCAACTTTCGTATGCTGACCAAATCATTGTTTTCCATGGCCTTGGCTAAATCGGTGATGATGGCCAGGGCATTTCCCGGATAAAATTGCGTCGGGTGAGCGGTCAAAACTACACGCACAGCATAATCCCCAAGGGTTTCTCTCAATTCTGATTCCTTTCCATGCCTCCGGATGCGCTGCATGAAACTTTGCAACGACTCTGCGCCGTCTAAATCGTTCAACTGTGCATAACGAGCATCCTCTAATGCATCCACCAAAACCACTTGGCGCTCTACGTATTGAATGATGCGAAATAATAAATTTGATTGATCATCAGTTGTGGTTAAGCCTTGGCTCTTAAAAAAATCTCTAAGAATGTCTTTGGGCTCCTTTGAATTCGCCAAACCCTCCTCACATACCTCTTGAAGAAGTGGAACCCGAAGTCCCGTTTGACGAATGCCATCCAATGGCAAGGTCAAAAAGATGCCATTAAAAACATGAAACGGATGACTTACAACCGTGCGGTAATCCTTTCGATCCTTCATTGTGCCTTTAGTTATCGCCCCTGAACTTCAAATTTACGACGCCGACGCGACTTGGCGCATGACCGATGGTCCAAACAAGCCGACTCTGCACTGTGCCAACTACCTTTGCATTGCAACCGACTTTTTACTTTACCATGCGCATCGATATTCTAACTGCTGTTCCGGGATTATTGGAAGGCCCTTTTTCAGATAGCATCGTGAAGCGGGCAAAGGACAAAGGCCTTGTAGAAATTGTCGTTCACAACATCCGTGATTGGAGTTTGGACAAACACAAAAAAATCGACGATGAACCATTCGGCGGATCCGCTGGCATGGTGCTTACGATACAGCCCATTGCCGACGCTATAGCCTCTCTTAAATCTGAACGTAGTTATTCAGATGTCATCTTTCTGACACCCGATGGCGAGCAATTAAAACAAGCCGCCGTAAATCAATTGTCCATGAAAGGGAATTTGATTATGCTGTGCGGACATTACAAAGGAATCGACCACCGAATCAGGGAGCATCTGGTTACCCGCGAGATCTCCATAGGCGACTACGTTCTCTCGGGCGGTGAACTTGCAGCTGCTGCTCTAACGGATGCCATCGTGAGGCTCATTCCAGGCGTTATTGGAGACGAACAGAGCGCATTGACAGACAGCTTTCAAGACAACCTTCTCGCCCCTCCTGTATACACACGACCCGCAGAATACAATGGATGGAAAGTGCCCGATATTCTTCGTTCTGGCGACCACAAAGCAATAAACGAATGGCTGGAAGAACAAGCCGTGGAGCGCACCAAGATTTTGCGCCCTGATTTGTTTGAAAAAGATTCCTGACTGAGAGTTAAAATCCTGCCGCAATTCTTCGTAATATTGCAACCCAATTCACGGGAGCAGAAAACGTCAAGATTATGGACCGCATTCAGGACATCGCAAGCAAGATAATGGAAACGCCAGAGTGGCCCAGTTTCGGAGCTGGAGACACCGTTACGGTCACCATTAAAATCCGCGAAGGAAACAAAGAGCGTTTGCAAAAATTCCAAGGTGTTGTTATCCAACGCCGTGGAACAGGACACACGACAACATTTACGGTTCGAAAAATGGCCTCTGGTGTTGGTGTGGAACGTGTCTTTCCAACGTCATCCCCATTCATCGATAACATCGAAGTAAACAAACGAGGAAAGGTTCGTCGAGCTCGTATTTACTACCTCCGTGAATTGACCGGAAAAGCAGCTCGAATCAAAGAGCGTCGAAATACAGCAAGTTAAATGCACACAGGCAAAAACGCCTGAGCACTTATAGAGTTACGAGAAAGGCCCGCAATGTGCGGGCCTTTCTCGTTTTCTATCGGCAGTGGAACAATAGGGCCAGATTACAATCCCAGCACTTGCTCCACACGGCGAAGCACATCCGCTTCCGCTCGTTCAATCGCCAACCAAAGGTCGCTGCATTCTTTGCGGATATCTTTGGCATATGTGCCGTCTTCCAAATCAGCCAAGTTTACACGGGCGTTTAAAATTGCTCCTTTAACCCCTGTTCGAATGGCCATTGCACCGACACCAGCATCCGTGATAGAATTTGGATTTCCAATATCCGCCATTTTCTTTGCGACACCCATGGCATCCATCGACAAGCGCGCCACCTGCATAGGAACCTCAATGGCATGCCGTGTTGCATCCTGAATCGCTCGGTGCCGTTTGGCTTTTTGTTCATCGGACGACTTTGGCAGACCATAGGCTTCCATGATGCGGTTAAAAGCCGCGGTGTCTGCATCCACCAGCAACGCCAATTGATTCTGCAGATTCACTCCGTGTTCTGCCACTTCGCTGAATTCCGCCCAGCGGTCATCCCATCCGCGCTTGTGCGCAGACAAGTTTGCTACCATGGTGGCAAGAGCAACTCCCATGGTGCTCGAATAAGCCGCGATCGAACCTCCCCCTGGAGCTGGTGATTCAGATGCCGTTTCATCGGCAAAATCACGTAACCTCATATCCAACAAAGGCGTAGAACCTGCCTCTGCAATCACATACTCAATGACACGTTTATTGGCGTTGAAAGGAGCCAAATCGTCCAATCCGAGAGATTTCACAGCAATCTTCACCTTTTCTTGATCCGATAAACCGAGAGAGCGCTGTTGCTTTTTCAGGAAGTAATCTGCCGCCTCGGTCATGACCCGCAATGGCAGCAATCCAACCAATTCCGATCCCGTTACTCGGATTCCACGTGCCTGGGCCTTCTGGCAAGCCTCGTCAAAAGCTATGTGCACAGGCGTTGTTCGAATATTCGTCAGGTTTAAAGAAAGTTGAGCAATGCCGTATTCTTCGATGTACCATCCAATTCCCTTTACGGCCTTCAACGTACCCGGCTCCCTCAAAGGCTCTCCTGCGCTGTCCTTCAGTACTGCACTTCCAGCACCAGCCTCTCGTTTGACGCGTCCAGATTCTCGGATGTCAAAGGCAATTGCGTTTGCCCGACGCGAACTTGTCGTATTCAGGTTGATGTTGTAGGCAATCAGAAAATCACGCGCACCTATCGCCGTTGCTCCTGATCGCTTTGTTTGATCATTCCACATCGATGGGCCAAAATCAGGCGCTCCATCAGGCGTTTCCAATTTTGCCAACCCTTCGTATTGGCCTTTGCGACAAGTGGCGAGGTTTTGCCGTTCAGCCATCAAAGCAGCTGATTCATAAAAATAACCGGGCACACCGAGCTCATTCCCTACTCGCTGGCCCAGTTTTCGGGCAATCTCAACACATTCGTCCATGGTAACTCCGCTTACGGGCACAAACGGACACACGTCCGTCGCTCCCATGCGCGGATGCTCGCCACGGTGCTGCCGCATGTCAATCAATTCAGAGGCTTTCTTAATCAACTGAAAAGCAGCTTCTCCTATGGTCTCAGGAGGCCCCACGAAAGTGATCACTGTTCGGTTGGTTGATTTTCCCGGATCTACATCCAACAACTTTACGCCATCCACATGGTTGACAACTGAAGCCACAGCATCAATAACATCCTTTCGCCGCCCTTCGGAAATATTGGGCACACATTCTACAAGTCGCTGTTGCATTTTAAAACTTAGTTTTCAATTCGATTGATGCCTCTAAAGTATTGCCCTTCATATCGGTTTGAGCTACAATTGAATGCCATCGATGAACACCTTTTCAACCGGTTCTTCACCAAATGAGTACCCGATAGACTCCAATCCTTCCAAGGGCTTCGTCACGATCAAATTTGCCGGTCTACCCGGAGCAATGCTGCCCGCGTCACTCTGCAGCCCCATCGCGGCTGCCCCGTTGATGGTGGCAGCGGCTATCGCCTCGAGTGGATGCATCTTCATTTTCACCATTCCCATTTGAACAATGCGGGACATGTTTCCGGAAGGCGAGGACCCCGGGTTGTAATCCGTCGCTAAAGCCACAGGAACATCAGCATCCATAAGTGTTCGAACGGGAGTGTAAGGAATGCCCAAAAAGTAAGAGCATCCTGGAAGCGCACAAGCAAATACAGGTCCATCGCCTGCCTTTGCATGATCACAAAGTGCATCCACATCGTTTTTTGTCAATTCTTCCAAGTGATCAAGAGACAGCACTGAATGCTCAAGGCCCATTGCCACACCTCCCAAGGCATTAAATTGATTCACATGAACCTTTCCGCGGATATTGAATGCCTTTGAAGCTCCTAGAAAAGCTGAGACATCATTCACGCTGAAATAACCTTCCTCACAAAATGCATCAACGTAATCGGCAAGTTTTTCCGAGGCTACTTGAGGCAGCACATCGTTGATGACATAATTCGTCCAAGTTTCTGGAGTCCAATCTCCTTCAGGGACCGCATGACATCCCAAAAAGGTTGAACGTATGGGTATACTGAACTCTGATTTAAGTGCCGCAATAACGCGAAGCATCTTCAATTCAGAAGCAGCGGTAAGACCATAGCCGCTCTTGATTTCTATCGCACCTGTCCCGGTCTGCATGACCTTCTTTAAGCGCTCTCGCGCATCTTCTAGCAAAGCTTCTTCGGAAAGGGACTGCAATGTTTTTGCTGAATTCAAAATCCCACCGCCTCCTGCGGCAATTTCTTGGTAACTCTTTCCCTCCAAACGAGCCAGAAATTCTCCGCCGCGATTTGCGGCAAAAACCAAATGCGTATGGCTATCGCACCAAGCAGGCAATACAAAACGTCCCGTGCAGTCCACCACCTCCAATCCCGACCAGTCGACGATTCCAGGGAAATCGACCATGGATCCAAAATCGGCAATTCGCCCATCCTCAATGGCCAACCAAGCATCCTCAATCAGCGCCAACTGACGCATTTCTGTGCCCCGTAAATAAGCGGGTGGTGACTCGTATGCCCCAACGAGTCCCTTGATGTTCTTCCATAGCATGCGCATGGACGCAAGGTAGCAATCCGAACGCGGGTTCCGTAACTTTGTGCAATGGCTGGCAATACAATAGGATCAATTTTTCGTCTGACAACTTTTGGCGAGTCCCATGGCCCTGCCATTGGCGGAGTCATTGATGGTTGTCCATCCGGGCTTGTCGTCGATTTCGATGCCATTCAATCCGACTTGAATCGCCGAAAGCCAGGTCAGTCACCATTGACAACTAGTCGCAGAGAATCCGATCAGGTAGAGTGGCTTAGTGGGATATTCGAAGGGAAAACCACCGGAACGCCCATTGGTTTTGTCATTCGAAATTCAGATCCAGAATCAAAGGACTACGACCACCTCAAATCCACCTATCGTCCCTCCCATGGCGACTTTACATATGATGCAAAGTATGGTTTCCGGGACCACCGGGGTGGCGGCCGATCTTCTGCACGGGAAACCGCTTGCCGAGTTGTCGCTGGAGGTCTTGCGCGTCAAATCCTCATGACACTGGGAGTTGAAGCCTGCGCCTATGTTGACCGTGTACAGAACATTGCACTCGAAACAGAACCTCGTTTTTATGATCGATCTCTCATCGATGCCTCTGATATCCGTTGTCCTGAGCAGAAGGCTGCCGAACAAATGTCAGATCTCATTCGGACAGTCAAGTCAAAAGGAGATACTGTGGGAGGCAGCGTGATTGCGGTGGTGAAGGGCGTGCCCGCAGGTTGGGGTGAACCTGTGTTCGACAAATTGCAGGCCAAATTAGCCCATGCTTTGTGGAGTTTACCCGCGGTAAAGGCAATGGAAATAGGCAATGGTATTGAGGGTTCTCGGATGCTTGGAAGCACACACAACGATGCTTGGATACAGCGCAAAGGGGAAGCCCCTAGCACCCAGAGCAACCACAGTGGTGGAATTCAAGGTGGAATTTCCAATGGTCAAAACATTGTGATTCGTGTTGCATTCAAGCCTGTTTCTACCCTCATGCAGCCACAGAAAACGATTGATCAAGAAGGCAATGCTGTTGAACTCGAAGGAAAAGGACGGCACGACCCCTGCGTCCTGCCCCGCGCCGTTCCAATAGTGGAAGCCATGACAATGTTAGTATTGGTGGATGAATGGTTGAAAAACCGCACTGTTCGGCTTGGCTAAACACCCCAAAACTCTCTGCATTGGACTTAAATTCGTAACATGACGAAATTGGCTCTCCACTGGCAGGTTATTATCGGTCTCATTCTCGGCGTCGCATATGCTTGGCTCAGTGTGACCTTTGGCTGGAACGACTTTACGCTTGATTACATCCAACCTTTTGGAGATATTTTCATCAATCTTTTGAAGCTCATCGCTGTGCCCTTGGTGCTTTTCAGCATCATTAGTGGCGTAACAAGCTTAGGAAACATCCACAAATTGGGACGACTTGGATTGAAGACATTGGTTACCTACGTTCTAACGACAATGGCCGCAGTTCTCATTGGATTGGCTTTGGTCAATGTTTTTTCACCCGGAAGCGGTGCGCATCCAGACTTGCTCGAAACCAATCGTATTCGTTACGAATTGTGGCGGGATGCGAATGGGATTCAAGCGTTGGATGACATCCAATTCTCCCAAGATCCAGAGCGCCAAGCGTTGGTAAAGACCATCGCAGCTGAAGAGGCGAAGAACAATGATTGGGTCTCCGACAAGCTCAACAAGGCCACCAACACCAAGAACAGCGGACCGCTGCAGCCCCTAGTGGATGTCGTACCCAACAACATATTCGGTTCATTGGTGGACATGAAAATGCTACAAATAATTTTCTTTGCCATCTTTTTCGGCGTGGTCATTGTTGGCCTCCCTGAAAAGAAGAAATCTCCTTTGGTAAGAGCAATCGACTCGCTCAACGAAGTGTTCATTCAAATGGTTTGGGTCGTAATGCGGGCCATGCCATTTTTTGTTTTCGCACTCATGGCAGGACAGGTTGTCAAGGCCGCAGGAACTGAACCTGAGATGTTACAACAATTGCTCAGTTTTCTGCTGCGCTATAGCTTGGTTGTGGTTTTGGGCTTAGCCATCATGGTCTTCATTTTCTACCCTCTCCTAGTTAGCTTGACGGTGAAAAAGTTGAGTTGGAAAACATTTTCTTCTGGGATGCGTGATGCACAACTCACCGCGTTTTCAACTTCCAGCTCGGTAGCGACGCTCCCCGTTACAATGCAGTGTGTGAATCAAAAACTGGGCGTTAACTCACGCACATCCTCTTTCGTACTGCCTATTGGTGCAACTGTAAATATGGACGGCACAAGCATGTACCAGGCCATTGCTGTTGTCGCACTGGCACAATTTCACATGGTGGACTTAGCTTGGTCCCAACAAGCCGTCATCGTGCTGACTGCCACTCTTGCGTCTATTGGAGCTGCGGCTGTGCCATCTGCGGGCCTTGTATTGATGATCATCGTCCTTGAAAGCGTGGGGCTCAATCCTGCTTGGATTGCACTTATTTTTCCCGTTGACCGCATTTTAGATATGTGCAGAACTGTAGTTAATGTCACGGGCGACGGAGCTGTATCCTCAATGATTGCAGCCTCTGAAAACGAACTAAACCCAACCGTTACAGAAGCCGCCTAAACCAATGCCTGATTTCGCTGCATTTTTTACGAAAACCATGCGAGCCTATGCCCGTGACATTGACTGTTGCATCAAGTTCCGTTGGAATATTTTTGTATTTCTGTCATGCCTATGGCTTTCAAGTTTTGCAGCACTGCTTGCGCAAGACGACGAAACAGAGTGCAACGAAGCCTTAGGGTCGAAGGTCGAAAAGCTCCTCGAGAAAGGAAAAAACGGGTCCAAGTATGATCGAGAGGAGCGCATTCAATTTTTGCAAGACGGATACGACCGAGATGAAAACTGCTTGCAGTGTCTCTACGAATGGGGTAGGCTCGAGTTTAATGAAATCAAACGAACGAAAGGTAGTTTCCGGAATGCAGAGGAGCCCCTCATTCAATTGCATCAACGTTGCCCCTATTTCAATGCAGATGTGAATTACATGCTTGGAGGGATGGCTTACGGAGATGGACGGTATGAAGAGGCCTTATCTTGGTTTGATCAGTTCCTGAACTTTCCTCCTGAACCTGAATCAGCGCTTGGAAAGCGTTATGGCAAGCATATGGAAGAGGTCATCGATGTACTGCCGACCTTGAAGTTTCTCATCGATTTCTGGAAGAATAAAAACGATTACATCCCAGTCCCAATTCCTTCCATTAGCGAAACGGATGATGAGTACCTACCTGCTCTGTCGCCAGATGGCACCATGCTGTTTTTCACGAGGAAAGGCAAATTTAAAGCCAAAGGCGACGTTCTATCCAAAGACGTCGAAGCCTTCATGCTGAGCGAGCGTATTAACGGCGAAACATTCAACAGCGGCCGGCCACTCGACTACCCATTCAAAAACGGTTTCAATTATGGAGGCGCGAGCATTTCCATCGACAATCTAGACTTATTCATTGCAGCACAGAATCCACTACCCGGAGCGCCGAACAACATCGATTTGTTTGTCGCCAAACACGAAGTCCTCGATCGAAATGACGACGGCAGCTACATTTATTTTTGGGGGAGCCTCAAACCGCTGACAAGCCTCAATACCCCTGATGGATGGGAGGCACAACCAGCTATTAGTGCTGATGGAAACGAACTTTTTTTCAGCGCTGTAAATGCAAACTCAATTGCAGATAGATCGGGCAACCAAACCATGGATATTTGGATGTCTCATCTGGATTCTCTCGGCAACTGGGGCTCACCTTCATTGCTTCCCTCACCTATCAATACCGCAACAAATGATAAATCCCCATTTCTACATCCCGACGGGCGTACCCTTTATTTCGCAAGCGATCGAACACCCGGCGGTGGAGGCTATGATTTGTGGATGTGTCAACGCGACTCTTCGGGCAATTGGGGCGAAGCACGAAATTTAGGCGCCCCTGTAAATACTCGTGGAGACGAACACGGCATGGTCGTCAGCGCAGATGGCAGCGAAGCCATGTTTGCGAGCAGAAGAAATGGTACAAAGGGTTTGGATATACTTCGCTTTCCTGTGCCTGAGACCTTTAGACCCAAGCCAGTATTTATTGTGAAAGGTTCCATCAAAGATGAAGCAGGGGCCATTCCTGTCGGTGCGAAAATGTACCTACAATACGCCCAATCGAGAAAGGTGGAAGAAGTAAAAATCAATGACCAAGACGGAAGATTCGCTGCGGTTGTTCAAATGAAGCTTAAGGAAGATGTACTGCTCATTGCCGAAGCCGATGGCATTGCCTTTGAAGCGCAGGTCTTGTACGACCATGAAACGAAGCGCCCTGCTGGAAACAATCTAGACGCATCCATCGAATTGGAGCCAGCAAAAGACGGCGAAGCTTTCGAAATTGGTGATATTCAATTCCAGACGAACTCATCAAAAATAAACCGCACTAGTCTCTTGATGCTCGAACAGTTTTCGGCCTATCTCCTCCGAAATTCAGCCATCGGAGTCCATGTCATAGGGCACACGGACGATCGAGGAGATATAACCGAAAATCAATTGTTATCCGAAAATCGCGCTCAATCCGTGGCCGAAACACTCAAGACAAACGGAGTGGCTGCGAACCGCATCAGCTCAGAAGGGCTAGGACAATCTGTTCCTGTTTCGACCAATACAACCGAATCTGGTCGTTCAGAAAACCGTCGAACAGAGTTCGAAATTCGTTTGAAATAAACTCAATCCAAGACCTTAAGAATCCATCCCATGAAAACGTTCTTTATCCCCTTCTGCATCGCCATGGCACTTTTTGCATGTAACTCAGGCGAACAAAGCTTAAATGATACGGAGACGAATTCGGACAATGCGCAGGCAGTTTGGTCTTACTATGGGGAGGAGATTCCTGGAGGCATGGAAAACATTATGGTTCAGGATGCCCCTCAAATGATTGCGAAGACGGGGACTGCCGTAGGGCTTTTCGAAGCCGAAATCGTCCAAAGCTGCCAAACCATGGGCTGCTGGATGACCGTAAAGAGCTCTGAACAAGAACCGCTGCGTGTGTTCATGAAAGACCACGCATTTTTCGTGCCCAAGGACAGCCTGCAGGGCAAGCTTTCGTACTTCTACGGAGAGGCTTTCTACGACACGGTATCTGTTGATCTTCAGAAGCATTTGCTTGAAGACGCGGGGGCAACAACTGCGGAAATCGAGGCCATCATCGAACCCACTTATGAACTTACATTCGAAGCTGCCGGTGTCATGATTGCCGATGTACCTGCAGGAGCTCCAATGGCCGGTGATGAATGATACGCTGCTCTCCTGAGCATTAAAAAGCACACGGATTGCGTCTGCTTTTTTATGAAAATTCATGAACGAAAAAGGCACAGCTATGCGTTGAGAACTTCACATAGCTCCTCGAGTCACTGTAGGTTGAAAAACTAACTTGGGTGAGATACAATTGAAGTATGCCCATGCACCACTCCTTTCTCAAACTGTTCCTAGCTGGGGCACTCTTAGTAGCCACTCAAGCAACAAGTATTGCCCAAGATGCCGCATCATCATCCTGGGATACAAACGACAAATTGTGGCAAGATGCTACTGCTTTTTGGGAGCACGAAAAATATAGCAACGCTCTCTTTAGCTACGAAGATTGGTTTGGCAATCAGGCAAATCAGGAGCGTACGGAATGCGGTCAAGCTTTGTATCGCATTGCCTTTTGTTCCATTCAACTGCAACAAGCCGATGCCTCAAATCGTGTCAATGAATTCAAAACCATCTATCCAGAGAATCCACTTGGCCAAAAACTCCAGTGGGAACTCGCCAATTATTTCTACCGCAAACGGGACTGGAACGATGCCGTAGAAGCGTTCAATGGCCTAAACACCCTGCGAATGGACAAGGCAGAAAAACTAGAACGGAAATTCAAACGCGGCCATTCACATTTTGAATTGGAGGATTATGACGACGCTCGACTCGATTTATTTGCGGTCATGGAAGGCGGTGAAGACGCCGGTCAATTCCAACTTCCATCCAAATACTACTTCAGTCACATTTCCTATTTAAGAGGTCAATCGCAAGTTGCCTTAGAGGGGTTTCAATCCCTTGAAGGATACGACCAGTTTCAAAATGTTGTCCCCATTTACATCGCCCAACTCCTTCATGAAACAGAACAATTTGAAGCGCTGATTGACTACGCGCCAAAGGTGATGCACCCGGACTTCGATATACGAGAGACTCAAAGAGCTGATGTGGCGAGATTGGTGGGCGATGCACTTTATCGGATGCAAGATTTTGATAGCGCACTCCCCTACTTGGAGGAGGCGTATCACTTCAGTCGGGGAAGCGATCGCACACGTGAGTTTTCGTATCAAATGGGCTTCACATATTACCGCTCACAGTCGTATCGAAAAGCCCTCAACTGCTTTACAATCGTTGTACGCGACGAAGATGAAATGGGTCAACTAGCTCTTTACCACATGGCCGATTGCTACCTTGGGTTGGGCCAACGTGACAAAGCGAGAACCACCTTTAAAAAAGCCTCCGAACTGAAGTTCGACGAGGAAGTGAGTGAAGATGCTTTGTTTAGCTATGCCAAACTGGCCTATGAACTCACGTACAATCCTTTTGACGACGCCATCACCGCCATCGAACGCTACTTGAGGGAATACCCCAACTCTGAGCGAACAGATGAAGCATATGGTTTTCTTCTTGAAGTATACATGTCTTCAAAAGATTATGACCGAGCGCTGTCTGCTCTTTCACTCATCAAGGACAAAACACCACAGGTAAAGACGGCATACCAACTTGTATCGTACAACCGAGGCGTGGAATTGTTTCGGAGCGGTTCTTATGCAGAAGCACAGGAGTATTTTGAAAAAGTAAGGGACTATCCTGCCGATCCAACGCTTACCGCAGAGTCGTATTTTTGGCAAGGAGAATTAAGCTATCTCCTCCGTAAATACACACAATCTACGGCACATTATGCCGCATTTGAATCCTCTCCTGGAGCCTACCAAAGTCCTCACTACGGCGACGGTATTTATGCCCGGGGGTATGCTCTGTTCAAGCGAAAGAAATACGTGGATGCCTTGAGTGCCTTTCGCTCCTACCTCAAGCAGGTCGGCGAGGTAGAGACTGACAAATCCCGTGATACCAGGCTTCGCATAGGCGATTGCTACTATTCCAATAAGGAATTCGAACCTGCTGCCCGTTACTACAGTGAAGTCATCAATTCAAGCAATTCACCTGAAGACTATGCACGATTTCAGCGGGCAGATTGCTTCGGTTCGCTGAATCGAGCTTCGGAAGAAATTGAAGCACTCAATGAACTGGTTCAATTGGCACCCGGATCGAGTTACATCCCAGAGGCACTATATGCGCTCGGAAGAGCTTACATTGAAACCAATCAACTTGACGAGGCCAAAGTGGCACTCGAAACCTTGAGGCGTGATTACAGCAATTCACCTCGTACCAAGTACGCCCTCGTTGATTTGTGTCTCATTGCGGTAAAGCAAGACAAAATCGATGAGGTATTGCTTTTGTGGAATCAAGTGCGTGATGATTACGGACAAGACCCCATTGCGGGAGACGCTTTCAACGTGGTGGAGCCGATTCTAATCGATCAAGGCTTGCTCGACAACTTGCCTTCTGGAGTCGGTTTGGATGGCGATGAAATTGAAGAAAGATTCTTTAATGCCGCAAGAAATTTCGCGCTCGAACGCAATTGTGAAAAAGCCATTCTTCGGCTGAATGAATACATTGTGAATTACGCCCAAGGCAGGTTCCTGACCGAGGCTCACTTTTTTTTAGGCAACTGCGCTTATGATCAAAGTGACTTAGCCGAAGCCCGACGCTCTTTCGAGTTTGTCCTGCAACAACCCATCAGTGACTTCACCGAGTCCGCGGCTCTTGGTGCTTCGACCATTGCCTGGAATGCTTTGGACCTAACAACAGCCCTTCGTCATTACCAAACGTTAGAGGCCGTAAGCATCCTCAAAGAAAACCAACTTGAAGCTCGAATTGGATTGATGCGCTGCTTCTTTGCCTTAGAAGCCTTTGATCAAGCCAAAGCTTATGCTGAACTGGTAATATCAGACTCCCAAACTCCTGAGGACATAAGGCGAACTGCGCGTTATTGGAGGGCCAAAATCAACTTCTCAGGATTGGCTTTTGATGAGGCACAAGCTGACCTTATGCACATCGCAGAATTCGGCGGAGAGAGAGGAGCGGAATGCCAGTACCTCTTGTGCACATATCCTTACAGAGCAAAAGATTACCAACAAACTGAAACTGCTATTTTCAAGCTCATTGATGAATTTGCTGCGTTCGATGCATGGAAGCACAAATCTTTTCTTCTGTTGATTGACGCATATATCGGAATGGAAGATTGGTTCCAAGCCAAAACCACGGCTGAAAGCATTCTAGAATTTGTGCAAGATCCCGCCACGCGAGCCGCAGCAGAGGAAGGCTTAATTCAAATCGAAACCTTGGAAGCTGCTGACCTTCAAACTTCCGTCCCTGCAGACAGCACGCAAATAAGCGCATCTGCGCCTGAAGCCCCTTGATGAAATGAATCAAAAATATCCCCACCCTCTACAGGTCCTTGCAGCGATAGGTTTTATAATCTTTAGTCAGACTGTTGCTGCTAAATCAGCCGCTGATACGCTCGATTTGGATGTAACCTTTGTCGGTGATCGCGAAGTACTTTTGCAAGATGCCCATAAGCAGTTGCATTGGCCAGTTGCCGCGAAATTAACTACGAGCAAGCCCACATTTTCATACAACGTCATTCCCAAGCGACTCAATGTTGAACCGGAATGGACACGCAACGGTCCCATTCGACTCAAAGTCAACGAACCCTTGTCTCGCCTGTACAAAGGCTACATTAATGCTGGAATGGGAAATTATCTAAGCCCCCTATTGCAGGTAAGCTATTCGGATATTCGCTCCCGATCAAAATCCTGGGGCGTTCATTTTACGCACGAATCAACCGATGGTGGATTCATATCTAATGACTCTATAAATCAGCAGTTTAGTTCCAACCACCTGAATGGATGGTACCGGAAATTTTGGAAAGATGAAGCAATCACTGCTGCGTCTTCATACGCACGCGAGTACATCAGTCTTTATGGCGGACAGCGCGCAGCCAATCAGGACAGCCTCACAAGCAAAGTCCCTGATGGATTCAACTACCAGGTAATTTCAAACCGCATTCACCTCACCAATCGGATGAACCGATCAGCGCATTGGCAGCACGAACTGCGTTTGGATCATGACTATTTGTGGAACAACGATCATGCTCAAGAACACAATTTTGACCTGAAGATTGGATTTTCAGGCTTACTTGATACAACTGCTGTCAAACTTGACATTCACGCAAATGTAGATCGGCTCAATCGAGTCAAAGAAGGAGATCGTGTACGAAACGAACGTCAAGCGATTCTTGATATTCATCCTGGAATAAAAAAATCCTTTGGTCCCATCAAGACATCGATTGGCATTGGATTATGGATAGACGCACAGGGCAATCAACCCTTTCTATTCACCCCTGAGTTAGAGGCTTCAGTAAGTCTATTGCGTGATCTGTTCGTGCCCTACATCCGAATCAACGGTGGTATCGACCAAAACCGCTACCAAACCGCTCTAGGTGTCAATCCTTTTGTCACTTTGCCCATCACGTCACTTCTTGACACCAATAGAATCTGGCACAACACATACGAAACAGTACACGGCGTCATTGGCATGAAAGGCTCCATCACCAGGAGCTTTTCCTTCAACATTAACGCGGAATTGAAGCGAAACAATCAACACTTATTCTGGGCACAACAGGACGCTTTGAGTGAAGGGCGATCCTTTGCCCCTTTTTACCAAGATGTCACTATCGCTTCATTGCGAGGGGATGGCACCTTGACTTTGAGCGAATCCACCGAATTGATCGGCCAGGTATCCCAGCACAACTATCGCTTCCGAGACAGCATCACTTCGAACCAAGAGGCATGGTTCCTGCCGAAATTTGAGTTGGACGCCACTATTTCGCATACAATAAAAGGAAAATTACGTTTGAAGGCCAACTTGCTCTTTCAGACAGGAAGGTTGGGTCTTGCTGTCAAGGCCGGTGCCTCAGAAGAGGGAAATGAAGCCGTCATCATTGAAGCAACTAACACGAGTATCGGTTATTCCGCCAAACTAGACAACGTTGCTCTGCTTAATCTGCATGCCGAATACCTATATAACGCTCGCGTTAGCGGCTGGATCAAGCTGAATAATATTCTGAATCAGACCAACCCCTTCTTCACAGGATACGACAATCAAAACTTTCGATTTCAGATGGGTGCGAGCTACTCATTTTAAGGCAACCGCAATATGTGAGCAACCCGGTGTTTTTTGTGGAAAACTGGGGGCAAAAATTCGATAGAATCGTAGCTATGACGGGCGTTTCGTGTTATTTTTAAAGTCTGAATCGGGCGCTACGTCCGAACCAAATTTTAACGACGGCAACTATGGCTGAAGAAAATGTGAATGAGGCGGAAGGACACAAAGAAAGTCCTAAAAATAAAGCTGGAAATTATGACGCCAGCAACATTCAAGCGCTCGAAGGAATGGAGCACGTCCGAATGCGTCCATCCATGTACATCGGTGATGTGGGGGTCAGAGGGCTCCATCACCTTGTTTACGAAGTGGTTGACAACTCAATTGACGAAGCCCTTGCTGGCCATTGTGATACGATTGATGTTATCATCACCAAAGACAATGCGATTCGGGTAGAGGATAACGGCCGAGGAATCCCTGTTGACATTCACGAGAAAGAGGGCGTATCGGCTCTGCAAGTCGTGATGACTAAAATCGGTGCTGGCGGAAAGTTTGACAAGGACAGCTACAAAGTATCAGGTGGTCTGCACGGTGTTGGTGTCTCTTGTGTCAATGCATTGTCGAGTCACTTGAGAGCAGAAGTTCACCGAAATGGAAAATCGTACGAACAAGAATATATCCGCGGCAAAGAAACCTATCTGGTACGAGAAATAGGCAACTCGGACCAAAACGGGACAATTGTAACATTCCAACCAGATGAGCAGATTTTTGAAACGCTCATATACACTTACGAGACATTGGCTAACCGTCTGCGAGAACTCGCATTCCTAAACCAAGGACTCACCCTCTCACTAGTAGACGAACGCGAGTTGCTCTATGACGAGGAGGGCAAGGAGGAAGGCTATCTCAACGAAACCTTTCACTCTGAAGCAGGACTCAAAGACTTTGTTTCATACTTGGATTCTAACCGTGAGTCATTGATTGCTGAAGTTATTCATGTCAGCGGAGAACGCAATGGTGTTCCTGTAGAAGTGGCGATGACATACAACACGTCATTCTCAGAAAATCTGTTCTCCTACGTGAATAATATCAATACGTATGAGGGCGGCACTCACTTGACAGGCTTCCGTCGCGGATTGACATTGACCTTGAAGAAATATGCCGAATCCAGCGGCATGCTCGATAAATTAAAATTTGACATCTCTGCCGATGACTTCCGTGAGGGACTCACGGCTGTTGTCAGTGTCAAAGTCGCTGAACCACAGTTCCAGGGACAAACGAAAACCAAACTCGGCAATGCTGAAGTGAGTGCTCCAGTGAGCCAGGCTGTAGCTGAAATGCTTGAGAACTACTTGGAGGAGCATCCGGGTGAAGCCAGGACCATTGTAAATAAGGTGATCTTGGCAGCACAAGCCCGTCACGCGGCAAGAAAAGCGCGTGAAATGGTGCAGCGCAAGACTGTCATGAGCGGCTCCGGTTTGCCAGGAAAACTGGCAGATTGTGCTGAAAAAGACCCTTCACTTTGTGAATTATTCCTCGTCGAGGGTGATTCGGCTGGCGGAACTGCAAAACAAGGGCGAGACCGCGCAACGCAGGCCATTATGCCGCTGCGTGGAAAGATCTTGAATGTTGAGAAGGCCATGCAACACAAGATTTTTGAGAATGAAGAAATCAAAAACATCTATACGGCACTGGGTGTAACACTCGGAACAGAAGAAGACGAGAGGGCATTAAATTTGACCAAACTCCGTTACCATAAAGTTGTCATCATGTGTGACGCCGACGTCGACGGAAGCCACATTGAGACCCTCATACTCACCTTCCTCTTTCGCCATATGAAAGAGCTCATTGAGAGTGGTTATGTATATATCGCTACTCCACCACTCTATTTGGTCAAAAAAGGATCGCGTCAGATGTATGCGTGGGATGATGATGAACGAGACCGTTTGATCGAACAATTTAAAAGCGCATCAGGAGGGGATTCGGGCATCGGTATCCAACGCTACAAGGGTCTCGGTGAAATGAATGCAGAACAATTGTGGGACACCACATTGAATCCAGAATTCAGAACGCTCCGCCAAGTAACTATAGACAATGCCGCTGCCTGCGACCAAGTATTCTCCATGTTGATGGGGGACGAGGTTCCACCGCGACGCGCATTTATTGAGGAGAACGCGAAATACGCAAACATCGACATCTAATTTCGTCCCACGGTATTCCCTATGAATTGGACCTCACAATGTGTTTGGATCACAGGAGCCAGCAGTGGAATTGGACGCGCAGCTGCGGAATCCTGGGTGAAAAAAGGCGCTCATGTCATTCTCTCAAGTCGGCGACAAGCTGAGCTTGAGAAGGTAGTCGGTTCGTGGAGTGAGGAAGAAAGTGCTCGCAGCTTAGTCTTGCCACTCGATTTGAGCGATTCCAGCGCCATGGTCAGACATGTGGCCGCGGCTGTCGCTTGGAAGGGACATGTAGATGTCATGGTTCATTGCGGCGGAATCAGTCAACGGTCGCTTGCGTTGGAAACGGATTTGGCTGTGGATCGAAGGGTCATGGAAATTGATTATTTCGGAACCGTAGCACTGACCAAGGCACTCCTCCCTCATTTTGTGGAGAGCCAACGTGGACAATTTGTAGTGGTTACGAGCCTGATGGGCCTCTTTTCTTCGCCCTTGCGATCGGGATATTGCGCAGCCAAACACGCTTTGCACGGTTTCTTTGAAGCACTTCGTGCAGAGCATCACACCGATGGTATCGGGATCACGATGGTTTGCCCAGGATTCATACGGACTTCCATTTCCCTCAATGCCGTAGTGGCCGATGGAAGCAATCAGGGCACAATGGACACCAAAACAGGCCAAGGTTTGAGCGCTGAACAATGCGCCGCCAAAATGATTCGAGGAGTTGAACGAAGAAAGTCGCAAATACTCATTGGTAGGTTTGAAATTGTCGGTGCCTACCTCTTTCGACTCGCCCCGAACATCATGCGAAAAATCGTTCGCAAAACAGCCGTTACCTGAACCAAACGCGAAGCGTCCATCTCCCTCATTAGCGATACTGCGGCTGGTTCCAGACCTTAATGAACTCGTCAGCGGTGACACCCGAGAGCAGTTCTACAGTGATACCATCCGAAAGACCAAGATCAACATCCCGCCGTTCATATACACCTTCTGCAATTTGAACGTCGACAAACGAATCGGCTCCGTCGTACTGCACAAGTGATTCGGAAATCACAAGAACCTCCCTCCTTTCATCAAGAACAACGTTGGCATTGGCAGAGTAACCCGCTCGGAGGAATTGTCCGTTCTGCAATTGCACGGCAGCCTTTATTTCAAATTGAATAGCCCCAGCTTCCTCAATTCCTTTCGGAGAAATGTATTCCAAAGAAGCGGGAATAGCCAAACCTTCTATGGCGCCTATGGTCAATTGAATGGCCATGCCTACAGACAATTTCTCTACCTCACTTTCATCAATCTTACCGAGGAACACCAGATCCTGCATATCTGCAACGGACGCAACTGTTGTGCCTTCATTGAAATTATTTGCCTCAATAACGCTATTACCTTTCTTCACGGGCACGTCCAATACCATGCCGTCAATCGTTGCCGCAATCATTGTATTAGAAGTTCTGCCGCTTCGCGCAGCCACTCCGTCTTGGATGATTTTTAAATTATCCTCGGCTGCATAAATTTCTTCCTGCGCTTGTTTCAAGGCAATATCAAAGACCTGAAAATCCGCCGCAGAAATGATCCCCTGCTCAAGTAGTGAACGATTTCGATCTGCATTCATCTGAGCATCTTCGAAGCCTATTCGGGCCCGCTGCAGTCGAGTTTCTGCACTACTCAGGGCCCCCATATCAGGAACAACGGTAACTTCTGCAATTACATCTCCTGTGCTCACCTGATCCCCCGCCTCAACCAATACCTTGCGGACAATTCCTGAAATTTGAGGTTTAATTAAAATCTCTTGCCGAGGCTGAATCGATCCCGCTGCAACTGTTTTAATCACGATGTCACCCATGCGTGGTTGTTCCGTGCGAAACTCTGCTTCTTCTTGTTTTTCCTGTTCAAATAGATGGTTCAGCGTAAATGCTGCTGCACCCAGCACCAAAACGATGAAAATCAACAAGGCTATGACTCTTCCCTTTTTCATGAATTATTCCGTTCTAATGGCTTCTACCGGTCGAATGGACACCGCGCGAAGTGCTGGCAATACGCCCGCGAAAGCGCCCATAACGACCATGACCGCCAATGATTTAATTACAATATCTACAGAAACTTCTGGATTGCGAAAACTACCTCCATCCATACTAGGACTAGATTGAAGAAGCACGTCGATGCCTTCTATGGTCGCCACTCCAAGCACCGCTCCGATAACGCCAAAAAGTGACGTTAAAAACAACGTCTCTCCCATGATTTGACGCACAATCATTCCTGGAGAAGCACCCAAAGCCCGACGAATGCCAAGTTCATTGGTGCGCTCGCGGACCGTGATCAGCATGATATTCATGATGCCAATGATGCCGGCCAAAAGGGCCAGACCACCAAACACAAAACTCACCCAACGAATGGCTCCAAATACGGATTGAATTTGTTCATACTCCTCGGCTACTGTCCAATAACCAAAAGCACGGTCATCATCCGGATGAATCGATAATCTAGACTTGAGTACAGACATCACTTCGGTAGCAGCTGAATCTGCATGTACATTTTCGTCGAATAGCAGGCACAACCAACTCACTTCATCGCCGTAATTAAAGGATTGATTGAAGGTCGAAAAAGGAATAAGAACACTCTGTAAATCCTCTTCAGCGTCCTCCCCATCACGGAGCGATCCAAAAACACCAACAACCACAAAGTTCACTCCATTGATGCGGATGCTCCCACCAATAGGATCGTCATCAGCACCAAATAAAATGTCTCGAACACGTTTTCCGATTACCGCAATCTTTCGGCGATCAGCGATGTCCTGGTTGTTGATATGACGACCTATCTCAATAGGTTTTGCTTCGATCAACCGTTGCTCGGGATATTCTCCGAAAACTGTGAAAGCTCCTGTCTTGATACCCCGTGTAACGTTGTTAGAGCCGCGCCAACCGCCTAGTTCATTCTGAGGAGCAAGGGCAACCAAGGTTTGACTATTCGACCTGAGGTACTCAACATCGGAAATGGTCAAATCAACCCTTCGTCCGCGCTTAAACCCTTTGTAGGGAATGCTCGTCGACTGGGTCCATATGAACATGCTATTCTTTGCAGCATCACCCAAATCTTGAGAAACTCCATTTTCCAAGCCATTCGCAGAACCAATCGTGATAATGATCATGAACAAACCCCAACCTACACCCAATCCGCTAAGCGCTGTGCGCAAAGGCCGTTGAATGAGGATTTGAATCAATTCCAAAAAGTGATCGCGATCGAAGAGGGTTTTGAACAGTTTATTCATCGCGCAATGCTTCTACAGGGCGAATAGAGACAGCCCGGGTAGCGGGACCGAGAGCGCTAATAACACCCACTGAAATCAAAATGCCGAGTGCCAAGACCGCAGATGAAAAGTCGACGCGGGGATTGGAGAAAAATTCATGCTCCGCATAAGGAGCTGCTGCTTGCAACGTCCACACCCCAGCGACCAAACCAAAACAACCAGAGATGAGCATCAGCACTACAGATTCCTGGACGATTTGCCCAACAATACTAGCGCTCGTAGCCCCCAGCGCCTTTCGGATACCAATCTCTTTGGTGCGCTCCCGAACCACAATTGCCATAATATTTGCGACACCCATCGCTCCAGCCAGCAAAGTCATCAAACCCACGAACCAAACAAACAGATTGATTCCCTGGAAGATGGAGCGAAACACTTCCGAATCTTCATTTCGATTTGCCACCCAAACACCTTCCGAATCATCCGGATGGACAGCAAGCCGGTTCTGCAGCCACGATAGCAAACCCGCGGAGGTAGCGCGGGTTTTTTCAATACTCGCCGTGCCCGTTCCCATGGACAATCTGGTAATGACGTCTGAATTCTGAAACAACCGTTGCGCAGTAGTGAAAGGCACGTATACGCTTCGATTTTCCCATCGCGATCCTGCTTGATCAAACGTGCCTACCACCGCAAATTGGATGCCCCGAAGCATCACAAATGATCCGACGGCGTCTGCAGGTTTTGTTCCACGCGCAAAGAGATCTCGGAGCAATTGACCGCCTATCACCGCCACTTTCCTGTTCTCTGACAAATCCCGTGCATTGATGAATCGGCCTGCAGTAACATTGACCGCAGCAAGCTCTTTCTGGTCTGGATCTACCCCCCGCAATCCATACGAACCTTGTTCATTTTTGTATTGCACAGTGCTTCCCCATCGGAAAAGCAGCCGCGACCATGCGGGAATCGTGTCCAACTGTTCCTTGAGGGCACCTTCATCGGAGTTGTGCAATTGAACTTGCCGATTTGGCTTGCGTCCTCTGAACGCCAATTGAGCGCGACCTGTTCTGACTTCAATTATGTTTGATGCACGGTCACCAAACGTCGATTGCACGCCATTTTCCAGGCCCGTTCCAAGGCCTTGCATCACCACGAGTATAAATATTCCCAAAGCAATGCTCAAACCAGTGAGTCCTGTACGCAAAGGGTTGCTGAGTACCGAATTGGCAATTTCCAACCACGAATCACGATCAAACATCTCCCTCCGGTTTCGGATCATCAATCAAACCATCCTTGAGCCGAATGATCCGATCGCATCGATCGGCAATCTCATTTTCGTGGGTAACAATGACGATGGTGATGCCTTCATTGTTGATCTCGCGCAAAAGGTCCATCACCTCATTGGATGTGACGGAATCCAGCGCTCCCGTGGGCTCATCCGCCAAAATCAAACGCGGTTGTCCGATGAGCGCTCGCGCAATAGCAACCCGTTGCTTTTGACCGCCACTCATCTGATTGGGAAGGTGATTCGCCCAGTCCTCCAATCCTACTCGTTTCAAGTATGCCATCGCCTTCAGCTGCCGTTCTTTTCGAGGTACTTTTTGATAGTACAGCGGAAGCGCCACATTCTCAAGCGCTGTTTTGAATGAGATCAGATTGAAACTTTGAAACACAAATCCCAAAAACTGACTCCGGTACCGAGCGGCCGTGCGTTCGGTCAAGCCATTCATTTGCTGTCCATCCAGTAAATAGGTGCCGTGATCGGAATCATCCAGGAGACCCAGAACATTCAGTAAAGTAGATTTACCTGATCCACTCGATCCCATAATGGCGACCAACTCCCCCTCTAGCACCTCACAATCTATGCCCTTGAGGACTTCAAGAGATTGATTGCCTGCCTTGTACGATTTACGAATTCCTGTAAGCGCTATCACAGCTCGAAGATAGGTTGACGAAGGGGCCTTGCCTTAATCAAGAATCCAAATCCTGTGAAAACATCCACTCGCGGGCAGCAAGCATCTGCGGTTGAAGGAAAACGTCTGCTCCCGAAAATGGAACCACTTCACGGAAAGCATTCTGGAGTTTGAGCAAACGCGGAGCCATACCCGCCTCATTTCTCAAACTCGCAGCCTGAGCAGCCGTGAGGCATTCTACTGCCAAAACCTGCTCTACGTTGTCCAGCACCTTCCACAATTTGAGCGCACCGTTGGCCCCCATGCTCAC
>DDEH01000067.1 GCA_002336085.1 Flavobacteriales bacterium UBA1959 | reverse complement strand
AGCATTCGTCCAAACTGAAGGGCGTGGTCATCATGCCCCCGTTGTCAGCGACGATGCCAATTTCACTCCAAGAACCATCGGGCTCCTCCAATTCGACGGACAGGGGTTCGACGAATATGGGGGGATTCTCGCTTCCAATCCAAGGGCTATTGAAATTAAGGTCTACGGTCCCAGGAGTGAGCGCAATATCAGCTGTGAGATGAATGCTGCAAAGAGTGTCAGAGGAGGTGCCATAAGTCCCAAGAGGGCCCTCCGTTACAATGAAATAACAGAGCTCAGTTGTGTTGGCGTCATATGCTGTATTGACAAAAGAAGGGTTGGCAGGATCGGTGGGGTTGGGAAGGCTATAGGTGTCCAAAACCAATCCGCTCGATGGCTCAAATAAGTGGACAATGTATTGCTCGAAAACACCCAAAGGGTCCATTGCTTGGTCCCACGAGACCGAGGTGTTTCCTGCCTGATTTACTTGAACGCACTGCATGGTAGTCTCCAACTGTGACCACGTGAGCGCAGGCACCGTCATGCTGAAAGCCAGCATGATGAAGAAAGTGGCTTGGGTTCGCAAAGTGCTCATGTTCAAGCGTGTGTACATTATAAATTCGTGAAAGCTGAGTCAAAAATACAAATCAAATCCGAGTGTGTGTTGCCACGGTAAGACGTTACAAACATTGATTTTGTTGCATCTGTCGGTGCAAATAGTGCAGCTGCTTTCGAGCGTTGACGTAATCTTCTCAGGCCTTGGTCTCGGGTTGGTCGCCATAGGAGCCCGTGCCGTATCCCCCGTAACTATACCCATACCCATACCCATACCCATATCCGTATTTGTAGGCGTATTTGGCATAATACTTCCCAAACCGATTGGACTGTATATTATTCATGACCAGCGATGCGTGGCTGAGATCATTTTGATTGAGCAATTCTTCGAGGTGATTGATGCCGCGTTTTGTGGCTTTCTGCGTGTTGGCAACTAGCAGTCCCGTATCGACTTTACTCATGAGTAGCAATGCATCAGTAATAGGAAGCATGGGCGGTGTGTCCAAAATCACATAATCGAAGTCTGCCCGTAATTTTTCCAGGAATGGATCTATCCGGTCGTTCATTACAAGTTCTGAAGCATTCGGCGGCACGGGACCTGCCGTGATTATTTTTAACGTATCAACCGGCCCTGTCTGCTCCATTTCATCTGAAGAACACCGGCCAATGAGATAAGTGCTGAGCCCAAGTTGATTCGAAAGTTTGAAATTCTTGTGAATTTTCGGCTTGTGCATATCTAAGTCGACAAGCACCACCTTTTTTCCTGTCTTCGCTAAAACTGTGGCGAGATTCGAAGAAACGAATGATTTGCCTTCACCGGGGTGCAGAGAGCTGACCAAGATGGTATTGGCCCCTTCTTTGGCAAGCAAGTATTGCAAATTGGTGCGAAGGCTCCGGAAGGCCTCCGTGATTTGTGAGCGAGAATCTGCAAGAATGGCTAGTGTGTTTTCGTCAATATCCTTGTAGTGTGGCAGCCCGGCGACAACAGGTATGGATGACGCTTCGCGGAGTTCTTGTGTCGATTCAATCCGTTCAAATAGCAGCATTCGGGCCAAAGCCAAAGCCAAAGCCGATAAAACGCCATAAATCGTGTAGTTCCGTATGGTCAATTGTTTGTTGGGGCCAATGACTCCTGCGCTTCGTGCAATTTCGATGATGGAGGCCTCTGGCGCAATGCCCGCCCGTTGAATGACATTTTGTGCACGTGCCTCAAGCAGATACACGTACATGCTTTCGTTTACGGTTAGTTTTCGTTCCATGCTAATAATGTCCCGTTGGGTAGCGGGAATGCCGCTGAGCCGATCCTCAAGTGAGGAAATTTGTGACCGCACAGTGCGCCCTTTACCTGCGATGGCCACACGCGTGTCTTCGATGTAGCGCTTTACAGTAAATCGCGCATTGCTAATGGCGCTATCCAAACGACGAATCTGGTAACTATCTTCGGTCACATCTAAAAGGGCACGTGTGCGATCGCTGCGCATTTTAAACAAGGCGCTCACCTGTTCAATCAGAAGTGGGTCCTCATCAATGAGGTAAGAGGTAGGAGGTAGGCTGTTTGTTTCGACTCCTGTGGCCAAATAGCCTTGCAAAGAAGTGAGTGCTTCGAGCCGAAATTGCAATTCGCGTTCTTGCGTTTCAAGTGTGACGAGCGCATTGAAAAATTCAGATTGTTCCCGTGTGAGATCTAAGATTTCGTTTTGAGCTTTGAATCCATCGACCATCATCTCGAGGCTATCCATAATGCTCACGAGTTCGTTCAATTGAATGTTGATAAAAGCTTCCGTTTTTAAGCTCGACTGCAGTCGCGCTTCTTTCGTGTACTCTACAAATTCTTTTGCTAGAATATTTAGGAAAGTTCGAGGGCGATCAGACAATGTGCTTGAGGATTGCAATGTCAAAATGCTTGTGCCCAGCACATTGTCCACGCTAAGTGAGCTACGCATCTGGTCGATACGCTGCGAGCGGCTATAGACTCGAAACCGATAATGTTGTTTGCGCGCATCTTCCAGCGCCTCGAGGTTGATGGTTGGTCCTGCTGCATTAGCCATATTGAAAATGCTGCGGTCTTTGTAGCTGATGGTCAAGGCAAGATCCGGGCCTTCCAGCGGAACACCAAAGGGATGGATTACTTCCTTTATTTCTTCGTTTTGAGTCATGTAACTCAACCGAAAGTTGGCCTCATCTTCGATAAATAAATCGATTTCTATTCCAAGAAAGCTTCCATTAAATAATTCAGGAGAAGCGTTTATTGTCACATTACTGAATCCGCTGACGTGGCTGGTTTTGAGGCGACCAACCAAGAAGTAGTCAATATTCAATTCCATCTGGTCCACGGCACGCCCGACAAGGTCATACGAACGCAGAATCCGCTGCTGGTCTTTGGTGTCGCTTCCTCCAAAGCGCGACCCTTGCTGGCTGAGCATGGCTCCGAGTCTGTTCTGATAGTCCAATTCCTTGTCCTTCGCGAGCAATATTTCTGTGGAAGCACTGTAAACATTGAGTTGCCGGTGCGTGATAAGGCGTGCAGCAGAATACCCTGTTCCTGCTAGGATTAAGATGAGCCACCAATTCTTCGTCAAAAGTTTTAGGTAGGGTCGAATCTGGCTGATCGAAATCAGGCTGTTGGAGCTAGTGGATGAATCGGACATACTTCCGCAATTTCGTCAGGATTTTGAAAAAAGCATCTCCCAATGCAACATTTAATGCCTCAGAGATGCCTCGTCTTTACGATCAGTGCATTGTAAACAATGACCTGTAACTTTGGTGCATGGCGAACGACAACACAATTTGGTTGGAAGGATCGGAACGATGCGCTGACAATTGGTCCAGTATAAGTCGCGATGCAAGAACTTGGGTTTACTTGGCGGATCGTGCATTGAACGAAAACGAAGCAATGCATTTTTCACAAAGTTTGAATCGATTCATGGTGGATTGGGAGGCTCATGGGAAAACCCTCAGCGCAGGATGGCGAATGTGCGGCAACCGCCTTCTATTCATTGCCGTAGATGAATCAACTGCCCCCGCGACCGGATGCTCCATTGACTCGTCGGTGACATTTCTCCAACGAGCGACAAAAGATTGGGGAGTACCCATAGACTGGTTTGATCGGCAAAGCAACATATACAAAGAGGGAGATGCTTGGAAACAAGCCGCAAATGCTGAGTTTTGGGCGTTGCGAAAAGCAAATCATATCAAGGATGACACAAAGTTAGTAAACGTAGTGTTTTCGGAAAAAGGAAGCTGCTGGGGGCAAGTTGTGATTCCGTTTGATTCAAGTTGGCACGCTGATATGTGGTGAGTTAGCTGCTTATTCATCGAGGTCTAATTGTATAACCTTGAAGACTTAAATTGTTCATTTTCAATGATGTTGCCGATGTTGCCGCCAACACTAGCTTCGGTTAAAGCGCACCTAAAGTCGCTGAGTCTTTGAAATTACACGATGAGTAATCTCTAGGAAGATGAAAATTCCTTTGTGATTTATTGGATTTCATGAAACCTTACTTTACATTTATCGCGAAACTGAGCAATTTCTCTTGTGGATTTGCAGGAATGTTGTGAAGTTTTACTGGGACATCTTGTTCCTTTCACGAGTTGAAAGCGTTCGACTCAAACCAAATTGTCTGAGAATTCTAACTAAAACCAAATCAAATGTTTAACACGTTTACAAAGTGTTGTAGCATCATTGCGATGTTTGCGCTTTACTTTTATTCCGCTCCCGCAGCCTTCGCGCAGTGTGATGCGAACGAGGTAACTCTCGAAATTGTCTTTGATGCTTATTCCTCAGAAACTTCATGGGATATTGCGGATGATGCGGGGAATATTCTCGCATCCAGTGCATATGCTGCTGGAACAGCCACAGCGACAGAGACAGCCTGCTTAGCAGACGGAATGTACACGTTGACGATGTACGACGTTTATGCCGATGGTATGTGCTGCTTTTATGGAGAAGGTAATTACTCATTAACAGATGCAGATGGCAACATTCTTGCCTCTGGTGGTTCTTTTGGAGCTTCTGAGTCTACAACTTTTGCTGTTGGCGCAGTAGCTCTTGCTGGATGCATGGACATGACAGCATGCAACTATAACGCTGCAGCCACGGAAGATGATGGCTCTTGCGCATCTGAAGCGCTCACAATTTCTTTGGGTAGTAACTATTGGTCTTCAGAGACTGGTTACAGCATCTCAAATAACCTCGGCGAGGTTGTTGCTTCCATGTACGGTTCGTACACGAATGGAGTAGACATCATTGAAGAGGCCTGCGTTGTTGAAGGATGCTACACGATGACTGTAACCGATGCTTTCGGTGATGGAATGGGTTCAACTGGCGCTTGGAGCGTTACTTGGAACGGACTATCTATCGTAAGCGGAGGTTTCGCAACAGGACTTTCTGTTTCTTCTGACGAATGGTGCTTCGGCCCAGGTTGCATGGATTCTGCTGCCTCTAACTACAGCATGACTGCTACATCTGACGATGGAACATGCCAGTATGTTGGTTGCACTGACGTTACGGCTTGTAACTTTGATCCTGCAGCAACTGAAGATGACGGTTCTTGCGCATTTGAAGCCATTACAATAACAATCAACCCGGACAACTATGCCACTGAATCCTCTTGGGACTTGGTTGATGCTGACGGTGGAACTGTTGCTAGTGGAACTAGCGTAGGAACAGAGCTTTGTCTCGCTTCTGATTGCTTCACTTTCACTATGTACGATTCATTCGGTGATGGTATGTGCTGCTCTTATGGAGCTGGAGACTACAGCGTAACTGACGGAAACGGCTTGGCCCTAGCAGCAGGTGCTGAATTTGGAAGCTCTGAGAGCTCCTCTTTCTGCTTGCCAGCAGTTCCTGGTTGTACAGATGATCAGTCATGCAACTTTGACGAAG
>DDEH01000145.1 GCA_002336085.1 Flavobacteriales bacterium UBA1959 | reverse complement strand
TACTACAAGGCGATCAGGATTTCATTGGCCTTGCACAAACTGGAACGGGAAAAACCGCCGCATTCGGACTTCCATTGCTCGATCACCTCGATGCATCGGATGATAGCGTGCAGGCGCTCATTCTCGCCCCCACACGAGAATTAGGTCAACAAATCGCTGAGCAAATTGAACTTTTTGCAAAGAATCTCAAAGGAATAAGAAGCATTGCTGTTTATGGTGGCGCTAATATTTCAACCCAAATCACGCAGCTCAAACGCCCACGACATGTGGTGATTGCCACACCGGGTCGTCTGATTGATTTGGTGAAACGGAAAGCCTTGAAATTGGATCAAATCAAGTATTTGGTTCTGGATGAAGCTGATGAAATGCTCAATATGGGCTTTAAAGATGAGCTAGACACCATCTTAGAGTTCACTCCTGACTCGAAAAAAACATGGTTGTTTTCAGCAACTATGCCCCGGGAAATTCGTCGCTTGGTCAAGCAGTATATGGATTCTCCATTCGAAGTAAGCGTAGACCCGAAAACGACCGTAAACGCAAACATTGAGCACAAGTATGCCATTGTCAAGCAATCCGATAAAACGGAGGCGATGGCGCGTTTCTTGGAACTCGAGCCAGAACTCTATGGTGTTGTATTTTGCCGCACTCGCCGCGAAACTCAGGCCCTTGCTGAAGATTTGCTTAAAATGGGATTTCGAGCCGACGCATTGCACGGAGAAATGACGCAACAACAGCGTGATCGTGTGATGAAAAGATTCAAGGATCGCAATTTGCAAGTTCTCGTAGCAACCGATGTTGCTGCGCGTGGGATTGATGTAAATGATCTGACACACGTCTTTCATCATTCATTGCCTACCGAGCAAGCATACTACACTCACCGTTCAGGCCGAACCGCTCGTGCAGGCAAAAAAGGCATTTCGCTCGCCTTCATTAGCAATCGAGAAAAAGGATACATCAGCCGAATGTCCCGAGAAATGGACATCTCATTTGAGCCGGTCGAAGTACCTGGTTCCGAAGAAATCGTTCAAGCTCGCTTGATGAAATGGGCGCAAGTCGTGCTGGATCAAAAAGCATTTGACAAAGTACCTTTCGATCTCATTGTTCAAATGAACTTGCTGTTTGAAGAGACGTCAAAGGATGAGCTAATCGCTCGGTTGGTCGCAGGCGAATTGGAGCGATTAAATGTAGATTCGGGAAGGGACATCAACCAGCGAGCCCAGCAAGAGAGCGACCGATCTCCTCAGAGGCGCCGTTCCTCACCTGGCGGTTACAGTCGGTCCAATGGGTCTTCCTCGTCTCGCGGAGGATACAAGAAACCCAGCGGAAATAGTGGTTCAAGCAGCAATGGCCGAAAAAGTCGCAGCGCTAGCAGCGGATCAAGCGGTGGATCAAGCAGCGGATCAGGAGGCGGAAAGAAATACGGTGGTTTCGGTAAATCTGGACGATCCAGTGACTCAGGAGGCAACTTCAAACCGAAAAAATCCAACAGTGGAAAACGAAGCGGTTTTGGATCAAGTAAATTCAGAGGCTAGCCGAGGTCGTTGATTCCCACTTTTACAGCAAATAATTCATGGACGAGAAGGAAGAATGACCGCCTGCGATCACTTCTTCCATGAGTCCCTGTTGATCTTCTGAACAAGCCACAAGCGTACGGATAGAGAATGAACGCAACGCAGCTTTCACGCTAAGCGTACTCACCGCACTGTCCTTGCGCCCTGTAAATGGAAGAGCATCAGGGCCTCGTTGACAAGATGCATTGATGTTCACTCGGCATACTTGGTTGACCATATGATCAATGCAACGACCAGCCGTAGAAGCATTTTGAGTAAAAACACTGACTTGCTGTCCGTAAGGACTTTCCGCAATATCCGTCAACACCTCCTCAAAATCTTCAAATTCCAGTACAGGACAGACAGGACCAAATTGTTCTTCATGGAAGATGGCCGCTTCGCGATTGGTCGGAAAAAGTATGGCCGGAAAAAACATATTCCCTTCGACATCTCCTCCACGTTCGTTGATAATCTCAGCCCCCATTGAAACTGCATCCTCAACATAAGATTCCATGTATTGAACTTTGCCTTGTTCTGGCAACGGAGTAATATCGGCATCTTCAAATGGCGTGCCCCAACTCAAGGCGTCCGTCGCTTCTGCAAATTTTTCAAGGAAGACCTTTCGAATGTTCTTGTGCACATACAGCACCTTGAGCGCTGTGCAACGTTGACCATTGAAGCTCCAGGCACCCTTCACACACTCCTTTACTGCTAAATCAAGGTCCGCATCATCGAAAATGATTGCAGGATTTTTTGCCTCCAAACCCAACACTTGACGGACGCGATTGGGCTTTGGATGCTGAGAAATCAAGGCATTGCTGCTTTTGCTATTCCCAATCAAGGCCAAAACGTCAATTTTCCCTGTCTTCATAATGGGAGTAGCGAGCGTACGGCCTCGACCAAAAATGATGTTTACAACTCCAGCCGGAAAGCTTTCAGCAAACGCATCTAGCAAAGGAGTGATAAGCAAAACACCATATTTGGCTGGCTTGAATACACAAGTATTGCCCATTAGTAAGGCTGGCAAAAGAACACAAAAAGTTTCATTTAGCGGATAATTGAAAGGTCCCAAACACAAAACTACGCCGATGGGTCCTCGTCGAATCTGTGCCAGCGTTCCACTGGCTGAAGTGATGTGGCTGCCTTCACGGTGAAGATTTTTGTACTCTGCAACAGTCTCTTTCAGATAGATTACGGTGCGATCAAATTCCTTTTCAGCATCCCCCCTTTTCTTACAAATCTCCCACATCAAAAGGTTGACGACTTCCTCTCTCTTCGGCATCATTTTATCAATGAATTTTTCCATCGCTCGTATTCGAACATGAGCATCTGCCGTCGGCCAATCTCCTCGCCCGAAGTCGTAAGCTGATCTGGCAGCATCCAGTGCAGCTATCGCCGATGCTTCATCCATGTCGGGGGTGGAACCTAAAAGCACTCCAACATTTTTTGTATTCTTTTCCGCATCTGCATCCAGAATAGGACTGTAAACCTTGGCGATGGAACCGGACCATGGCAAAAGTTTTCCGTCAAGCAGATACGATTGATGTTCTTTGAACGGAGGCGGAGTGTGCGCTGTCATCCTTTGATAACCAATACCTAAAAAACTTGTTCACGGTTCCACCGCGATTGGGCAAAAGAATTGCATCCCGTGGTTTCGAAGACACTCAAAGCGTTCAGTGGATTACTGAGAAACGAGATCGTTTTCCGTCGGGAAAAATAGCCGTATACAATCCATTTGGCCAATCTACAATGTCCAATTTCCCACGACGTAACGGACCGTTGTATACCAGTCTTCCGCCTGAATTAAAGACATTTAGTGCAGCAGGTCCATCCCATTCAATTGTTGAACTTGTTGGATTTGGATAACCCACGAGAGGATCTGATACGCCCCAATCATAAACGGAGAGACTAGCATCCCTAACTCGGATATATTCTTCGCCGTCCATTTGCTGATCCGGTATGTTCCAAAATTCACAGCCAATGTAGCCGTCCCACCCTGCATCGGGTTCGATTAAAACGGTGAATCGTTCACCAGGAAAAATATCCAAATTCTCCACTGCAAATGGCTCGGTCACCGGACGTCCATCACTCATATAGCAAACCGCATTCAACTCAGGCGGGAAATTTAATTGCAACAAACTATAAGCCATTGAGCCTAGTCGCAAGGCAATGGGCTGTCCCGGTTCAAAGTCAATAATATGCTCGGATTGCTCCAACTGGGCCCCGGAAGCGCCATTGACCATAAAAACATCGGGTCGGATATCGTGAAAAGGAAACGACTGTACAGGATTCATATTGGTCTCAACAGCGAAATCACTGAACAAAATTGGGGCATTTTCTGTGTACGAAGGGCCGCCATCAAATAAAGTCATGTCAGGTCGGCTCACCAATATCATCCCATACATGCCCATGGTCAAGTGCAGCGTAGTTGTCACGTGGCAATGATAAAGAAACGTGCCCGGGTGATTCGCGGTAAATTCATATGTTGTTTGCCCCCCAGTAGTCACAAGAAAGCTTGTCGATGGCACACCATCGTTTGCTTGGTCCACATCCAATCCATGCAGGTGAATGGTGTGACTCTCGGGACTTGGGTTGGTGAAATTTAGTTGCACAAACTCATCCTGGGTGTATTCGAGCAGCGGACCAGGCAGCGTTATAAACCCATCAGCTGTCCAACCGTATCCCCAAATTGGAATGGCTGTGCCATCGGGCAAAAAGGTATACCCTTCCATGCCTGAGAAAAGCTGCGGCGGAGCCATTTGTGCAGAGCCGATTGTTGCCCCTATAAGAGCAAAAATCGCAGCAAAAATCCGGAACTCTCTCATGGTGTAACGTGGATTTGGGTAATCATGCCCCCCGGGTAAAATCCTGCATTGGTCACGGCAATCAAATTGTGATTGTGCACCGGGTATAGCCCCACTTGGTATGCAATCAATCGCACCGTTAGGGCCTCTCCCATTCGGATTGGAACGGTGTCCTTGGACCAGCCGATACGCTGGGGATGATGCGTACTGGTCATCATGGTCACGTGAAAACCGTGAAAATGAAAGACATGATCCATAAAGCCATGGTTGGCAATGGAAATCAGACACGTGTCCCCAAGGCTCAGTGCCACAAAAGCATCAGAATCATCGACTGTTGCAGGAAACGTTCGCTCATTGATGGTGAACTGCTCAGGAACATACGGAGAATCCCAGTCAACAGGATAACCCGCGTCTGCTGACGCCATTCGTTCCATCGACCAATCGCCAAGGTTCCAATGAAACAGAGGATACTCCCCTTCCAAACCAACTTGTAACTGACCACTCGCACCGAGCACTCTACCAGACTCATCCAACAAACCAAATCGGTAAGTCCCTTGGGCCATAGCAGGAATCGGTATGAGAAGTGAATCAAACGCTGCCAATTCCCACTCTTCCTCTCCTTCCACTTGCAATCCCCACGTATGGCTAATACTATCTGTGTTGATCAAAAAAAGTGTTGAAGATTCTCCTGGCACCCGTGACAAGGTAGAATTGATGCCAGACCATTGCGGATTAGAATTGAACCGAATGGACTGCACAGAATCCGGTATATCTGTCCATTCTCCACGGGAAATCCAAAGGCTATCCTGTCCTTGCAGGGCAATTGAAAAAGCGGCGGAAGCTATGAATATCAATAATTTAAAACTGTGCATTTGTTCAAATTTAGTTAAATGATCGAATCCTCCACTGCAATTGATGAATGCATTAAACCCAAAGGTCTTATAACGCCATTTTTCGTGCATGGACTTAATTAACGCCAAGTGTCTCGTTCATCTTTTGACACAAAAGTCCAAGCCAAAATACGGGTTGACTTATTGCCTGTACCCATGGGAATCGTTTTGATCTCAGCAGGACGAACTGTTTTCAAAGTTGCATACAAGGCCTTAAGATGCGACTGCTTGGAAACCAATGTGGTGAACCAAAAAACGTTGGTGGCGTAGTTCTGGCTTTCGCGAATCAAGGTTTGGATGAAACGCATTTCTCCACCTTCGAAAATCAATTCCTTTTGTACCCCGCTGAAGTTCAGCATTGGATTCGATGCTTTACCCCCCAGCAGGTTTCTTGTTTTTCTCATTGTCCCTTGGGCAGCCTCCTCGGCACTTGCATGAAATGGCGGATTGCACATGGTAAAGGCGAAACGATCTGATTCAGAAATGATCCCCCTTAAGATACATTTGGCATCGGGTTGATGCCGGACTTCCAAAAGATCTTGCAACAATGAATTGGACGCGATAATTGATTTCACAGAATCCAACGATTCTTGTGCAATGTCGCACCCCACGAACGACCAACCGTATTCCACGACTCCCACAATGGGATAAATTGCTGTGGCACCCACTCCTATATCCAATACATGCAATTCCGGTCCACGTGGAATGTTACCAAAATGGTTTTCCCGAAGCAAATCGGCCATATGATGCAGATAATCTGCACGTCCAGGCACAGGCGGGCAGAGGTTTGCATCAGGGAAATCCCAATCATCCAAGCCATAATCGTTCAGAATCAATGCTCGGTTCAAAAGCTTCACCGCCTCAGGTCGCGTAAAATCAATGGAATCCTCCCCTGCCTTTGATGGCTGGACATACGCTCCAAGCTCAGGCAAACAGGCGACCAATGCCGGTATTTGATACCTCTCCAAGTTCCGGTTTCGAGGATGCATCCTTTGGCCACTCGAGCGAGCACTTTTTGGGTTGTTTTTTCTTGACACGCGGCAAGTTACGATGCGCGAACGCTCGATGAGCCGGTAATGCGGGCAGACAAAGAAAAAAAATACTTCTAAGAGTTCACTCTCTCTTAATTTTGACTACGTGAAACCTCGAAAAAAGCAACCACGCATTCGAAAACATTTTTTTCACAGACAATGGTCACATATCCTCGCCCACAGTCGTACTTCCAAAAAAAGCTCAATGCAACATACCCTTTTTGCCTTCATAACGTTTTCACTCATGCTATTTGCGGGAAATATCAACGCTCAATGTGAAGCAGATCATACCGTATACCTCACTGACTTTATTTTCACGCCTACTGAATTGCTCATCAACGCGGGCGAGTCCGTGGCATTCATCAACGCAGAAGGCACTCACAATGTCGACGGCACTTCCGAAAATAATCCCGAATCTTTTTTTCTAGAGATCGTAGAAGGAGAAATCAACGGAATTTGCATGGGTGTGATAACCTTTGATGTGCCCGGCAATTATGAATACACCTCCTCCGTCGGTGTGCAGCCAGACCTAGGAATGAATGGTACCATCACAGTTGATGCTTTTTCACTCGCTGACTTGCTGAATGAAATGGCCTACGGAAATGGATCACTCGCCTACCTCGAGAGTTGGGAGAGCGCTTATGCCATGAATGCCTATCTGAGTCCTAGCTTCTACGAAGCCCAAGACCCTGATAGTCAACCATCCTATGGAGTCGATTTAAATGGCCTGCAGGAGTACACTGTTTTCGTTCCAACTGAATCTGCCACCGAAGAACTGATGGAATTGATGAATTTGAGCCAATTCGATATGCTCGGGTTTTACGACATGCCCAACGCCCTTAAATATCACGTCGTTCCCGGAATCTATATGGCCGCAGATCTTGCCGACGGAATGTCCCTTGAAACAACGGAGGGACAGTCCATCACCATTGGCATGAGCGACATTGGCGCATTGGTTGATGATGCCAACGTCATATTCACTGACTTTACGGCAGCGAACGGGGTTGCGCACATCATCGATAAGGTACTGGCCCCAGCCGGTTATCCCGGTGCGACAGTGCTTGATGTGATCATGCAAAGCGAAAACCACACCCTGTTTGAGCAGGCGATATTCAACGAAGGTCTGGACGATGAATTGCGCGGACAACCCATCTTAAATGACAATGGCGGCGAAGCCGGCCCTTTCACTGTCTTTGCTCCAACTGACGATGCACTTTTTGCGTTCGCAGAAGCAAACGGATTTGAAAGCACAGACGAATTACTCGCATCGCAGGAGATGGATGAAATCGTCAACAAGCACATCGTAGAGGCGGTTTATGAAAGCTCTGACTTGTTCAACGGATTGACACTTCTAACCCTCAACAATGACATCCTGAGCATTGCAGTTGACTTCGACGGAATCGCCGTTGATGGGGCGCTCATCGAACAACCAGATCTATTGGCTTACAATGGAGTGGTGCACTCAATGGGAGAACTCATCCCCTATGAATTCCCTGTGATTACAGGAACTTGCGGCACCTGGACCGCAAGCATGATTTCAGCTTCAGACCCATGGGGCAACGAGCCTTGGGGTGGAGGAACTCTGGATATCTACGCCAATGGTGTACTGATCGCTTCCGAGTCACCAAACAACCTTGGCGTGGACTCATTCAGCTTTCCGGTTGATGCCAACAGTACAATCAATATCATATATAACGGCCAAGGCGGATCTGACCTTTTTGAAATAGAGGATGAAAACGGATATGTGATTTACACACCAGTCGGAGGGGCGAAAAGCATCTACGGACTGCGCCCATGCTCCGAATACGCCGATGCTTGCGGACCGATTGAAATCCTTTTCACAGACTATGCCCAAGAGGGTTGGTTTGGAGGTAGCGTTTCGGTTTATTCCAACGCTGAATTGATCTCGCACATCCCTTTCACCCTCTCATATAACCCGTTTGTGGAACGTTCTGTCCTAGTAAATGTCGTTGCTGGGCCATTGGATTTTGTTGTCCAATCACCTTTTTTCTCACCGCAGCAAGCAGGCTATGTCATTTACGATGAACAAGGTGCACTTCTCGTGGAAGAAACGAGCACCAATCAAACCCCACCAAGCACCTTTGGATTGGAGATCTGTGAATCATCCTCATCCACCGCAGAGCGGAATATTCTCGGTGGAGCGCGGCTCTTTCCAAACCCCGCCAACGGCGTCGTGCAATTGAGTGGTATTCCCAGCGCTACAGGGTGGTTTGGGATACTTGTCGGTACCGACGGAAAGTTGATCAAATCGTATCATGGCATGGGGTCAAAAGCCATTGAATTCTTTGGCATACCCAAAGGATTGTACTCACTGAGCATAGCAACTTCAGAGGGATCAACCCGATCTTTCCGGATCATCCAGCAGTAAATCTCAGACCACTCAAGATTTCCGAAATACAAAATTCTAGGCAAAGCAAGCTTTCTTCGTTTGTAACCCAAGGTCAACGTTTTGACTTCAGGCTACACTATCTTGAGAAACCACATTTCACAGGTTTCATTGTCACACTAGAGGCCTGGCATCAGTAATGTCCTTAACCATTCACTTTTTCTTTGGTTGAATATGAACCGTCTGATCTCCGTCTCACCTTTTCGTATGTTGATGATTTTGACATCATTGACGGCCCTTTTTGCGTGCACCAAAACGAATTATGAGGACATTCAAATTGTTCAAGAACTAACTGATCCAGAGATTGTCTACCTCATGGATTGCGAGGAATTGGAGCAAAATATTGGCGACACGTGCCATGTGGAATCTAATCAGTTTGGTTACGTCATGGGATTTGTCACAGATGAATGTGAATGCGACGCTGAGACAAACGGGGAACAAATAACCATTGCATTTGAATCCGACCTTTGGTGGAGCAGTCTAGTGAGCGTTCAAACGAGTCCAATGTTTATTGCAGGTCCCACTTCTTTCGAGATTGGCCCCGGATTGACTCTGAAACAATTCTTGTTCGAAGAGGGAACCACAGAATGCGCGATTAGCATTTCACACACTTGCGGACCGAGCGGACTTCTATTTTTACCAGAAATTATTCTCACTGGCACTCCAATAAATGGCGTAGTCGGTCCTTTGGAGATTGACTGTTGATCACGAGAGCTGAGAATGACTGACCCAAAGCGTGAGGAGGAGGATTGGATTGCAGCTTGCATTCGCGGTGACAGCGGAGCGCAGAGGAAGTTGTTTGGAGCCTTGTTTCCTTATCTAAAGGGAGCTGTGCAGCGTTATATATTCGATGAAGACGAGATTCAAGATGTGCTCCAAGAAGCTTTTATTCTGATCTTCAAAAACATAGATATGTTCGATGCGAAAAAAGGGAAATTAAGGTCGTGGGCTTCTCGAATCGCTATCAATGTGGCCATTACTCAAGGAAAAAGGCGACAACGCATCCAGGAACTCCCTGGACAGACTGCCCTAGAAGTAAAGCCTTCGGCCATCGAGACATTGGCACTGAGCGATTTGATTTCCGTTTTAAAAGGCATGCCGAAGGAACAATACGAGGTTATCAACCTATATATTGTAGAAGGATATAGCCACAAAGAGATAGGAGAAATGTTGGGTATTGCGGCGGAATTGTCACGCCAGCGATTGACCCGAGCAAAAAAGTGGGTGATGGAACGCTTTAAATTATCCGGGGGTGAACTGGTCCCCAAAATGCAAAACTTGTCATGAAAAATTGGGAAGACATTTTACGTAATCGGCTCTCGTCCTATCAGGAATTGGGAGCTCCCGGTCAAGAAGAGGCTTTATGGAATGCCATAGAAAGTCAGATAGCTCCCACGGCATCAGGCACTGAAGGGGGCAGTTCCAATTCCATCGGATCATGGGGTCGCTGGGGCATTGCCGCTGCTGCAGCTGTCGTGCTCACAATGGGGCTCATCCACTACACCGGTGGCGATCAGCAAGATGCCGAAGCTGTTCCAAAGATGGCAGAGATTACGAGCGTTTCAGAAATCAAGGAAGTGGCATTTTCGTCATCGATTGCGACGTCTACCGGCGAACAGATCACAGTAGAGGTTCAAAGCCTATCGCTCTCCACTCCTGCTGTCGCCTCAGCAGTCCCAGCCGCCTCAGTCAATTCGAAGGTTCAGACCCAGACTCAGTCAAGTTCTCCGGCGTTAAACGAGTCTAGACTAGCGTCAACACCCACTGAACAAAAAACAGAGAATCCAGCGCCTTCCAACGTTGACGCCACATCAAGCTCAGAAACCGAGGCTGGTGCAGCCCGAAGCATTTCAACTCCTGGGTACACCGCAACGGCTGAAAATGCACACGAGTTTGCGAATGAAGCCGTGCAAATCACTAGCGAACTTTTGGCTTCGCTTCCACTGATTCCTTCGACTGATCAAACCGAAGAGAGCATCACCAAAGAGAAAGGTGATGGATCATTCGCTGATGCAACAGACATTGGGAACAAGAAAGTCGACGCATTGGATTGGTCGCCGCAGGCAGCTCCATTGATTTTCTTACCCAAACTCAATAAAGAGCCGATGCAACCTTTGTCCGAATTGGCCCTCAATTTGCAACAAGAAAATCAACAAATACAGATTCGAATGCCATTTGCTTTGCGCGCATATGCTGGTCTAAACCTGAGTCAATTTGCATTTGGCGATGATCGAGATCCCGAGCTCAATACATATTTTCAAGCCAACATTGGGGCAGGTGGTGGGCTGATGGTTGAATTTCAAAAGTGGTCGCAGTCATTTGCTGTCGGCATGGCTTGGAATGAATTCATTCAGCATTTGGATTACGTCGAACATACGGAGTATGCTGTCATTACAGAAGGCATTCAAACCATTCAAATCAACGAAGTCACAGGTGATACCATGGCGGTGATCACGGGTGACGTCGTAGGCATCGAACAGCAAGCGCGTTATGTATCGCACTACAACCGCTACCGAGCCTTCGCCATCCCTTTGGAATGGCAACAGCAGCAGTATTTTGGCCCTTGGCAATTGGGGATTGGACTCGGAGCATTGATTCAATTCAGGAGCTATGCTGAAGGCAGAACGATTGGAACAGATGGACTGGTTGCGGATTATTCTGAAGGCAATTTGTCTCAAACAAGGGTCAACTGGATGCCGACAGGTAGATTATTTGCCGGCTTTTTCATTGCGCCTGAATGGAGAGCAGACCTGAGCATCAGTTCGGGACTTCAACCATTCAACAACAATGCGAATGGGGAAACCCAACTTGACGGGGCTCCAGCTTGGCAAGGCCGTTTAGTGAATGGGCAAGTGCAAATCGGAGTGACTCGATTTTTTGCT
>DDEH01000004.1:9171-24556 GCA_002336085.1 Flavobacteriales bacterium UBA1959 | reverse complement strand
GTATCCGTTAACGCTGAATAAGGACAGCTTGCTTTTCCAGGATTTTTCCGTCCGACAAAATTTCCAAACTGTAAACTCCTTGAGGAATTCCCGATACGTTGATGGATTCAGTTCCTGTAACGGACCAACTTCCCATGGTCTTCCCTCGGCTATCCATCATGCTGACCTCGGCTGATGTCGAAGCTAAGACGTCGATAAAAAGCAAATCGCTTGCAGGGTTTGGGTAGATCGAAAAGTTGCTTCTGGTCGAGTAGGGAGCGATGGAAGCAGTGCTGGAATAAAACGTTTCAGAAGAAAAATTCGGCGCTGCACATTGGCTATAAACAGTTAGATCGAACGTGGCGCTTCCATCGAAAATCAAGGACTCAACGTCCCCGTTTTGCCATACAAATTCAAGGGTACCATTGCTGACGAGAACGCTGTCCACATATGGACTGGTGCTGACTTGGATGTTGCATCCGGTGGAGGTGCTTTGCGTGAATAGTTCCATTCCCATAAGGTCGTATTGCATCCAAGCGCTTGATTGCGTTTGCCACACATTCCACACTGCTTCATCAATGGTAGTGCTTGCACCGAGGCTAATGGGTCCGGAATAATTCGACGCTGCGGGGTTCTCACCAAAGAGCGCCACAAAAAAGGTGCTAGCGGCTAGGTAAGAACCAGCAGCAGATGGGTGCGAACTGTCGGCATTGTATAGATTAATGTTGGTAGAATTGAGGATGTCTTCCCAAATCATGCCCACGGGAGCGCACCAGGATTGGGAGTTATCCGAGGCTTCGAGGTACCGTTCCGTCAGGAGCTCCTGCATCCCCGAGTAGGTGCAGACCGGTGGCCACCAAGCGCAATTTTGTGAATCGCCATTTTCCCGTCCCCATGTCATGTATAGCAGGGGCACGGCGCAGTCATTGTGCAGTCGAATGGTCTCAACCAATGATTCTACTGAGGGAAAGAAATCCGCAACGACTTCGTCATAAGGCAGCGATGCTTTTTGACTTTGTTCTTGTAAAACCACAAAATCCCAGTTGCCTTGCTCGATTAGCTCCTGCGAGGTCGCATTGGTGGTATGGCCTTGCAAACTCGCCCCACCAGGAGTGTTTTCTGCTGTCACCACAACATGCCCCATGCTCGCTGCCAGTTCTGTGAGCATCACAGGAAGCTCATTGAAAAACGTATAGCTGTTGCCGAGAAAAAGAACGCGGGTGGCGTCTTGAGCGCGGGTGCTAAGGGTGAAAAGTAGTATGGCAGTACAAACGAAAAGTAATCGCATAGCAAGATTTTGTTATGACAACAAATCTAATCTAGCGATGGTTGCAATCGGTGACTATCATTGGCAGGGTTGGCCGTAACTCTCGAAGAAAATCAAGAGATCAAAAACATCCACAGCACCATCTCCATCGATATCGGAAACACATGGTGCGGGAAATTCACAAATACCGGGGACGTTGGCGACGGGATTAAAGTCATATCCCAGTGGATCCATGCAGCCCAAAACCAAGCATTCTCCGTTGTCGGCTTCTGCATTGGAGTCATAATTGAGTGCGATGGGATTGGTGCATCCTGGAAATGAGCAATTCCCTGCGTCATACGTCGCCAAGGGATCATAGTTGTAGGCCGATATATAGGTGCATCCGCCAAAGACACAACTGCCATCATCGGTTGTGGCCTCAGGACTATAATTGTCCGCATCAGCCTGGGTACAACCCGGAGTAATTTCGGGCTCATTGCAATCACAAATGCCGTCGTCATTCGCATCGATGCAGTTGCCTGAGCAATCCTCACAATCAAGCGGGTAAGTGCATGTACTGGAATCTGTAGCATCGGAAGTATAATTACAAGCGCTCAGATCATTGCATCCGATTGGAAAGACAATGGTGGCATTTTGAACTACGCTATTTTGACTCTGGAGACCGTTGACAAACATTTGCATGTTTAGGCTGCTTTCTATGGTTCCACTTGTGGTTAGCTGTGCAATCAAGACACGAAAATCTTCTCCGGCAGCTGCAGCCGGATCGCCGGCCAAAGTAAAAATGGAACCACCAATAAAGTCATCAACGATAAAAGCACCGTTCGAATTGAAAGATTCGAACGCAGATTCCATACCGATTGTATTGCCCATGTTTGCACCCTCAGCAGAGTTGGAAGCGCCGATGGTTAGCCATGAATCGTAATTCACCAATGGGAAGAAAGCTAGAAGGGCTGGATTGACTTCCCATCCGAGATCAGAGCCCAGTGTATTGTTGTAAAAACCAGTAGTAGATGATATGTGCAAAGGGCTTTCTGAATCCCCGAATATTGCGGATAGTTCATCATCAACATTGGTCATTTCCGCATAAATGCGGTACGTGGTCATCCCTTCCAAATCAGCAATGCCCGTGGTGTCGTGTTGCGCAAAAGGCTCAGCAATAATCTGCACTATTTGGCTGTGCGCACATGTCAGAGTTGAGCTCACGAAGCATACGAGAAGTAAGATTCTCATGGTAGTTGATTTTGGTAAGGCGTCGTGAACGCAAACCAAGATAATAAATTTATTATAGAATTCAAAAAATATATGTTAATCGAAATTATACTTTGTTTTTTACTAGGAGCGTTTCGGACCACAAGTAAAACTCTACTTTGCTACTTATTCAAGAGAATCCACTAAATATGCAGCATCGTTACCTCCCGATTGGGACACGAATCTTGTTTCTCTCATTTGTTTTTTGTGGATGCACAATTGTCAACGAGTCAGAAACTAGTGAAGCGAAAACGTCGACCGAAGATTGTCCTTATGCTTTGGTTTTTTCAGATGACCAACAGTTAGAACGCGAGGCCAAATGGGCCGAGCCAGGCGTCGAGCGCATTGAGTTGTCCAACGGATACAAAGTGTTTACTCAGAAATTTGGAGAGAACCCAGATATTTGCATACTGGCCTTGCATGGCGGACCTGCTGCGACGCATGAGTACTTGCTATCCTTGGCCTATGATTTGCCGACACACTATGGTTATGAGGTGGTCATGTATGATCAATTGGGTAGTTTTTTCAGTGATCAACCCACAGAGGATATCTGGAACATTGACCGATGGGTGGAAGAAGTAGAGGAAGTGAGACAAGCACTGGGATATGATGCGTCAAACTTCTACTTGCTCGGGAATAGTTGGGGTGGAATTCTCGCCATGGAATACGCGTTGCGTTATCAAGAGCATCTAAACGGTCTAATTGTTTGCAACATGGTTTCCAGCATTCCGGAGTATGCTGCTTACAACCAACAGGTCCTTCGTCCACAGATGCGGCCGAGTTTGTTGGATTCACTTATGGCTTTTGAGGAGTCAGGGGATCTGCAAAATGAGGTTTACCTCGAATTGATTCAAAAAGAGTTTTATAACCGACACATTTGTCGCCTCAGTGAATGGCCTAGCGAAGTGAAAGTGTCCTTCGAAAAGTTGAATTACCCACTGTATGATTTGATGCAAGGGCCAAGTGAATTTAAAGTCGGTGGACGCTTAATTGACTGGGATATTACGTCTCAATTGGGCGATATTTCCGTGCCAACCCTTATGGTTGGAGCGACATATGACACAATGGACCCAGATGCCATGAGGCGCCAGTCCGAGCTCGTTCAAGACGGTCAAAGTTTGACGTGTGTTTCTGGCTCTCACCTTTGCATGTGGGATGACAGAGAAACATTTATGCGTGGTGTAGCTGCATTTATTGAGAGCATAGAGGAACGACCTTGATTGCTGCAATGAAACGATTTCAAAGGGCACTGACGTGCTTCATTGGAAAAGTGGGTTCACCCGAATTACCGATGCACATCACTTGATTCGTTTCTTTATCTGCGACCAAAACGTATTGGCGATAGGCGCCTGTATCAATTGCGGCGAGATCACACACCACAGCACTTAATTGAACCGATTCAGATGGACTTGGTGAGGCGACGTTGTTGCGTTCATCAATTTGTCCTTTCCAGGTTCCCGCAAAGCTCATGGCCCTTCCATCTTCGAAATTTTGCTGCAACGTCGCTGTACCATTTTCCTGAATGGTGAAGGTGAATAGACTCCCTTTCACCACGGCTGTTTTGCCTCGAATGACGATGGGCTCACCATTGGAGTTGTTCAAGGGCCGCTCGGGTTGCGCGCCTACCCAAACTCCTGTCCATGCGTCCACCGATTTAGGCGTTGTTTGCGTGGATTTTTCTTCAACTTGTGTGCAGCCAAGGCTGAATACTGTCGAGAGGATTAGGTATGATAAAACCGACAATCTCCGTGTTTTTAATGGGCCGTTCATCCTTCAGTACACGATTCACTAAATTGGCTCAACAACAGCAGTAGATCGCTCACATTGGTGTTGTCGTCGCCATTGATATCTCCCAAGCATATGGGAATATCACACCCGTAATCTGCGAGGAAAATTAAAACATCTGTGACGGCAATGATCCCGTCGTTGTCCAAGTCACCGGTGCAGCTGTCGCAGTCGAACGTGCATGTGCCGTTTTCAATTGTGGCACCAGGGTCAAAGTTGCACGCTTCGAAATTTGTGCAACCGGCACAACTGAAATATTCACAGCTGTTGTCCTCAATTATAGCAGATAGATCAAAATTGCAGGCACCTACTTCGGTGCAACCTTGGCAGGTGACGTACTCGCAGGATTCGTTATCGATGGTAGCTCCCGGCATGTAGTTGCAAGCTGATGCATTGGTGCATCCGTAGCAACTTATGAGATCACAGCTTCCATCTTCTACTGTCGCGGCAGGATTGTAATTGCAGCCCATTGGATCTGTGCACCCTTCGGGGTTGACTTCCAAGCATAAATCGTAAATCGAAATGTCTGCTTGGAAAAAGGCGCCTTCAGAACCACTCCATCCATTGCCAATGCGGATGTACCAATTTCCGATGCCTTCAGGAGCGTTTCCAATGGTCGCTGCACCAACATAATCTCCGTCAGCAGTGCTCTGCCAAGCGGCAGGCCAAAATCCGGAGCTGGTGCAACCAAAGTCCACATCAAAACCACCGATTTGCTTGCAACTGCCGTCAGGCGCTTCCACAATGACCGATAGATCGCTGGCCCTTGACATGTCTTGTTGGGTATTTTCGAAATGCAAATAAACTGTGACGGCGGCCACGTATCCAAATCCACTTACAGCGATGCTTTCTGTTTGGCCTGGACCAAGCTCACCCTCGAGCGAGATGACGGCTTCGCAATCGCAAGACCCACCCAGCGGGGAGTAAAAACAACTCTGGTCATCGAAAATTGCGCTTTCTTCATAATTGCACGCCACTGGATCGGTGCAGCCAATGCAGGAAGTACCATCTCCACCGCAAATACCGCAATCGTCCGGCAAGGTGCAAGAGCCGTCGTTGATTTCGGCTTCAGGATCGTAGTTGCAATAGAAAGGGATGGTGCATCCAAAATTTTGACAGCTTGTCGCGAATTCATCGCAGGAATTAAAGCATGATCCTTGGCCGTTGATACTCGGAATGAGCGCGACGCTCTCTACTGTGGGATGAAATTCGAGGTTTACAGAACCTCCTGATACAGCATGGCAATAGCTCATAATTGTTCCTGTTTGTGGTGCAGGATTATTTGTGCAGTTGCCTTCCGCGGCATAGCAGTCATCAATGGGCCCCCCCGGCCATCCACACCAATGGGTGTGGTTTGAACCAAAGTTGTGGCCCAATTCGTGAGCCACGACATTCAGATTCCAACTGTAATTATTCAGATTGTACGTCAATGATGGATTGAGATACGCTGAAAATCCAGCTGCATAATTGGGGCTGCAAACGACGTTCAGATATGCAATGCCTCCTGTTCCTGTATCCGGTCTTCGCGTCATCAAATGCACGAGGTCCCGAGGACGATTGGAAAGGTCTGGGTTGTTGAGCCATTCGAGCCGAAATGCATCTAGCATAGAACCGGCATTGCCGACAAAAGAAGCATATGGATCTGTTACTTCCCAAACATTTACATAGGACGCAGACAAATTGATCAGATTGTCCAGTTCAGTCTCATAAATTTCTGATACCCCTGCGAGCAATGCGAGGGACCATTCGACGGAATTTTCGCAGCTTTGATTAAAGGAATTGTAGGTGTAATAGTCAATATCTAGTGCGATCTCAACACACGAGTTTACAGAAGAACGTTGGCTGTGAAGGTCAGGAGAATGGGCTTGTTTTCGTGTGTCAATTCGTCTCTCAATGTCTTCCATGCCACAGTTGAAAGCGGGTGGATCGATTGCATCTGCTATGGCATACAAAACATAATAGGCCGAGGGTGTTTGTGCGCATTCCAACCCTCCCAGTTCATATTGAATGCCGTTATGGCGCACTGTACCAGCGATTTCATCTTTCATGAGGACGAGTGTGCCATTGAATCCGTCTGTTGCAAATCGGTAAGTCAATAATTGTGGGGTGTACCGCTCAGTGCGCAGTCCGTCCTTGGTCATGTGTCCAATTTCAAAATCATCCGTATGTGCTAAGAACCGATGCATTTCCACCCACTCGTGTGTCCCATCGGGCAAGGTCAGTGGAAGTGTCCAAAGGTCGGGAAGGACAGTCTGGATTGTTCGTTGGACGCTTTTATTGATGGTCAGAACCAAGGTTGAATGGGGCTGATGCGTTGGGTAACACGCGACATTGTCCTCTGAAACGGTAAATAGTGCTAAGGGTTCTTCGATCTCAGTGCATCCAGTTTGCGCAATGAGTGTGACGGGATCACCAAATAGCGCAATGAGTGCAGTTAAGATGAGTATGCGACAGGCCGTTAAGGCCGAGGTTTTTTGTGATTGTTGAATCATGAGGACATTCTGGTATCGCTCAAGATAATGATTTTGTGGCATCTACAATTTCGCAGATAATAAACGCAACTTTACTAGTGGTAGATGCGTACAGGGGGCAACTCGTACTGTTTTTGAAAGCATCAAATTGCCTCTACTGCAATCTGATAATCAAAAAAAATATCGATAAGCAATAGTATAATAAGCATGAATAAGCTATCTTTAGTAATGAATGGGATTCTATCCGCGATGAAATATTCAACTATCACAACGTCAATGAAGCGCTTTTCGCTGCTTTCAATTAGCACCTTGCTCCTTTCAGTAGCAGGGTTTTCTCAGTTTCAAGGTTTGGAGAGTGAGGTATATTCTACATCCGAACATGGAACTACATACCACATATATGCTCACTTCGATTCACCTACTGATGAAGTTTTGGCTATATACTCAATTGGTTCCTCAGAAGACGGAACGGTAAATCTCGAGTTGGATGTTACCACCAGTTTTTATCAAGAGTTGACGTATGGGGTGGATTTTGCTTCAAACTTATTTGGTTTTATCTCTGGGATGTTTCCCGATGTTGCCTATGATAGTTGGTTGACGATTGGATCGACTTCAAATACAGACCCAACGGTTGCCAATATTGGTATGTCCGGAGCGCTTTCAGATTTTAACGCAGGATCAGGTTTTACTTTAGATGGCAATGTCGGAGGAAGCTGGTACGTCACTCCTGGGTCCAATGCTTTGGCGATGGCTGGAGACAACGGGAAGGTTTTATTGGCTCAGTTGACCGCTGCGGATAGCGTCGGTGTAGCGGGTCATGTAATGTGCAATTGGAACATTAATTGGTTAGATGCGGATGGAAATCCTCATTACGAGCAAGAGCTTGTTCTGAACACAGCTAACTTTATTCAAGATGTACTTGGGTGCATGGATACGAATGCCTGCAACTACGACGAAGAAGCGACAGCGGACAACGACACATGTGAATACATTGATGCATGCGGTGTTTGCGGAGGCGATGGTATCTTAGAAGGCGCATGCGATTGCGATGGAACGCAACCGGAAGAAGGGTACGATTGTGAAGGTGATTGTACAGCGGACGCGGACAACGATGGTGTTTGTGACTTGATTGACCCTTGCGTTGGAACGTTGGATATATGTGGTGTTTGTAATGGTCCAGGCGATGTTTATGCTTGCGGCTGCGGTGATGTTCCCGAGGATGATTGTGATTGTGATGGAAACCAGGCTGATGCGGCAGGGGAATGCGGTGGCGCTTGTTTAGCCGATGCGGATGCCGATGGCATTTGCGATGATATTGATGAATGTGTGGGGCTTGTTGACGCTTGCGGTGTTTGCAATGGCCCAGGTGACATATACGAATGTGGTTGCATTGACATGCCGGAAGGCGATTGCGATTGCAATGGAAACCAGACAGATGCTTCGGGCAATTGCGGAGGTGAGTGTACCGTTGATCTGGACGAAGATGGTATTTGTGATGACATCGACGAGTGTGTGGGTGACTTGGATGTTTGTGGCATTTGCAATGGCCAAGGATCTATTTACGACTGCGGTTGTTCTGATATACCAGAAGGTGATTGTGATTGTGATGGAAACCAGGCGGATGCCACAGGGGAATGCGGTGGTGCTTGTTTAGCCGATGCGGATGCCGATGGCATTTGCGATGATATTGACGAATGTGTAGGGCTTGTTGACATTTGCGGCGTTTGCAATGGCCCAGGTGATATATACGAATGTGGTTGCATTGACATGCCGGAAGGCGATTGCGATTGCAACGGAAACCAAGTTGATGCTTTAGGCGTCTGCGGTGGCTCTTGCGGAGCGGACGCGGACAATGATGGTGTTTGTGATGCTGTCGAAATTCTTGGTTGCACTGATGAGCTTGCGATTAACTTCCAGGCTGCTGCTACTGAAGATGATGGTTCTTGCGAGATTCCGGCCTTTCCATTTTTGAACGCTTCTGTCCATACGACAGGCGATGAAGGGACTACATACCGACTGTATGCTCACTTTGAAAGCTCAATGGATGAGTCCATTGCACTTTTTGCGGTAGGATCGGATGAATCTGCCCCTGTAGAATTGGATTTATCGGTCTCTACAAATTTCTTCCAGCAACCTATTGCGTTTGGTGGAGTTGATCTTGGCTCAAGCATTCAAGACTTTATGTTCGGAATGTTTCCTGATCTGGAATACGATAGCTGGTTGACCGTTGGTTCAGCAAGCAACTCGGATGGTGATGTGAGTTCTGTGGGAATGTCCGATGCTTTTGATTCCTTTAATCAGGGGTTAGGCTTCACCTTGGGAGGAACAACTGGCGGCAGTTGGTATGTCATACCGGGTTCAAACGGCGCGGCCGTTGCAGGTGAAGATGGAAAAGTATTGGTTGGCCAATTTACGGTTGCTCAAGACGAAAATGGAGCACCTGGAATTTTGAGCGGTTCATTGAATATGCAATGGCGCGCCGAAGGGCAATCGCCAATGGAAAACCGAGGACTCGAATTCACCACGGCAGATTGGGTTGCTCCAGTAACTGGCTGTACAGATGAAATGGCGTGCAATTTTGATGCTGAGGCAAATACAGATGATGATTCTTGCCTCCTTACAGATGAATGTGGTATTTGCGGAGGCGATGGAATTGCCGAAGGAGATTGCGATTGCGAGGGCAACGGATCTGCAGAGGGTTATGATTGTGATGGCATTTGCCTAGCAGATATGGATGGTGATGGAACATGCGACGAATTTGAAGTTGCGGGTTGTACAGATGCAAGTGCATGCAACTACGACGCCGATGCCACGGACGATGATAATTCTTGCCAGCAATTGGATGCATGTGATATCTGCGGAGGTGCTGGTATTCTTGAGGGCTCCTGTGGTTGTGACGGCACCTTCCCAGAAGAGGGTTATGACTGCGACGGAAGCTGCCTCATTGATACCGATGAAGATGGTGTCTGCGATTCATTTGAAATTTCAGGATGCACCGCTTCTGCGGCATGCAACTACAATGTAGATGCTACCGATGATGATGGATCATGTGAATTTGCAGCTTCAGGCACAAATTGTGATGGCAATTGTATTAATGACCACGACGGCGATGGAATTTGCAATGAATTTGAATTTGCAGGATGTACATCTTCATCCGCATCGAATTACAATAGCGAGGCGACGGATGATGACGGATCATGCGCTTGGGGCGATGGCCTTTTCACGGGTCTTAGCTATGAACTTGTCGGCAATGATTTGGTGGAGGGCACTTCTACCTACCGTTTGTTTGCGAATTTTGATGCGGATACAATTATCCAAGTCACTGCGGCGTACGGAACGGATTTAGATCCCTGGTCGATTAGCGCTACCGAATCGTTTTATCAAGACGAAAACGGGAGCTTGCTCGCACATTCCATCAATCCAGACTTCTTTACTTTTTTCCCAACCTTAGCCTTTGATTCATGGTTGGCTTTGGGGGGTACTCCGGGCTCACCAATTGAGCTGCAAACTGTAGGATTGGAGTCTTTCTTTACAGATTTTGAAGCGTCAGGCGCTGATGTTCTGGTAAATACAGCGGTTGGAGCAAGTTTGTATTACATCCCCGGAAATATGGGGAGTCCATTGTCTTTTGTTGAAAATGGACAAATGCTATTGGGACAATTCACAACAGCTGGCGTGGTTTCTGTCTCCTACAACTTGCAATTCCGTGATGCGGAATTGGTTTCACATTATGCCACTGACCTAAACTTAGTGTTCCCAGAATTTGGAGTAGGTTGCACAGATACTGCCGCATGCAATTATGCTGAGGCGGCAACGCATGATGATGGCACCTGCTATTACGAGTCTGAATACCGAGATTGTGAGGGGATGTGCAACAACGATGCAGACGGCGACAACATTTGTGATGAGGAAGAGATTCCAGGATGCACCGATGAAGAGGCAAACAACTTTGATCCGGCAGCAACAGACGAGGACGGTACTTGTCTGAGCGCAGGTTGTTTTGATGAATTGGCATGCAATTACAACCCTGATGCCGATGTCAATGATCCGAATACTTGCGTGTATCCAGAACCATTTGCAGATTGCGATGGCAATTGCAATGGCGATTACGACGGTGATGGTATTGAAGAGTGCGCAGAAGTAACAGGGTGTGCCTCAGAATCGGCAAACAACTTTGATCCTCTTGCTACCAACGACGACGGCAGTTGTGAATGGGGTGATGATACATTCCAAGGCCTGATTTATGAATTGGTTGAAGAGAATACCATCGAGGCGTCCACGACATACAGAGTCTACGCCCAATTCGATACGGATGCGGCTGTTGATATGACGTCACTCTTCGGAAATGCTGAGGATCCGTGGTTAACCACGTCAACAGAGAGCTTTTACCAGCATCCTTTTGGAGCTGATTTTGGTGGAAACATCAATCCAGGTTTTTACAGTTTGTTCCCAGAACTTGAATACGATTCTTGGTTGACCATAGGAGCTTCTCCAGGTGATTATAACGCCCTCGCTCAAGAAAATATGTACATCTTTTTACCGGAATTCAACTTGGGCAATGACCTGATTGTTGACACCGAGGATGGAGCACAGATTTTCTTAAATCCAGGTGCTTCCGACACGCAAGGCGTTCCAGACGAAAATGGAAGGTTGTTGGTTGGTCAATTCACCACAAGTGGTGTGGTCTTCTTGCGGTACAATATTCGTTTTGAAGGAACAGAAGATCAACTTTTTGAATACACAGATGTGGAGCTCACGTTCCCTGCCATCGATGGTGGTTGCTCGGATGAGATGGCTTCAAACTTTGATCCCTCAGCCAACTTCAATGACTTAAGCTGTATTTACGAAGGATGCTCAGATGAAACTGCAGACAATTACAACTCGGCTTCAAACTTCAACGATGGGTCTTGTTTGTACTCAGGTTGCATGGATTCTGATGCGGACAACTATGACGCTGGAGCCAATGTAGAAGATGGCACATGCCTTTATACGGGTTGCATGGATTCGGAAGCAGACAATTACGATACCCAGGCGAATATGGGCGATCAAGGTTCACTTTGCGAGTATTCTGGCTGTACCAACGCAGTTGCTGACAATTACGATGGGGGCGCTAACGTTGAAGATGGCTCATGTCTCTTTACGGGTTGCATGGATGTGGAAGCGGATAACTACTATTCTCTCGCGAATACAGGTGATCAAGAGTCCTTGTGTGAATACAGCGGTTGCACGGATGCAGAAGCGGACAATTACGATGCGGGAGCTAATATGGACGATGAGTCATGCCTCTATTCGGGTTGTATGAATGAGAATGCAGACAACTACAATGCACAAGCAAATACAGGCGATCAAGATGCTATCTGTCTATTCTCTGGTTGCATGGATGAGTTAGCCATGAACTACAATTCTGCTGCGAATACAGGTGACCAAGATTCCTTGTGTGAGTATAGCGGTTGCACAGATTCTGAAGCGGACAATTATGATGCTGGAGCGAACGTAGACGACAATTCATGCTTATACACAGGTTGTATGAATGACAGTGCCGACAATTATGACGCACAGGCGAATACAGGCGATCAAGATGCCATCTGTCTGTTCTCTGGTTGCATGGATGAGTTCGCTTCAAACTATAGCTCCGGTGCAAATACAGGTGATCAAGATGTTCTGTGTGAATACCTTGGTTGTACCAACGAAGATGCTGACAATTACAACATTGGTGCCAACGTGGACGATGGTTCTTGTGTGGTGGCAGGGTGCTCTTACGATTCCGCTGTGAACTACAGCGATACTGTTACTTATGACGATGGATCATGCGTATTCCTCACCCAAGGCTGCATGGATGTGAGCGCGAGCAACTACAACCCAGATGCTGGAATGGATAATGATTCATGCTTGTACGGTGGATGCACGAATGCATCAGCAATCAACTACAATGCTGCATCATCAATCGATGACGGCTCTTGTGAATTTGTCGGTTGCATGGATGAGTTGGCTTGTAATTATGATGACAATGCGACTGCAGACGATGGATCTTGTTTGATTGTAGGATGCATGGATATGGAAGGACTGAACTATGATTTCAACGCCAACTTCCCAGGCGGTTGTGATTATCCAGATGCATGCCCAGGCGACATCAACGGAGATCTTTTCGTCGATGTTTCGGACTTGCTGACGTTCTTCCAGTACTATGGAACTCCATGCCCGGAATAAGGCATGGACGATTGGACCAACCATCCAATTTCACTTGAAAGAAAGAGCTGCCTTTGGGTGGCTCTTTTTTTTCTTACAAATTCATAAGGACGTATTTTTGACCATGCGCAGAATACAATCGATCGCATGCATCGCGGTTGGGCTTTCCTTGTCGTTCGCGGTTCATTCACAATATGCTCCACAAACCATCTGCGTGTCGGCTGTAGATGCTTTGCGTCATATAGTTTACGAGGGTGCATTCAAGCACGGCCATTATCATTGGGATGTGAAGTTGTCAGTAGCAATATTTGCTGCAATAGTTGAGGGGCGGCGCGCCTTGCGCTGGGTAATCCAATGAAAGAACCAACCCATCAGGCGGATCCCGGGAAATGGATTTATGAAGAAGGTCGGGTCATTCTAGACACTCGATCTCCAGGTGAATTTGCCAAGGGTCACATCCCAGGAGCAACGCCAATGCCCATTTTTGAAGACGATGAGCGCGCTGTAATTGGCACTCTGTATAAGCAGCAGGGTAAGCCAGCAGCCGTTGAAAAAGGCTTGGAGTATGTGGGGCCAAAAATGGGTGAATTGGTACGGCTTGCGCGGGAACTACATGATGCACAGACCAAGCCAGAGCCGATCATTGTGCATTGTTGGCGAGGTGGAATGCGCTCGGGTGCTGTGGCCTGGTTATTAGAAACGGCTGGCCTTCCCGTTGTCAAATTGATTGGCGGGTACAAGGCTTACCGGGGTTGGGCGCGCAATGATTTTGAAACCATACAATCACTTCGAGTAGTAGGTGGTATGACCGGTGTGGGCAAAACGAAAGTGCTGCATGCATTGCATGACATCGGAGCTCAGGTGCTGGACTTAGAAGGAATTGCGGGTCATCTCGGGTCCGCCTTCGGAAATTTGGAGCGAACGCCTCAGCCGAGTTCTGAACAATTTTCCAATGACTGTCACGCAGTTTTGAAACGCTTTGACTGGACACGTCCTATTTGGACGGAAAACGAAAGCCGCGCCATTGGCACCGTGCATTTGCCGCAAGAGTTTTTCGACTCGATGCGAGCTTCCTCCGTTTGGACCCTTGAACGCACCCAAGAGGAGCGTCTTGATGTGCTCTGCGAGGTCTATGGAACAGCTAATACGCCGCTCCTTGAAGAAGCCTTCGAGCGCATCCGGGAAAAGCTTGGAGGGCTCCTTTGCCAAAAAGCAATCGAAGCGCTCCAAAACGATGATCTCCGAACGGCAGCGGCCATTGGCTTGGTTTATTATGATAAACTTTACGACCATACCCAGCAGCGCTATCCTCGGGAGCATAATTTTATAGTTGATGGGAAAGGGAAGTCCCACTTTAAGATTGCCCAATACCTGCATGCATTGGATTGATGCATGCGCCAAATTGACCTAAGACGTATTCGAAAATGGACACCATTAAATTGACACAATTTTCCCATGGCGCAGGCTGTGGGTGCAAGCTTTCTCCTGCTGTTTTGCATGAAATCCTTTCGGGAGTGGATCGATCGGAATCATTCCCATCATTGATTATTGGAAATGACACAAAAGATGATGCTGCGGTAATGGATTTGGGAGACGGAACTGGCATCATCTCTACGACGGATTTCTTTATGCCGATTGTGGATGATCCGCGCACATTTGGCCGCATTGCTGCGGCCAATGCAATCAGTGACATATACGCAATGGGTGGACAGCCGCTCATGGCCATTGCTATATTGGGCTGGCCTCTCGGTAAAATACCCGAATCCGCGGCAAGTGCCGTTCTGGAAGGAGGCCGGAGCATTTGCTCTGAAGCGGGGATTCCATTGGCAGGCGGGCACAGCATCGATAGTCCGGAGCCAATTTTTGGACTGGCCGTCACAGGCCGAGTGCAATTGGATCGGTTGAAAGCCAATGCTGCAGCCCAGTCAGGTGATTTTTTATTTTTGACAAAGGCCGTAGGAGTGGGCATGGTTACAACCGCTCAAAAAAAGGGCATCGTTAGCTTGGAAGATTTGACCACTGCGGTAGAATCAATGCAGGCCTTGAATACCATTGGTGCGGAGTTGTCGCAGGTCCCTGCGCTTCATGCAATGACGGATGTCACAGGATTTGGTCTTCTCGGGCATTTGGTGGAGATGTGCGAAGGGGCTAATCTCATTGCCGAAGTCGATATCGACCATGTGCCGGCGCTTTCACTCGAACGGCTTCACTATTATCACGCACAGGGTTGTGTCCCAGGTGGCAGTCATCGAAATTGGGATAGCTATGGCCAGAATGTTGCCTCCGTTGAGGGGTTTGAACGGGACTTGTTATGCGATCCTCAAACGAGCGGAGGACTGCTGCTCTCTGTGGGAGCTGAGGGAGTGGATGAAGTGGTAAAGATGCTTCAAGTGGCTGACCTTCCTCATGCCTCCATTGGCCGAATGCAGTCTAGGAGCAACGTAGATCC
>DDEH01000004.1:5733-8837 GCA_002336085.1 Flavobacteriales bacterium UBA1959 | reverse complement strand
CAGCACCGTTTGTTTCGTTTCTGTGATTAGGACAAACAAAAACCGCCGATCCAAAAGGACCGGCGGCTCACGTTCAGGAACGTAACAGATTTAGATGTGATTAGTCCTTGCTTACAGCCAAGCTGTAAATGACCAATCCGAAGCCAATTTTGTTGATTGCATCACCGATGTTGTAAATAACATCCATGTCTACAGCTCCTTGTAGGAATGAGTACCACTGGCCTTCGCCTGTGCCGATCATGTATCCCAATGGATAAATCGCCCATCCGATGAGGACAAACTTGCATAAGATACCGTGTGCTCTCTGCACAGATGCAGAAGATTTATCGGCCAATGCTTTGGCTTCGCCAAACATGATGAGGTAAACAATGTAGAAATAAGCAATGCCTGAGAACAATCCCCACATCGCTGCTTGTGCTGGATAGACAGCTTCTCCGATGTAACCCGCAACCAGCATTACTACTGACGCCCAGATTAATTTCCAGAGTAGGCCTGTCTTGGCACCCGCTGCTTTGAGGATAAGATAAAACTCAACGCACATCAATGGAACGGTTAAGGTCCAATCAACGTAACGGAAGAATGTTGGAGACTCTCCAACTTCTGCCCAATAATCGCGCATGTAGTAGTAGTGTACAGCTGCGATGAATGTGATAAGTCCACTGACCAAGAGTGAAGTTTTCCACTTTCCTTCGACCATATTGATTGAGAGGAAGAAAAATGCTGATGCTGCCATCATGGCCATAGTACCTACGAAGAATGTAAATCCTACGTAGTCGTCTGTTGGCATAGCCTTAATAGCAGATAGAATAAAAGAAGTCATTTGTTTGGGTTTTGGTTACAAAAATTAAACGTGTCCTGAGAACATGCAATTAACATCCTTTTACAGATATTGTTCAGCGCAATCTCTAAAAAAGTTAAATAATTTCATAACCAACTTCCTAACGTTATGAGTTCAAATTGTTTAAAAGATTGAAAAGAAGATGCGTAGGCAGGCCCATGACGGTAAAGTAGGACCCATGCAGAGAAGTTACGCCGGCAAAACCAATCAAATCCTGTACTCCGTACGCACCAGCTTTGTCAAATGGTTGATACGTTTTGATGTAATGATCAATCAATTTAGAATCCAGTTTTGTGAAGGTAACTTCACATGTATCTACCGCAGAATGAATGCCTTGTGCACGAGTGGTCACTGCGATGCCTGATGCCACAGTATGCGAACGGCCATTTAATTTGTGCAACATTGCCCTTGCCTCTTCATCGGATTTGGGCTTTCCGAGCACTTCTTCATCGCAGATTACGACCGTGTCACCAGTGATCAGTATGTCATGGTTCTCCAAATCGTCGAGATAGGCTTTTGCTTTTTTTCGAGTCACATATTCTGCGACAGCAGGACCAGACAGAGAGTCCGGATAGGATTCATCGACCTCTTTTAGACGAATGACGGGTTCGAGTTCCAAACCTTTGACCAATTCGAGCCTTCGGGGCGATTGGCTGGCAAGGATGATCCGCTTGCCTTGGAGATTTTGGTGAATCATGGTGCAAAAATACCGTTTCCATTCAGGCGACCGGCCGCATGGACCAAACTACATTTACACTTTTAGTCACCGAACAACGCAATTGCGGCTTCATACCATGGCACATCAGCGCATTCTTATTCTCGATTTTGGCAGTCAGTACACGCAGCTTATTGCTCGGCGGGTGAGGGAGCTGAACGTTTACTCGGAAATTATTCCGTGGCACGCATACGAGGGGCTAAAGGACGATGTAAAGGGAGTTATTCTCTCGGGATCGCCACACAGCGTTCGGGATGATGATGCACCGCGCCCCGATTTGTCAAGCATGCTTGGGCAAGTCCCTGTTCTGGGGGTTTGTTACGGTGCTCAGTATTTGGCGCAGACGCATGGTGGCTCCGTAGAGGCATCCAACACACGCGAATACGGTCGAGCGCATCTCAAGACGGTTCAAGCGACCGATGATTTGTTGAAAGGCATGAGTGCTGAATCACAGGTTTGGATGAGTCACGGAGATACCATTCTATCGCTTGGAGATGATTTTGAGACGATATGCAGCACCCAAGATGTCACGTTTGCAGGTTTCAGCAATGTCTCCCGCTCGGTTTGGGGCATTCAGTTTCACCCTGAGGTTTGGCACAGCACCGAGGGGCCGATTTTACTGGGTAATTTCGTCAATGGTATTTGCGGATGCACAGGAGACTGGAGTCCAGCAAGTTTTGCCGATGAAACCATTTCTCGATTGCGCAATCAAATTGGAGAAGACCATGTCATACTTGGGCTGAGCGGTGGAGTCGATTCCACTGTGGCAGCGGCTCTATTGCAACGTGCTATTGGAAATCAACTTCATTGCATTTTTGTTGACAATGGCCTTTTGCGCAAAAATGAATTTGAGCAGGTACTCGAAACGTATGAAGGCATGGGATTGCAGGTCAAAGGGATTCAGGCCGGCGATCGTTTCTTGAATGCTTTGGCAGGAGAATCTGACCCTGAAAAGAAGCGGAAGGCAATAGGCAAGGTATTCATCGATGTGTTTGATGATGCATCCAAGGAATTGGATGGGGCGAAGTGGTTGGCCCAAGGCACTATCTATCCGGATGTGATCGAGAGTGTTAGTGCCACTGGAGGACCATCGGCAACGATCAAAAGTCACCACAACGTAGGAGGGCTCCCGGATTTTATGAAATTAAAAATTGTAGAGCCTCTGCGCTTGATTTTCAAGGACGAGGTTCGGCGAGTGGGCAAGGAGCTGGGTATCAAGCAAGCCATATTGGGCCGTCATCCATTTCCAGGTCCTGGACTTGCTATTCGTATTCTGGGAGATATCACCAAAGAAAAGGTTCGCATTTTGCAAGAGGTAGATGCCATTTGGATTGACGGTTTGAAACAAGCGAATTTATATGACGAGGTTTGGCAGGCTGGAGCAATTTTATTGCCGGTGCAGAGTGTCGGTGTGATGGGGGATGAACGCACGTATGAGCAAGCTGTTGCGCTTCGTGCCGTGAGTTCAACCGATGGCATGACTGCGGACTGGAGTCATTTGCCTTATGATTTCTTGGCCAAGGTTTCCAATGACATCATCAACAAGGTTCG
>DDEH01000004.1:0-5334 GCA_002336085.1 Flavobacteriales bacterium UBA1959 | reverse complement strand
ATTTGCATATCCGTAGAAATACCGCAGGACTTGACTGCGATTGACTTCGGATTCAAAGCCATTTGTCACGGCAATAAATCTGTTTTCATTTTGGTTCTTAAGGCAGTAAGCGAACTCAATCGATTTGTTTCGGTAGCATTGTAGGTATGAAAACAGCGGATCGTGTAAACTTGTACTCAACGGATTTTAAAAGTGAATAATACTACTGCTATGCATCCCATGGTTATGTGCCTTTTGGCCTTTTTGCTGTCGAGTACCGCCGCTATGGCTCAAAATTGGTACACAGTGCTGCCCGGAGATAATCAGAATCGGATCGCACGTGAGAATGATTTAACAGCATCTGAATTGGCCTTGGCGAACCCCGAGGTCATGTTCCCTCTCAGCCCTGGAGATGAACTCTGGATTCCAGCGCCCGTTGAACTTTTGCAAGGGATGGATCAGATTTACTGGGCAGGTGATACGTATTCTGTTTTGGCAGGCGATACGTGGTATGGGATTGCTAGGCAATTTGGAATTTCAGACCCCGAGTTGCGGGCAGCAAATGAGGGGATTCAGGAAACTTTAAGCATTGGCGACAAGTTGCAGGTTCCCAAAGTTCTTTTGGGCAATCAGAACGCAGTCGGAGATGTTCTTCGGGAAAATCGGTTCTCCGGTGATACAGCAAAGACCAATGGCGCCAGCGCGCTTTCTCATCTTCCTGTGCTTCCGGCGGATACGCTCCGAGTTTTGGCAATGCTTCCTTTTATGCTAGAAGTAGATACTGTAAAGGGGGGGGATTACGACATGAAAACTACGCGTTTGCGAGATATCGCTTTGGATTTTTATCACGGAATTGAGTGGGCTGCACAATTGCTCCAGGACAGCGGATATGCTGTTCAAGTAAACTTGGTGGATACAGAACCTGATACATTGGGCGTTTACAGTTGGGGCGCATCGGATTTGTATCGTTCAAATGTCGTGTTGGGGCCACTCCGCAGCAATCGGATGGATTCGGTCAATCAAATGCTGTCGGAGACCAGCATTCCGCAGTGGATTTTGACTGCGCTAAAACCCGCAGTTTGGTCGCATCATAAGCTGTCCTTTTCTCTTCGTTCAGATGAGCGTGAAGGCCTTCGCCAACTCGGTTCTCTTGTGGCTCGCAGCCACCCCTTGGACACGGTTCTTCTTTTGGAAACCCGCGGCAAGGATGCTGCTCTTGAAACCGCATTCAAAGAAGGGTATATAAGTGTTCGGGGTTCATTAGAGGGCTTGGAATCGTTGCCAGCTAACCGTCAGTTTGCGGAAGGATTTACCTCCAGAATGGATACATCTAAATTGAATGTGGTGGCCATTCCTTCAGGAAAGTCTTCCCAGTCACTTTATGCTTATGTGCAAACGGAGCTGCAATTGGCCGACTCTTTTCCAGTCCGGGTATATGCGCATCCGGTCACCGCTGAACTAGAATTTATGGAACGTGACTTTATGAATCGATGCAATTTGACCGTGCCGGTTTCGGCACGAATTGATTGGGACCATCCAAGCATTCAGCGCCAAACGAAGCGTTTTAGAAAAATGTACGGGACAGATCCAGGCACATATTCTATTATCGCATTTGATGCAATGCTCGAATCCGCTCAGTGGATGGATTCAAATGGTCAAACCCCAGCGCTTCCTAAGCCGATTCAATATGCTACCCAGTGGAAGTGGGATCCGGTTGCCAAGAGTCTTGTTAATTGCGACTGGGAGCTTCGAATGTTCAGCAATCGCTTGATTAAGATTGATTATTGAATCAGTAATCAGGGGCAAATCTTGCTGAATTTGGCTCAGGACGTTGCTTAAAGTCTATTGTCAATGATGCTCACTCCGGGGAATTTGCTGGCATCGAATTGAAATTTCTCCAGAGGAACCTTAGCACGTGGAGTGAATGAAGTGACGTCATACGTTACATCAGTTCCTTCTCGGCCTTTCACCACTGCTCTCACCATTTCCATGGTTGATTCGTCGATAAAGAGTTGAATGGTATGAAACGGCTTATCGTCCCCTTCATTCGGGTAAAGATTAACGTGCGTCACTTTTCTACCCTCAATTTCAACTGCTCCTTTCAACTCGTTCTTAAAGTCATCCTCCCAAATGGTGAAGAGCTTTGACGGATCCATTCCGTCTTCAGCCATGGCCTCAGCATCGTCCACATAGCAGTCATTGACTGCCGTTTCATACGTCCAGATTGTGGCGCCGTCACAAACGATGGTGTAATCGCCCAGATCTAGGTAGTACTGATTGTCATCGATAAATATTTCCCCATTTTGTTTGGCTTCGAAATCACTGACTTTGTCTACCATGTACGAGGTGTAAGTCGCTTCGATCGAACCGTATTCCTTGGCTTCCTCGCTTAGCCGGCTTAGGATTGATTCTGCATCCTGAGCGATAAGCGCAGGCGAACTCAACACAACGAGCGCTACGGCGCTTAGGAGGAACAACAAAGATTTCATAATGCGAAGATGCTTCATGCTTCTCCCATCTGCAACATCTGTTCCAAACTCATTTCGTCGGGAACGAGAACTTTTCTTGCTTTTGAACCTTCGAAGGGGCCAATGATTCCCGCAGCTTCTAATTGATCAATGATTCGGCCTGCTCGATTGTACCCAATCTTAAGCTTTCGTTGCAGAAGTGATGTAGAACCTTGTTGATGCATTACAATCATCCGTGCGGCATCTGCGAACATGCTGTCCCGTTCGTCATCGCTTAAATTTCCACTTTCGCTATTGCCTTCCGGCGTATACTCGGGTAGAATAAATGCATCGGGGTAGCCTTGCTGGCTTCCAATGAATTCACAGATGGCTTCCACTTCAGGAGTGTCCACAAATCCACACTGGATTCGTATTAAGTCGTTTCCGGTGCTCATGAGCATGTCACCACGGCCAATGAGTTGATCGGCTCCACCGGCATCGAGGATGGTGCGTGAGTCGATTTTTGACGTGACCCTGAAGGCGATTCGGGCGGGGAAATTAGCTTTAATGGTGCCAGTGATGATATTAACGGAAGGTCGCTGAGTGGCAATGATGAGATGAATTCCAATCGCTCGAGCCAACTGAGCCAGCCGCGCAATGGGCGTCTCTACTTCTTTTCCGGCGGTCATGATAAGATCCGCAAATTCGTCAACCACGAGAACGATGTATGGCAGGTAGCGGTGTCCCTCTTCCGGATTCAGCTTTCGTCGAATGAATTTTGCATTGTACTCGGCTAAATTTCTGCATTGAGCATCCTTGAGCAAGTCATAGCGCTGATCCATTTCAATGCACAAGGAATTCAATGTGGCAACTACTTTGGATGTATCCGTTATTATTGCTTCCTCGGAGTCTGGAAGCTTTGCGAGATAGTGTCTTTCGATGTGATTGAACAGGGTCAGTTCAACCTTTTTTGGATCGACCAAAACAAACTTGAGCTGCGAAGGATGCTTTCGGTAAAGCAGGCTCACGAGCATAGCATTTAGGCCTACGGACTTTCCTTGTCCCGTCGCACCGGCCATCAATAGGTGCGGCATTTTTGCCAAATCAAAAACGAACGTTTCGTTTGAAATGGTCTTGCCCATTGCAATCGGCAAGGCGGCTTTGGAATCGTTGAACTTGTCCGAAGCGATGAGTGCACGCATGGACACAATGTCTGGATTCAAATTTGGCACCTCAATTCCAATTGTTCCGCGGCCGGGGATGGGTGCGATAATTCTGATGCCAAGTGCCGCAAGGCTCAAGGCGATATCGTCTTCCAGGTTTTTGATTTTCGAGATTCGAATGCCCGGCGCAGGTACAATTTCATACAGCGTTACGGTCGGTCCTACCTCAGCGGCTATGCTAGAGACTTCAATACTGAAATTGCGCAGCGTTTGAATGATGCGTGTCTTGTTCTTATCCAACTCGTCTTCGCTCACTTGAACATGGCCTTCACCGTGTTGAGCCAAAAGATCGATGTTGGGCAATTCAAACCGGCTCAAGTCAAGTGTTGGGTCGTATTCGCCAAAATCTTGAACTTTTTGATCAATTTCATCGTTGGACAATTGCGTTTCATCCGATGCCACTTTGACTTCAAAAGTGACATGGTCATCGCTTTCATTCGTGGCAGGTGCAGAGGGAGGAACCGGAACAGGTTCTGACTTTTCTTCCGCGGGCTCGGATTCTGGCGCTGTTCGCGATTTACTTTCTAATTCTGTCAATAGATCGTCGAGTGCTGCTTCGGAAGGGTCATCGTCAGCCAGCGTCACTCCGGTCACCGCAGAAGAGGCAGGAGTGCTCAGGTCTTCATCTTCCCATGGAAGATCGGATGCGGAAGAATTCGAGTCCCTGACACTTTCTTTTGTGATCTCCGTATCCGTGAAGTCAATTGCTGATTTTTCTTTTTTCCAAGCGGTTGCCTCGGCATCTTCCGAAGTAAACCAGTGTCTGAAGCTGCCAAAAGACATTCCTGACAGCTGGCTCAATTTCGGCTGAAAATGGTAGGCTGATGCCACCAATAGAATGCCCGCTAGCACAAGTCCACTGCCAAGCGACCCCAAGTAAATGAGGCCTTCTTGGGTCATGAAATGTCCTGTAACCCCGATCCAATAGTCCCAACTCGGTTGACCCCATTTCCCCAATGAATTTCCTAGATAGCCTGCGTACCACGGGGTAAACAAAGCCCAAAGCATGGCCCAACGAAAGGCTTTTCCTCGGCCACGAACGGGGCGTTGGGTGACCTTGGGCCAGGACCAAATAAACAAGAGGATAGGCATAGAAACCGCTCCCAAACCAAGTGCTTGGCGTCCAAGCCAGAAGGCTAAAAATGCACCTGAACCACCCAGCCAATTGTGGTAGGGTTCTCGGTTGGCTTGCGCCACCACATCCAAGCCTTCTTGGATCAATGCATAATCACTTGCCCCCGTGAAGAGCCCAGAGACCAAAGCGCAACCTATGTAAAAGCTCGCTAAAGATCCCGCTACGCCCAGAGCGGATTGAAATCGCGGGCCTTGCCATTTTGCCTTAGCTCCAATCAGCCAAATCTGGATTTGGCCGGGAGTTTTGGTCTGTGGCGCCCCTTTTCTGCCCCCTTTCTGTTCTGGAATGGGAGCGCTTTTTTTCCGATTTCGCGGTGCTGAAGCGGAGCTAGTTTTGGTGTTTTTGCGAATTGCCATTACAATTGCCTAAGCTAAGTTGTGAAAAGGCGCGGAAAACCTTGCATAGACTCGGCTTATTCACGTGAGAATGTTGGATTTGTAAATCATGCTTGTTAGGTCACAATGATTCGCTATATTTGCATTCCAATTTTCGACAGATGGCCAAGAAAGGCAACCGCGTACAAGTGATCCTCGAATGCACAGAGCATAAA
>DDEH01000064.1 GCA_002336085.1 Flavobacteriales bacterium UBA1959 | reverse complement strand
GTTGGTGCCTCGCACTTTTCACAACATTATGACTTCAAAAAAGCTTTGCTTTTGGAAGAGCATGGCGAGTGGATCAAATATGTAACTGGCTCATTCCGCTATTATAATGAAGCGCGAAACGAACGAGAAACGATCAGCGAACAACACCTTTTACCGGGTCCGTTTGTAACCGCTTATCGAGACAAACGACGCATCACTGTGCAGGAAGCACTGCTTACTACAAAACAAAATTGGATACCATAATGCCAACGATTCAATCGGATTGGAAGTCGACAATTCATGGCTACGAAAGTTACCTAAGGCTCGAACGCGGACTCAGCGAAAACTCCATTGCTGCCTACCTTCGTGACATCAATCAATTTTCAAGGTTCTGCATAAGCGAACAAGCCGTCACACACCCTGGAATCATTACTACACCGGTGATTCAAAACTACATGCAACATTTGTATGACCGAGAAATCGCTCGAAATAGTCAAGCTCGAATGCTGTCAGGCATTAGAAGTTTCGCGAAGTTCCTCCGCCTCGAAAACATCATTTCAAATGACCCCGTTGAACTGGTTTCTGCACCTCGTCCCGAACGCAAATTGCCCGATGTTCTGAGTATAGAAGAAGTTGATAGAATTATCTCTGCCGTTGATTTATCGCGGCGAGAAGGAGTTCGCAATAAAGCGATGCTCGAGGTACTCTACAGCTGTGGATTGCGTGTAACCGAATTGTGCGAATTGCAACTATCCAAAGTTGACTTCATCGACAAGGTCATCCAAGTCACAGGCAAGGGAAACAAAACTCGAACGATCCCTATCGGAGCAACAGCTATACAAGCTATTGAAGACTATCTTTCTGAATACAGGTCACAAATCCTACCTATGAAAGGGCATGAAGACACCGTTTTTCTGGGACGTCAAGGCAGAGGACTCAGCCGGCAAATGGCATTCACTATGTTACGCCGCGTTGCCATTCACGCTCAAATCAGAAAAAGCATTTCCCCTCACACCTTTCGGCACAGCTTTGCCACCCATTTAATTGAATCAGGGGCCGATTTGCGAGCGGTTCAAGAAATGCTCGGACATGAGCAAATTGCCACCACAGAAATCTACACCCACCTGGATCGCCGATTTCTTAAAGATCAAATCGAACACTTCCACCCGCGATCAAATGCAGCTTCCCTGAAGCCACAGCATTCTTGAAAACTAAGTATTCCTGTGCGACACTCGATGTCGTTTCCTTGCTAATTGTATTGGCTCTGTGCTCCGCTTTACAGGCACAGTCCGAATACGTTATGCCCACTTCGCATAAATCGTTTGAATTCATTGCCGCAGATGGTATTACCGCTTTAGGACTTGATCTTTATCAAGCGGCAAACCATGAATCCAATCCCGTAGTATCTCCGCAAGCCATTGTTCTTTTTGTGCACGGTGGCGGTTTTTCGTCAGGATCGCGGAACCACCCCCTGAATGTGCTGTTTTGCCAGCGATTAGCCGAATCTGGGCTTCATGTTGCTTGTATTGATTACCGTTTGCTCCAAAAGGGCAAAGGTTTTCATTGTGACGTGACCACAAGTCAGAAGCGAGAAGCAATTTCTGCGGCCGCCCAAGACATAAAATGTGCGGCTTCGCTGCTGCACTCTGAGTTTGGCTACGACGTCTTCTTAGCGGGCAGTTCTGCAGGGGCACACGCCGCTCTTCATGCCGCATATCATCAAACAACACCGGAAATTCGAGGGGTAATAAGTATGTGTGGAGCGATGGAGCCACTTGCGGATTATCCCAACGTCCCACTACTCGCATTTCATGGTACTTGCGATGCGCTGGTTCCCTATGGCGAGGGCATGCACCATTATTGCGCTCGGAATCAGCCAGGCGCTCTTTTGTTACAGGGCAGCGGTGCCTTAGCGGATTGCTTGCCACAAGTAGAACTACACAGTTACTTGTACGCCAACCATGATCTTGCCAATGCACTGCTTATCGACCAAGATTGCGCTGCTGCTTGTGTGAATTTCGTTCAACGTGTCCTGAACGGGCAAAAAATCAGCGGAACTTTTCTTTTTGAAGGATCTGACACGTGTAAACTTGTCGCTCCATATCTTCCCTGTCAACAATAAGCCAATGCAACGCTTTGCTCTTTTCTTTTCATTCGCGGTCTTTCTCTTGAGCGGCAAACTATCCTTGGCCCAAGAAAACGCATCTGACAATCGCGGCTACATTGTTCAAATTGGAGACCCCGTTCCGGCTTTTTCACTGGAAGACACGCAAGGGAACAAGTTCACGCGGGAATCGCTGTTGGGCACAACTTACATCTTACAGTTTACCGCGTCGTGGTGCGGTGTATGCCGAAAAGAAATGCCGCATCTTGAAAAAGAAGTATGGCAACCATTCCGCGACCAAAACTTTATTCTATTGGGTGTTGACTTAGACGAACCTATCGAAAAAGTAGTCCACTTCGCACAAAAAACTGGCATCACATATCCCATTGCTCCCGATCCGAATGGAGCTTTGTTCTATTCAATTGCAGCAGCCAAGTCAGGTGTCACGAGGAACGTAGTAGTGACCGATCAAGGTGAGATCGCCTTTTTGACACGCTTATTCGACGAAGATGAGTTCGCTGACATGATTGACCTGGTAGAAAGCTTACTTAGAAAATGAAAAGATTGGCGTTACGGCAAAACCAAAATCACGCACGCACTTTCCACTTTGCTAACGCTTCTTTGAGCATCGCTTCTGGCCGATCCAAAGAGACTAATCCGAGACCTAGATGATTAAAGGCACTTTGCAAAGTGCGCGGCGCGGCGCTTACTTCCACTCCGCGTGCTGAAGATGACTTGGATATTTTTTTTCCATCTGGTGTCAACGCCAAAGGCAAATGCCGATAACGTATTGAAGCGCCTCTCAGGGATTCTTGGACCAAGATATGCGCGGCAGTAACGCTCAGTAAATCAGCCCCACGTACTACGTCAGTCACTCCCATTTCGACATCATCCACGGCATTTGCAATTTGATAGCTGTACGTGCCATGGGCATTTTGCAGGAGAAAGTCACCAACCTCATTTGGCACATCAATCGAGACATATCCACATTCGAGATCCTGCCATTTAACCGCATTATTGGGCGAAATAAAGCGCGTAGATCTTGCGTCAACGAGCGCTAGGTCGCGGCACGTAGTAGGGTAAATATTGGAGTCCGACCAATTCTTCCTCGTGCAATTGCAGCCATAAGTACGTCCTTCATTTTTCAATTTTTCAAGCGCCGTTTCGTACTTATCAAAGCGCTTAGACTGAAGCACCGGATCACCATCCCAGATCAAACCATAGCCCTCCAAAACCCTTAAAATAGAATCCGATACACCTGGAACCACACGGGGAGCATCCAAATCGTCAATACGCAATTTCCATTTGCCGTCGCATGCCCTGGCGTCTAACCATGATCCAGCAGCGGCCACGATAGAACCAAAATGCAGTGGTCCGGATGGCGTCGGAGCAAATCGACCTATATAATCAGTCGCGGACAAGCTTTCGATATTTCACCCGTTGTGGACCTACCTGACCAAGGCGCTTCCTCTTGTTCTCCTCATACTCGCTGTACGTTCCTTCAAACCAATAAAGCTGGGAATCTCCCTCAAAAGCTAGAATGTGCGTGCATATTCGGTCCAAGAAGTACCGATCATGCGAAATCACAACGGCGCAGCCAGCGAAAGACTCAATGCCCTCCTCAAGGGCACGCAAAGTATCCACATCAATGTCATTCGTAGGCTCGTCCAGCAATAAAACATTGGCTTCTGTTTTCAAAGTCATTGCCAAATGCAATCGATTTCGTTCACCACCGGAAAGGACTCCACATTTTTTTTGCTGATCAGATCCGTTAAAGTTAAACTTGGATACGTATGCGCGGCTATTAAACAATTTGCCGCCAATGTCGAGCTGATCATTTCCACCACTAACAACTTCCCAAACCGTTTTCTCTAAGTCTATCGAGGCGTGCCTTTGATCGACGTAGCCGACCTCCACGGAATCTCCCGTTCGAAACGTCCCTAAATCGGGTTGTTCCTCACCCATAATCATCCGAAAAAGCGTTGTCTTACCCGCACCATTGGGACCAATAACCCCAACAATACCTGCAGGCGGAAGACTAAAACTCAAATCTTCAATGAGCAGCTTGTCAGCGAATGCCTTTTGAACATTTTTTGCTTCAATGACCAAGTTTCCCAGCCTTGGTCCGTTGGGAATTGGAATGGAGAGCCGAGCGTCCTTCTCAGTCGTCCCCTCAGCAAGCATTTTTTCGTAGTTGTTGACACGCGCTTTATTCTTTACACGCCTTCCTTTGGGTGATTGTTTCACCCATTCCAACTCACGCTCTAATTCTTTTTGCCGTTTGGATGCATGCTTTTCCTCTTGGGCAAGGCGTTTTGTCTTTTGCTCCAACCATGAAGCATAATTTCCCTCGTATGGAATCCCTTCACCTCGGTCCAATTCCAAAATCCACTTAGCAACATTATCGAGAAAGTAACGATCGTGTGTCACGCACAAGACTGTTCCTGTGTATTGCTCCAAATGCTGCTCCAACCAGTCAATGGACTCAGCATCTAAGTGGTTGGTCGGCTCGTCCAATAGTAAGACATCCGGTTGTTGTAGCAACAATCGGCAAAGCGCGACACGACGGCGTTCTCCACCCGATAAAACACCAATTTTAGCATCATCGGGAGGACAACGCAGCGCGTCCATAGCGATATTCAGCTTCGTGTCCAATTCCCAAGCGTTCAATGAATCAATGCGGTCTTGAACCTCAGACTGTCTATTGATCAACGCCTCCATCTTATCGGGATTGTTCAGAATTTCTTCATCCATGAACTTGGCATTGATTTCCTCGTATTCCTTCAGAACGGCCACAATTTCAGCGGTCCCCTCCTCCACGATCTCACGAACTGTCTTGCTTTCATCCAGCTCGGGCTCCTGTGACAAGTAGCCGACCGAAAGGTTCGGCGACCAAGTCACATCTCCGGTAAATGCTTCATCAAGGCCTGCAATAATCCGCATAACCGTTGACTTACCCGCACCATTCGCACCGAGAATACCAATTTTTGCTCCATGGTAAAAGCCCAAGGTCACGTCCCTTAAAATTTGCTTGCCTGCTGGGGTCACCTTATTGACCTTGTGCATGCTAAAAATGACCTTTTTATCGTCTGACATATTTTTTTTTTTCGGGGATTGCTCCCGCAATATTACATCGAAGCGGCTTATGCCTGCTCGAATTCCAACACTGTAATTTCAGGGGGCATGCCTACTCTTCCATGGAATCCCAAAACTCCGAAGCCGCGATTCACATGCAAAAACTGATCGCCTTCTCTATACAAACCTGCCCATCGCGCATAGCGCCATTGGCTAGGCGACCATTTGACCCCCAACCAAGGAATTTCAATCCCAAACTGCATTCCGTGGGTATGGCCACTGAGGGTCAATTCAACCGGCGCTTTGCCATCCATGACCTCTTCCTCCCAATGCGTTGGATCGTGGCTGAGAAGCACAGTGCAAAGTTTATCTGCATCGCTGCCTGCAAGTGCTGCTTTTAAATCCCCACTCCTGCGAAATCCCTTGCCCCAATTTTCAACGCCGATCAGAGCCAGGCGTTCCCCATTGCGTTCGAAGTGCTCATGCTCATTCAAAAGCAAGCGAAAGCCCATCTCCCCATGAATTTCCTTCAGTCGCTTTCGACTCGCCTCCCGCTCTTCTTCACTAAAAGGCCCGTAATCTGCGTAATCATGGTTCCCCATGATTGAAAATTTCCCCAATGGTGCACTTAGATTTTTAAATGGTTCAATCCAAGGCTCCGCCTCGTCGGCGCGCATGTTGACCAGGTCACCCGTGAACAAAATCACATCCGGCTTCAATGCATTGATTTGTTCTAGTGCTTCTAGGACAGGACCAGGTGTGTCAACAAAACTACCCAAGTGCGCGTCCGAAAACTGAACGATTTTAAAGTCCTTGAATTCCGATGGCAGATTTGAAATGGGCACCAGTACCCGTTCCACTCGATAAGCATATTTGCCCCAGGTTACACCATAAAGAAAACTAGCAAACGTTGCGGCGGCAGCACCGAAACCCAATTGGGTGAGAAACGATTGTCGGGATATTGGACGGGCACTGCCCGATAGGTGATTTATGGCTCCAAAGGTGCCGACTCGAGCGACCTCAAACATTTCAAACATGGCCAAAACCATTTTTGGAATGAAAATCACGAAAAACGAAATGGATAAAACACTCAGTAATTTGGGATGTGTTGAACGCCAAGTGGGCCACATGAAGCCATTAATGACAAACCCAATCCAAATCAGTGCTAATAAAATCAGCCACCACTTTCGAATATGGGACCAATTCGCTTGCATTTGAAACTTTCGAGTCAGCAGTCGAAATGCCAACCATTCTATGCTTGCTAGAAATGCAGACAAAAAAACAAAAGCAAAAATCATACGGGCAATCGATGGCATAGCACTAAAGTTCCGGCAAATTTACGAAGCCGACCTCGTTCATATTGAATCTAACGTCGCCAAAGTTGCCCAATATATTCTGTCATAAACTCGCACTCCACTCCGCGAATGACCCCATTGGGTCTAAGTGATGCAATCTGTGATCGCGAATCGCCGTAACACTTTTGAGATGTGGATTGTGCTCCAATAAGTGAAAGTCGTGACTGGAAACCATAATATGACGGCCTTGCTCAACCAACGATGAGCAATGCGACCACATCACATGCCGCGATTTCACATCCAAAAATGCGGTAGGCTCATCCATAAGGATCCAGGGCGTTTCTTGGAGAATTGCACGTACCAGCATCACCCGTTGGGCTAGCCCGTCACTCAGTTGGGAGATAGACTTCGAGCGCAAGGACAAAAGGTCAAACCTATGGAGCCACAAATCCTGTTCCGCGCGGCTTCGGCCATTTAGAGCAAGGGCTTCGTCAACCGTGAGTTCGGACTGGCGCGGAGGCATACTTTCCACAAAAGCCATTTTGGTGATTTTTCTTGGCGCCACAATTGAATGGATATTTTCTTCATCCCAATTTACGACACCCTTCAAAGGCTCTTGAAGTCCTGCTAGAGTGCGAATGAGGGTACTCTTACCCGACCCATTTTCGCCTAAAATCAAATGAATCCCAGGCCCCTGCCAAACTTGATCAATAGCAGTGAGCACAGGCGAATGACCGGTATATCCGATGGATAAGCCTGCCGCATGAATTTTGCGCAGTGTGCCTAACTCTTTCATTGCGCTCATGAGTTGCCCATATTCCGTTTTACCAGTACCCAAATCACCAGTGGTGCACCAAGCAATGAAAGCACCGCATTCAGTGGCCAGCCGCCATCTAAAACTCCGAATCCTTTCACTCCCCAATCTGCTACAAGTGCTAACATTGCGCCCACCAATGCGGTCATGGGTATCAAGTGCCGATGGCTTCGATTTGAAATCAATAATTTCACCAAATGAGGTGTTGCCAATCCCAAAAATGCAACAGGACCACAAACTGCAGTAATTGATCCTGCTAATAATCCCGTTAGCCCAATCATGAGACGCCTCAATCCTCTTTCATCCACTCCCATGCTTCTTGCCGTAATTTCCCCCAGAGTCCATTTGTCAAGGTCTCGGTGACGCGCTTGAACGATCCAAACGGCAACAAGCACTAAAGCAAGGGCCACTGCAGAAGTAATGAGTGTTGCTTGACCAAACGTGCCCATTCCCCAAAAGACGAATTGTTGAAGAGCATTTTCTTCAGCCTCAGATTGCAGCACGGTAACGAGCGCACCGAGAACATAGTTGAGCATCAAGCCAAAAATCAATAGCGATGCCATGCCACGAAATCGATTGGAAACGATCAACACCAGGCCAAGTGCCATCCAACTCCCAACACTTGCGGACAGGGCATTGGCCAGCCAACCTCCTCCCGCGCCCGTTAAAATAACAAGGGCAACCGCCATACCCGCGCCGGAGGTGACCCCAAGAACAGAGGGTCCGGCCAAAGGATTGTGAAACCAAGTCTGCATCATTAGGCCCGCAATGCCCAACCCTGAACCCGCGGCAATAGCCATCAAAACGCGAGGCAATCGAACTTCAAAAAATACCGTTCCCCCCAGTTTTGGAACGCCACTGAACCAGGAACCAAGTTCTGCCCAATTGATGTCAGTCGATCCCCACATCAGATGACTCATGGCCAGGACTAAAATCGCAGCCAAAATAGCCAGGGGTATTTTGTTTTGTCTCATTCCAGCAGCCAGTTGAAACAAGTTTCATCTTCCATCAAAACACCATCCTCATCGAAGAGATTCGCCAAATTTAGCAGCATGGCATCCGGACGTGCCACCCACCAACCGAAATAGTCACAATGCGCTGCATTGGCCACAAAAACACGATTCGAGTTCGGAATCAGGAGTCTGTTTCGATCTTCCATTTGAAGCAAATCTCGGATGCTTAGCGAAGCTCGCGCATCATTCAATACAATCCCCCAAGCATCGCAACTCTTGCCAAGTGCTATCATTTCTTCCAACGGAATCTGAACGTTTTCTCTGCCAGGCCGATTTTCAAATACATAATCGGCGCCAGCGTCCTGCAATAATTTGGCAATGAAACTATCGCCTCCCGGTGCATGCCATTCTCCTTGCTGAACACTTCCTGTAAAAACCCGAAGCCGATTGTCGCTTCTTGAATTCAAACGAACCGCATCATAACGAGTTTGTACCTCTGCGAAAACCGCCGACGATTCAGCCCAAGCAGAATCTCCTGCCAACCAACCAAATGCACACATCCACTCTGCCCTTCCCAAAGGGTGCGGTTCCAAGTATTCGAGAACAGGAACGATGGGAACGGCGTCTGCCCAACGAGCGTCATTTAAGGGATTCCCAAACGGATATATGCAAAGGACCGAGGGCGGATGAGAGACCAACATTTCCAAATCCCACTCGGGATTTCCACCGTAGGATACCGAAGCGCCTGAATCGAGGCGATTGTGGGCAATATCTGATTGAATGTAGTCTACGAAGGCACCACCTGCCCAATGAATAAGTGATGGGTCCCATGCTTCCAGTAGCGCTACGTGAGTAGTACTCAGGGTCGCTATGCCCCTCGCCGTTGGGTTCAACACAACAGTTTCCCCCAATGGACATGGGTCGTTAGCTAGCGCGAAAGAATCACGATAGACAGAAGTATTAATGGCCTGAAAAGATGCATCAAAGATTTCAAGACACGTCAGTTTTTGAGACAGAGATGGTGTTGCAAGCACTTTCCATCGAAACCCTTCTGCGGCTTCGGGCAGGATGTATTCAAAGGAGCTCGAACACCCCGCATTTGTATCAGCATTAGGCCCTAAACATCCTGTGAATAAGCCAATGCTCAGCACAAATGCAACCCGAATTCGATGGTCTCGTAAAATGTACTTGTCTTGCACGATGCAACAAAGGTACCGCTCCACTTAACTTTACCCCATGCCGAACACTCAAACTTCTCAATCCATAGAAGCCAATCGAAACGAAGATGCCATGCGCTTATTGTGGGCACCTATTCGTGATCGCATTGAAATTGCCGCGAAAGGCGGTGGTGCAAAACGCATCAAAAAAGAGCACGCCAAAGGCAAAAAGACAGCCAGAGAGCGGCTTGATTTGTTATTTGATCCTGGCTCAAATCCGATTGAAATTGGAGGACTTGCTGGTGAAGACATGTATGAAGAACACGGCGGATGCCCGGCTGGAGGAGTAGTCATTCAGATTGGACGCGTCCATGGAAAGACCGTCATCGTCGTTGCAAATGATGCCACCGTAAAAGCTGGTGCTTGGTTTCCAATCACAGGAAAGAAAAATTTAAGGGCTCAGGAAATCGCAATGGAAAATCACATTCCTATCATTTATTTGGTCGATAGTGCGGGCGTGTTCCTTCCGATGCAAGATGAGATATTTCCGGACAAAGAACACTTTGGGCGAATGTTTAGAAACAACGCCAAAATGAGTGCAATGGGTATTCCTCAAATTGCAGCCGTTATGGGGTCGTGCGTGGCCGGAGGTGCTTACTTGCCAATTATGAGTGATGAAGCACTCATCGTCGAAGGCACTGGATCCATTTTTCTTGCCGGCAGCTTTTTGGTTCGCGCAGCAATCGGTGAAGATGTGGACAATGAAACGCTGGGCGGGGCAGAAACCCACAGCAGTATCAGTGGAGTGACCGACTACAAATGCAAAAATGACGAAGACGCTTTGCACACCATTCGCAAGCTCATCGCTCACACAAAAACGGAACCGAATAAGGCCGGATTTAGCAGAATTGATGCCATAGAACCAAATGGACCTGGAATCTGCAGTGTGCTGCCTAGTGAGCGCAATCAGCCCTATTCAACGCACCCTCTCATCGATTCTTTGGTCGATGCTGATTCATTCACTGAGTACAAAAAAGAATATGGCAAAACTATCATAACGGGCTATGCACGCATAGAAGGCTGGAGCATAGGCATTGTGGCGAACCAGCGGAAATTGGTCAAGTCGAAAACAGATGGAATGCAATTTGGCGGGGTTATCTATTCAGATAGTGCTGACAAGTCCGCACGGTTTATCATGAATTGCAATCAGAAGGGCATCCCGCTTGTTTTTCTGCAAGACGTGACGGGGTTCATGGTTGGTTCTCGAAGTGAGCACGGCGGCATCATAAAAGATGGCGCCAAGATGGTCAATGCTGTCGCCAACTCTACCGTTCCAAAGTTCACTATTATAGTCGGCAATAGCTATGGCGCGGGCAATTATGCGATGTGTGGAAAAGCCTATGATCCTCGCCTCATTGTGGCTTGGCCTTCAGCACAATTAGCAGTTATGGGCGGAAAGCAAGCAGCGAAGGTGCTTCAACAAATTGAGTTGGCCCGATTAAAAAAGCAAGGAATAAAACCCGATGAGGCCGCACAGCAAAAACTATTCGATGAAATGGCCAATCGTTATGACAAGCAAACGTCGCCCGTTTACGCTGCTGCCCGTCTTTGGGTAGATGCAATCATTGAGCCTGAGAAAACCAGGCATTGGATTAGCACAGGAATAGAAATGGCTAGTCATGCTCCCATATTGCCATTTCAAACAGGTGTCATCCAAACCTGATGCAGAGTTCGTTTATTGTTTCTGTTCCAAAGCACTCAGTGCAGCATGCATGGCTTCAAAAAGCGGCTTTGTTCCGTCTGAACGATCCTCCTCTGTGACTCCACGAATGATCAGCAACGTGTCCCAAAGGGCATTTTCATCATTCACCGATTCCAATTCTTCAATCCAAGTGAGTGCCTCCATTGCGCATTGAAAGCCACCTTCAGAAGCGCAATTGACCACAGACCTCAAATGATTCTCGGATTGAAAACCACAGCTCCATAAAAAACCGATGATATCCGCATGAATTTCCGAAAACTCGGGATCTTCTAACGCATCTCCCATTACTTCTGCAGCCTCCGAAACTTTTAATGCACCAAGCATTGAAGCAATTTCTTGGAGCAATCTCTCCTCTTGACGATCGCGAAACGCTTCCAACATAGGACGAACCCATTGAATAGTTCCACTCTCACGAGCTATTTCAAGAGCATTTAAAGCATCTTCTTGGCCTCCCGATATTAGTTGCGTTATCGAATTCATGTTGCAAAAATACAGCACTCTAAGTAGAGATTTCAGTTGGAACCGTCCTTAGCCACTTTGAGGGCATTTGGAAAGGTGGTTTTCCATGCTGCTATGAATTCTGTGAGCATAATTGCCGTTGCGCCCCAGATCACATGGCCGTCAAATGAATACGCCGGAAGTATAGCTGTTCTGCCGTCTGCCAAAACAATCTCCATGTTCTTTAGAGCATTGTGCACAAGCAGATTCTTCATTGGAACAATAATGGCCTCTGCTACTTCTTTTCCATCCAGTTTCCATTGCGGCAACTCGTTCAAAAACCCCAAGAAAGGCACTACCGAAAATTGGCTGGGCGGGATATAACGCTCAGTAAGTTGTGCAAAAACATTCGATGCAGGAACCTTCACTCCCATCTCCTCTTCGAATTCCCGAATGGCCGTAGCCTTGGCATCTCCATCGCCAGATTCCACCTCTCCTCCTGGGATGGCTATTTGGCCGCTGTGAACACCCGAATATTCTTGCCGCTTCATAAGCACGACAGACCACTGACCCGCCTCGGGAACCAAAACCAGTAATACGGCTGCATTTCGAACGCGGTAGCCCAAATCGAGGGCTTCAGACTTCAATGGTCTTCGAAAAGGCATCTCCTGATCTGCCATTGCGCCAAAGGTGACACCATCATTTTTGATGCGCATTGCAAGCGATCGAACAAAAGAAGGATGAATCGTTGGCATGCGACAAAAATCGGACAGAATCAATGACCATGCGCTATCTTCGAAAAGAACTTCAGCTATGACAGATCAGCCTCGAATAACCATGCTAGACGACACCATTGGATTCCCCCCTCTGGAAGAATCATGGGAAGGCCTTCTTGCCATTGGCGGTGATCTGAACGAGGCCAGACTCATTGCTGCGTATGAAGGCGGGATCTTTCCGTGGTACGGTGAAAATGATCCGATTTTGTGGTGGGCACCCGAAAAGCGATGCATCCTTCCGTTGGACGATTTAAAAATCTCAAAGAGCATGCGAAATGTGCTCAATCGACACGATTATGAAGTTAAAACTGACACTTGTTTTGAAGAAGTCATCCGCAACTGCGGAAAATTGAGGAAGGATGGAGAAGGCACATGGATTTCTGAGGAAATTGTTGGCGCGTACGTTCGCTTGCATCGACTAGGCCTTGCGCATTCATTTGAAACATGGCGCGATGGCGAACTCATCGGTGGACTTTACGGCGTATCCATTGGCAAAATGTTTTTTGGTGAAAGCATGTATTCTTCCGAAAGCAATGCGTCCAAAATTGCATTTGTCCACCTCATAGAGTGGGCCAAAAAAAATCATTTTGGTCCAATCGATTGCCAAATCCAAAACTCTCACCTGAAAAGCTTGGGAGCTATTGAAATCGAGCGGGACGAATTTATGGGCATTTTAAAAACGCATTTGAGCAATGGTGCCACCCGACGCGGCCGCTGGAACGTATTATAATTGACCTGTTGCCGTCCCGGAATCTCGCTAATACTTTGTCAAACAGCTACTTATAGGCAATAGAATTGCGCTATTCACAAGTCTTCAACATCTTCAGCAGAGTCGTTAACAATTCGTTCATATTTACGTCAGCGGTACTGACAACTTTTCAAACGTCGACGTCTACTTTGCAGCTAAGTCTTCGGACTTTCACAACGACTACCTAACCCTACCATACCACTCGACCCATGGACAAGTACGACTACATGATCCTTGATATCATTCACACTTACAAGCAGGAACAACAGACGCACATTCGCCTTGCAGTATTGGAGCGGAACTTTTGGAAGCGAATAGAAGCCGATACCGACCTGAGCGTGGGACAAGCGAGGATTGGTGAGCGAATTACCAATTTATACTTGGATGGAATGCTCCAAAACAAGAATGGCTACACCTTGACAAAAAAAGGTCGAGAACAGCTTGCCTTTGCTCCATGGAAGCAAACAGAGGTAGCTTAAGCCCCGATCGTGTTGATTGCGTTTGGCTCAAACAGGGCCATTAAAAAAGCCGGAGCAATCCGGCTTTTTTAATGAGTAACATTTAGCAAAAGCCAATCGTTCTCTTTGTGCAACGCCCAATCACCCGCCACTAGAAAGCTCCGGAATGATTTACTCCTCAACTCTCAAGCACTTCCAATTGCGGATACTTCTCTTTCCAAAATGCTAACTTCTCCTCGTCGCGCACAGTGATGACTGTCCTCCTATCGAGTCGGACTTTGATGTTCGGTTGCAATTCCTTCGATCGCTTTTTACGGGCCATAGCTTCTAACTTTAATACTTTAAGATAAGGAACAAATACGCTCTCTGCACGAAAGAACAGCATTTCCGCTTAAAAGGTTGGCATTGTGCATAAAGTTTTTACAATTCTTACCAACTGCGCAATTCAGAGAAACTACCGATTCCCTCTTTCTTTTCTAGACTATTTCGCACCTGCCACTTTCGAGGCAAAGTATTGGATATACAAATAGCAGAAGACTGGCAACACGAGAGCAATTGCAAAACCTGAGTGGTCTGCCAAGGCTCCGACCGCTGGAGGGATGAATGCCCCTCCCACAATAGCCGTGCATAGAATACCACTGCCCAGAGGTTTCAAGTCGCCCAATTCACCAATACCTAAGGTAAAGATTGTCGGAAACATGATGCTATTGAAAAGGCCGACTGCTAAAAGTGCCAAAAGCGCCGTGACTCCAGAAGACAAAAGGCTTATAATAACCATTGCCGAAGCTCCAAGCGCAAAGATGGCCAGCAACTTACTTGGAGCAATGCGCTGCATCAGGGCACTACCTATAAAGCGACCAATCATTGCTCCTCCCCAGTAAAAGGTCAGCAATGCTCCTATCAAACCTTTCGTATCGATTCCCTCCAAGGACATCCCTCTGATACTAGCTGCCAAGCCGGCCATTGAAGAAAGCAATGCATTCTCACGAATGATCTCACCAACTCCCAACTCCAGGCCGTAGCCCACCATATAAGAACCAATAGCAACTTCAGCTCCTACATAAGCAAATATGCCAAACGCACCGTAGCGCAATGTTTTGTTCTTCCATGCATCTCTCAGTCCCCCCTCTGAACTGGCGCCCAAAATACGAGGGAGTTTGCTGGCACCAATCAAAACAGCTAGCAGCAAAAAAGCCATCGCTAAAACCACAAAAGGCGCTTGCACTGCTGACGCTTCAGCTGATCGGTACGCATCCAAAGCACCCTGACCCAATTGGCCTTGCTCATCACCTGTTAGAATTTGATCACTCAATAAAAAGCTAGCGGCCACAATTGGCGCAATAGTCGTCCCCAAGGAATTGAATGCCTGCGCAAGATTGAGCCGACTCGACGCTCGTTTAGGATCACCCAATACGGATATATATGGATTTGCTGCCACCTGAAGGATTGTCAATCCACCAGCTACAACAAACAAAGCGAGCAAAAACAAGCCATAAACGCGAGTTGCGGCTGCAGGGTAGAAAAGCAGGCATCCAAAGGCAGCAAGGCCAAGTCCTGTCAAAATTCCGCGTTTGTATCCGATCCGCTCAATTAAATTACCGCCCGGTATGCTGAGCAAACCATAAGCAGCGAACCAAGCAAATTGGACCAAGCCTGCTTGAAGAAATGTCAATTCAAAGACATCCTTTAGTCGCGGAATCAAGGCATCCACCATAACAGTGATGAATCCCCACATAAAAAACAGGGAGGTAACAATGATAAAGGGCCCTTGGTACGATTTTACTTTGGTCATATTCATGTCCGCAAATTAAATCGTTTTCACCATGCCCCTGAGACCTTGAAGCGAATTTTCCTCGTTGGAATTTTGAACCGCGGTTTAACGCATCAATTGAAGCATTCCGGTAAACTCCTCTGCATCCGTATTATAACCTTTCAACCGAATGACCCAGTTGTATATGCCATTCTCGGCATAATGAGTTCCTCCAGCAACATCGCCTGCCCAGAACTCATCGAGTGAGTTGCTGTTAAAGACCAGTTCACCCCAACGGTTCATGATCCATATTTCGTAGTCCTTTATTTGCCCCCCTACTACACGAAAGGCATCGTTAATCCCATCATTGTTTGGTGTAAACGCGTTGGGTACGTAAAGCAATACCGGACCACGCACCACGGTGTACGATTGATTGGTACATCCCACCCAACTCGTAATATCCAGGGTAACAGTGTAATCACTCAGACCGTCAAATTCATGCACAGCAATGGGCTCATCAGAGGTAGAACCATCTCCAAAGTCCCAATCATATGCGTATGCCCCTTCGTATGGCTCTGGTGGATTGGGCGTAGCGCGGAAAGTGTACCGATTCTCATTTTCCTCCGTTCCACTGACTGTGAAATCACTGAAGAGATACTGAACATCAATAACACTCGCATCATCCATTTCTTCGCCACATATGTCAGTAGCTATAACCGGATACGTCGCAGCTTGTGTAGGAGATATGTATTGCACAGGCCCATATGCACCGAGTGTTGGCCAGTAATACACAAATCCCTCTTCTCCTCCCATAGCCAATGCCTCGAGGGATATACCGTCTCCTGCACAAATGGTCGTAGACGGGGTAACTTCTAACAAAATTGGGATGTCTGGGACAATGTAAACCAACGAATCAATTGTCGCTCCACCACATCCATCTTGCACGGAAATGCCTACTGGAACGGTTCCAAATGATTGGAGTGTGATTTCATCATCCATGTCATATGATTCTCCGCTCACAAACCACTCGTATTGATAATCCCCTGCACCACTAATGATGTCAACGGGAATAACCGTAAAATCCACACAGCTCGCATAAATATCTGGGCCGAGCTCAACAATCAGGGGCGGATTATCGATTACAACTTGGGCGTTATCGGTTCCGTTCTGGCCACAGCCATCATCCACATTTACGGTAAATGTGGCAGTCTCGCTCAATTGAATATCGATGTTGTCATCATTTTCATTCATATTGATTCCATTCTGAAACCATGAAAACTGGTACCCGCCGGATCCGCTGGTCACATCTGCCTGCAAATTGAAGACTTCCGTGCACGGCCCTACCACTCCATCGGGCAAGCTCACAATGACCTCCGGCGCTTCAACCGTAATCTCGATGTCTACCGATTCCAGTTGTCCACACGCATCGCTCACCTCAAGGACAATGCTTTCATCCGAGCTTGTAGACCAGTTCAAGGGGTTCCCCCACCCCAACCAAGTTCCACCATCCAGCCAAGTATAGTTGAATGGGCCCGTGCCAGTAGCAGAAGCGGTAATACTGAAGGGGTCATTGCACAAAACATCCACCTGCTCGTCAACGGTGACCACAACGGGCGGTATGTTGTATGTGATTTCCAAACTATCCGTGGCCTCCAAGCCACAGGCATCAGTAAGTGTAACAAAGACCTCATCCGCATTTTGCCAAGTACTCAAACCAATAATAGACGGATCGAACCAACTAGGGAAAAGATTATTCCCATCCTGGTCTTCCCAGGCATATTCATAGAAGCCTCCTTCTGCGCCATTGTAACCGCCTGTTCCAATGGCTTCAATATCAACAAATCCATTGCATTCCAATTCAATGGTCTCCTCCACAATGTTTACCTCAAGCGGATCAAATTGTAAAACTTCCACCTCGATAATGGCAGATTCAGAGGGCATGCCACACGTATCACCGACAATAATTTCACATTCCCATGGCCCGGCCTCACTGGGTTCGAAAAAATAAGGCGATCCCGTCTCGCCATTGCAAAGCCAGTCGAACGTGTAATTGCCATATCCGCCACTCACAAGTGGAGCGAGTTCAATGATATCACCGAGACACATTTCTGTGTTATAACCGCTCACTTCGAATGGCGGTGGCTCTTCGGCCACGAAAAAAGAGAAGTAAGTCGTAAGTCCACCACCGTTACAGGCGGCCACATTTTCAATTTCCATCTCCACCAATTCTGGACCTTCCGCGACTCCATCAATTGCCGCGGTTAGGATGAATTGAACGATGCTCACGAAAGGAGCAAAAACAATCGAATCCGGGAGAGGCAGCAAAGAACCGTCAGGTTGGGGTTGCCCATAGTCAACACCGTTGGTTGCCACACTATTGCCATAATTGATGTAAACCATTTCTTGAATATCAAGAATGGTTTCAACAGGACGCTCAAACGTCAATGTCGCTTGACCGCAATCCTCATAAATCGTATTTGCCTCTGGACCACCAACGTCAATGCTCAAATCAATTTGAACCACTGCATTTGATTCAAACGAACCTTCCTCCAAAACCACAACCGACTCCAAGGCAGTGTCACTCCCGTCTGCTATGGCCAGTTTGATGTGGTATGTTTCTCCGCATTCTACAGGGTGGGACGCAGTAAAGGGCACGGTATAGCCATTGATACAAACGTCCGAACCTCCTTGGTTGTCGATATAAAATTCTGCGTTTGTTCCTGGATTTACAGAAGAAATAGTGATCGGAATATTCGGGTCTGTGTTGGGAATTCCCGCGATATTGACTGCTCCATCTGGGAAACCTGCAGGACTGTCATACGGACCGGTTATGCCTGGACCACTCAGAAAGAAAGCAAAAACGTCGTTAAATTGAGTATTAATCCAGGTCAGGTATTCATCAGAGCCGAAGACATAATCGAAACTCACAGTATCGCCTGCAGCCACAAAATCAAACTCAAGAACACATCCATCATTCACAGAGCTCACGTTAAAATTCTCTCCGATAAGGTCAGGCACAGAATTTGCAATATCCAGTAAGTCGGGATCACTGAAACCTGTCCCCAAGCAACCGTCACACGTCAAAAAGTCCGTTGGACACTCCAGATTCTCCGCAACATCACAACTCAATATTAAGCCGGAGGAAATAGAAAAAACATCATCGCCTCCTGTGAGGTACCCTAACTGCTGATCTCCTCCTTGGTAACTGATGTTGAATGCCTGAATACCATTTCCAAGCAAAATATCATTCACATATTCCTCAAGGGACAATCCCGACTCAACGTCCAACTGGGCTTGCAGCTGAGGGCCAAGCGAAACGCTTGCTATCAAAAGGCAAGTAAAATAGCGAAGATTAAGTCGAGTCATGCAACGTTGTATTAGAAAGGTAATGTTACCACATTCTTCCAACATCGCAAAGTGTTAATTGGTTGCGTCTCAGTTGCGAAAAGCAACCAGCTCTGTAGCAAGCTTTTTGCGAGCATGAAAGATTCGACTCTTTACCGTGCCCATTGGAATGTTCAATTCACTGGCAATTTCATCGTAATGGAAACCCTCTAAAAACATTGTAAAGGGAATGCGGAAGTCTGCTTTCAATCCATCAATAGCTGAATGGATATCTTTTTCATTTATTTCCGAAGTGATGGTGTCCGCCTGCATGGATCCCGAATTGAGATAATACTGGTT
>DDEH01000104.1 GCA_002336085.1 Flavobacteriales bacterium UBA1959 | reverse complement strand
ATGCGAATCGGAGCGGCTTCAATCTGATCAGAATGAAATACCTCATCGTAGGACTCGGAAATCCGGGAGCTGAATATGAGGAAACCCGACACAACATCGGGTTTAAGGTGGTGGATGCCATTGCCCAGAGAAAGGATGCTTCTTTTGAAGTGTCTCGACTGGGTGAGGTGTCCACCGTCCGTTTTAAGGGGCGCGCCTTGATATTGCTCAAACCATCTACGTTTATGAACCTCAGCGGCAAGGCCGTTCGCTATTGGATGGAAACTGAGAAAATCCCATTGGAGCGGGTGTTGATCATTACAGATGACCTCGCCCTTCCCTTTGGAACCCTGCGTTTACGGGGAAAAGGGAGCGGAGGAGGACATAATGGCCTCGGTGACATTGAGTCCGTTCTTGGTCATTCCAAGTACAGCCGTTTGAGGTTTGGCATTGGATCAGAATTCTCCACAGGGAAGCAAGTCGATTATGTATTAGGGAAATGGGACGACAAAGAAAATCATGCAATTTCTGAGAGATTAGAGCGGTGCGAAGCCCTGGTTCAGTCGTTTGCGACCATCGGATTGGAGCGCACCATGAACTTCTTCAACAACACTTGATTACTCGTAAAGGTGGTTGTTGCTGATGTAGTTCAACACCTTGTCGTGCAGGAGGTAACGAATATCTTTTTGCTCTGTAATGGCTCTGCGCAAATAAGTAGAAGAGATGCTAATCATTGGCGCATTGCACCACTCAACGTGGGCGTGATCGCTCGGCACAATGTCTTCAGGAGCTGCGGTTGCAATTGCCGGTGTGTCTTGATCTGAAGACCGACGCGGATACACCAGAATGCGATGATTGCGGACCAATTCCCAATAGTCCCGCCATGTGTGAATGCGTTCGAAATTATCTTCTCCGATGATGATACTGAATTCGGATTCCGGATGCTGCGATCGCATGTACCTCATCGTTGCAGCCGTGTAGTTCGGCTGGGGCATTTCAAACTCGACATCGCAGCCCTTTAAAAGCTCATTCTCTGAAACGGCCAAGTGCACCATCTGCAAACGATGTTCTTGGTTCATCATTTCATTGATGCTCTTGTGTGGATTTAATGGAGTCACCACCAACCATACTTCATCCAAATCTGTATAAGTCGCCATGTGATTGGCAATGACCAAATGTCCCATGTGAATGGGGTTAAATGTACCGAAGTACAGCCCTACCTTCTTTTCATGCTGATCGTTCGTATTTGTCATATTGATCCCGATTCAGAATGCTTGCGAACGATATCAGTGGCCATTTTACAAGCAGTTTCTAAAACATCGTTGACTAGAATGTAATCAAAATTAACGTTTTGATTCCATTCCCATTTGGCTTTGTTCATCCGCTCTTCAATTCGCTCCTTGCTCTCCGTTCCCCGGTGTTCGAGACGTGAGCGCAAAACATCCATGCTCGGAGGTTGAACAAAAATGGCCAATGCACTTGGGCCCAGTACTTTTCTCAGCTCCATTCCTCCCACTACGTCCACATCAAATAAAACGGTTTTTCCCTCAGCCCAAAACCGTTCAAGTTCCGTTTTCAGCGTTCCATAGTATTTATTCGGATAAACTTCCTCCCACTCCACCAATTCGTTGCTCGCGATGCACGCACGAAATTCGTCAATTGACTTAAAATGATAGTCGATCCCATCCTTTTCATTGCCCCGCGGATTGCGCGTAGTTGCGCTCACAGAAAAGCCCAAGGCCAGACCGCTATTCTCTAGCAAGTGCTGGACAATTGTTGTTTTTCCGGCGCCTGACGGAGCTGAAAAAATAATGGATTTTCCTTTTGATTCAAAGGGCATTGAGAACCTGTTCTTTGATTTTCTCTAACTCATCTTTCATCTGCACTACGTAACGCTGCATGTCTGCATCGTTGGCCTTGCTGCCCAGCGTATTAATCTCACGGCCCATTTCCTGCGCAATGAAACCAAGCTTTTTAGCTTGTCCTTCGGGCTGCTCCAATACCTCAATAAAATAGTCGCAATGGGCCTTAAGCCTCACGCGCTCCTCCGAAACGTCAAGCTTTTCCAAGTAGAACAAAACTTCTTGTTCAAAGCGGTTCTCATCCAACCGACCGCGGTCTTGAATTTCATCAAAATTCGTTTGAATGCGAGAACGAATGCGTTTGATTCTTTCATCCAGAAGGGGGCCGATTTCCATTTCCATACTCGCAATGTTCGACACATGCGCACGAAAGTCAGCTTCTAGTGTTTTTCCCTCATGGGTGCGAAACGCCAAGAAATTGGCCAACGCCTCGTCGACAACTTTCTCGATTTGAATCCACTCATTCACATTAAATTCCTCCTTTCCCTGTTGCAAAACATCCGGCAGCCTCATGGCCACTTGCAGCAGAGACCCCGGATTATTCTCGTAACCTCTTGATTGAGCAATTCCCTCCAAATCATCAAGATAGGCTGATATTAGCGGAGCATTTAACTCTTTTCGTTCCACGCCGTCAGCTACATAGTGCAGCGAGAGGTCACACTTTCCTCGGCCAACCGCTTTCGACAAAGCCTTGCGCAGCTCCATTTCCTTTTCACGAAATGCTGAAGGCATTCGAACACTCAAGTCGAGGTTTTTTCCATTCAAAGAACGAATCTCTGCGGTATACCGCCGAGAACCGATGGTGGCAGTCGACTTACCGTAGCCTGTCATAGAGTGAATCATGGGAGGGATTTTAGACAAAGATAAGTCCCCGTGACAAGGTGAAGTGAGATGTACCTTTGCACCATGAGTAAAATGGACGAGATCCAAGCCCCCGTAGCCAATGATATGGCAAAATTCCAAGGGCACTTTAAAAGCGCAATGCGCACGGAAGTCCCTTTGCTCGATCGCGTCACTCGCTACATCATACGCAGGAAGGGGAAGCAGATGCGGCCCCTATTCGTTTTTTTGACGGCCCGAGTGATTCTTGAAAAAAAGTCCAGTGCCTTGCCAGAACGCAGCCATATTGCTGCGTCCTTGATTGAACTCCTTCATACTGCTACCCTCGTACACGACGACGTTGTAGATGAAAGCTCCTTGCGCAGGGGGTTCTTCTCCATTCAGGCGCTCTGGAAGAAAAAGATTGCTGTTTTAGTCGGGGACTACCTTTTGTCCAAGGGCTTGCTAATGGCCGTTGACGCCGAGGCTTATGACCTTCTAAAAATAACATCCGAAGCGGTTCGGCAAATGAGTGAAGGTGAATTGCTCCAGATCGAAAAGGCACGACGCTTGGATATCACAGAAGAAGTCTATTTCGATATTATCCAGCGAAAAACAGCTTCATTGATTGCCGCCTGCTGTGCCTGTGGCGCCGCATCAGTGAGCAATGATGCTGAGACTACGAAAAACATGAAACGATTCGGTGAACTCGTCGGATTGGCTTTTCAAATCAAAGACGATCTGCTCGATCTGGGCGATGGCGAACGCATTGGCAAGCCAACAGGAGGGGACATTCGGGAACGAAAAATGACCCTTCCGCTTATTCATACGCTCAATAAATCAACCCCAAGTGAGCGAAGGCGTTTGATTCGATTGGTCAAATACCAAAACCACAAAGATGACGCGGTACAAGAGGTCATGGATGCCATAATCGATGGTCCGGGAATGGACTATGCCCGTAAAAAAATGACAGAACTCCGAGACGAGGCCATTGGATTATTGGCAGTTGCGAAAGATTCAGAGGCAAAAACAGCCCTTGTCAACCTGGTAGATTACACAATAGAACGAAAACGATGACCATTGGTATTGCCACAAAAAAATTACTTATTGTCTTTTGTGTTCTCTGGGGCTTCGGGTGCTCCGAGCCCGATGTCCAATTGAACAAAAGCGAGGTCGAGACTACAAATAAAACACTGGAGATTGTCACGGCCCAATGGCCCGACGGCGAACCCCGACGGAAAGTCGAGGTGCTCGAAGGCGATACACTTTCCATCTCGCTTTTTGATCCCAGCGGACAGCTCACAAAATACGGTGAATGGAAAAATTCAAAGCGGCATGGCGCCTCCCGCGCTTTTTATCCCAATGGCTCACCGTGGGCAGAGCATATTTATAACAATGGGATACAAGTCGGGCCTTATCACACGTGGTACGCCAATGGAAATCCATTCATCATTGGGCATTACGATAGCTTGGGACAGCCCATTGGAAATTGGCAATTTTTCGATGAGCAAGGCGAATTAATCAAGGAACAATCGGGCGATTCTATCCCCTCTTGAATTCACATCTCTTCGGTGAAAACATCCCCAACAGGGGCAGCAACTTGCTTCATAATTCGAGGTAGTTTTACCCTGCATCTGGCATACAATGAACTCAAGCAACGCTTTCTCTCGATTTTCGGCAATCACGGCCATCTCCATGTGGATGGTGTTTTGGTTGGCCATGGGGTTATGCGTCACCGCCTCGGCTCAGCCTTCAGATCTAACGCCTTCTCAACAATACATTGAGCGGTGGGCAGATGAAGCCGTATATCAAATGGCACTGCATGGTGTTCCTGCCAGCATCACGCTCGCGCAGGGCATTTTAGAAAGCGGAAATGGCAAAAGTAAACTCGCGCTAAAATCCAACAATCACTTCGGAATCAAATGCCACAGCAAATGGAACGGAAGCCGAGTCTACCATGACGACGATGCCAAAGATGAGTGCTTCAGGGCCTACCAAAATGCTGCGGAGAGTTTTCAAGACCACAGCGAATTTCTCAAAAAGCCACGGTACGAGCAGTTGTTTCAATTGGACCCTACCGATTACAAAGGCTGGGCCAAGGGATTGAAAAAATGCGGTTATGCAACCAACCCGAAGTATGCAAATCAGCTGATTGAACTCATCAATCGGAACAATCTCGAGGAATTTGACAAAAAAGGATTGACGCTCGCGGCGGATCGAGAAGCCTTTGCAGAATCGAAACAGGCCACAGATGACCTTCAAGAACGAACCAAGCGCGATGCGAACAGGCACGTATTCAACCAAAATAAGAATGGAGAGCTGGTGAGCGGCCTGCGGTCCATCCAAACGAGCGAAAACGAAATCCGTTACACCCTCGCCATTTCCGGTGAAACCTACGAATCACTCGCCAAGGATTTGGACATGATGACCTGGCAGCTTTACCGGTACAACGGGATTGAACGAAATTCAAAATCAGCTCCGTACCGGCCCGCAATAGGAGAGACTGTCTATTTGCAGCCCAAACGAACCCGTGGACGGGAAGATTGGGTGACCATACGTGACGGGGAGAGCATCTGGCAGGTATCCCAAAGGTGTGGGGTCTCCGTGCGAGCTTTGGTCCGAAAAAATCGGCTTTCTGAACAAAACCCATTGCCCGAATCTCAGCGTTTATCTCTGAAATGGCGCATCACCCCAGAAGGTAAACTTCCAGGTTGGGTGAGGACAATCAAGGGACCCGGAGGATAGAATTCCGAGTTTTTTCCTTTGGCGTTTTCTGGCCCATGTCAGTCGGACTAACTTAGCAATGCATTTTTGTTGCACCCTGCAAACTTAAGCGCACTAAATACAGCTGGCATGCCATTCTATCAACGCCTCGGAGATATCCCGCAAAAGCGCCATACCCAGTTTGAACAACCGGACGGGTCGCTGTACCACGAACAATTATTCGGAACCATTGGATTTGTTGGAATGAGCTCATTGCTCTATCACCTTCGACGGCCAACCATGGTCAAGCGTGTTGGTGCTTCTGTCGACGTCGCTCCCACTGCTGCCATAGAAAACAACCTGCTCAGCCGCAAACTAGAAGGCTTCAAAGTAAAACCACGACCAGGGTACTTAGAGAGCCGTACGGCTATGCTGTTCAATTCAGATGTGACCATTTTACTGGCAGCGCCCACTAGCAGTATGGGCAATGAGGAGTTTTACAAAAACTCCGACGGAGACGAAGTAGTTTTTGTACATGAAGGAAGTGGAGTGCTGCATACCATGCTTGGGGAAATCGCCTTCCAATCCGGTGATTATTTGGTTATCCCACGCGGAATCATCCATCGATTCGTTTTTGCCTCAAGTGCAAATCGCTTGTTCATCACAGAATCAGCACATCCCGTCTACACGCCCAAGCGTTACCGGAATCACTTCGGCCAGCTGTTAGAGCACAGCCCTTATTGCGAGCGGGACATGCGACCACCTTCGAAATTGGAAACGTTTGACCAAGAGGGTGAATTCACTATTCGCATCAAAAAACAAGGCCAATTGCACGACTATGTTTATGCATCGCATCCATTTGATGTTATCGGATGGGATGGATACCACTTTCCCTATGCCATGTCCATTCACGATTTCGAACCCATCACTGGACGCGTGCATCAGCCACCACCAGTGCACCAGACATTCGAAACCGATGCTTTTGTGATTTGCAGTTTTGTTCCCAGGTTGTACGATTACCACCCCAAGTCCATACCAGCTCCGTACAACCATTCCAATATTGACTCCGACGAAGTTTTGTACTACGTGGATGGGGATTTCATGAGCCGGACAGGAATTGATCGCGGGTATATTTCTTTGCATCCAGCAGGCATCCCCCATGGACCTCATCCAGGAACCTATGAAGGAAGCATCGGCAAAACGAAAACAGAAGAACTGGCCGTCATGGTCGATACGTTCCGCCCACTGCAAGTCACCGCTGAAGCGCTGGCTCTTGAACACGACGATTACCATCAATCTTGGCTCGACAGCCACATGAAGGATTGAATTTCCATTAGAAGCCATTCCATGCAATACTCTTCTTCCACCCCGCTCGAAAAAGTCGTTCCAGAAGCCGAAGACTTTCTGCCCCTTCTTGGCACGGATCACATCGAATTGTACTGCGGCAATGCCAAGCAAAGTGCGTATTACTACATGATGGCTTGGGGCTTCGAGCCGGTCGCTTACTCCGGTCTTGAAACCGGCCGTGCAGACGCGGTTTCCTATGTGCTGCGGCAAGATAAAATCACCCTTGTGCTCACTTCCCCTTTGAGTGCTGACGGACCCATTAATCAACACATCAATCAACACGGCGATGGGGTCAAAACCGTTGCGCTTTGGGTGGACGATGCAAAAAAAAGCTGGATAGAAACCACATCACGAGGTGCCGTCAGTGTCTTTGAACCAGAAACAAGAGAAGACAAGCATGGAACCGTGGTGCTCAGCGCCATTAAAACCTATGGCGATACCGTGCACGTATTTGTTGAGCGAAAAAACTATGGCGGACTCTTTTTGCCCGGATTTCAGCCGTGGACGATGGCTACTAAAGTCAAGCCATTGGGCCTGAAGTATATCGATCACATGGTCGGCAATGTGGGGTGGGGCGAAATGAATACATGGGTTGATTTCTACGCGAGAGTCATGGGCTTCGCCCAATTGATCTCATTCGATGACAAAGATATTTCGACCGAATTCACCGCGCTCATGTCCAAGGTGATGTCCAATGGAAATGGCCGCATCAAGTTTCCAATCAATGAACCTGCGGAAGGAAAGAAAAAATCACAAATCGAAGAGTACATCGATTTTTACAACGGATCCGGCGTACAACACATCGCGGTAGCGACATCAAACATCATCGAAACTGTTACTGAACTGCGGAATCGGGGCATCGAATTCCTTCGTGTACCGAACGAATATTATGAGACCGTGTTGGACCGTGTTGGGGAAATTGATGAAGACCTTGCGCCGCTCAAAGAACTCGGCATTCTTATCGATCGTGACGATGAAGGCTACCTCTTGCAGATTTTCACCAAGCCCGTAGTCGATCGGCCCACAATGTTTTTTGAGATTATACAACGCAAAGGCGCCAAGTCCTTTGGCAAAGGAAATTTCAAAGCCTTATTCGAAGCAATCGAACGCGAACAAGAGTCTCGCGGTACCCTCTGAGCACATTCATGAACGAACCGCTGCTCCGCATTGACCACCTCACCATTGCCTTCGGCGAGGCAAAGGTGGTGCACGGCATTTCGTTTGACATTTATCGAGGCCACACCGTTGCGCTTGTCGGGGAAAGCGGATCGGGGAAAAGCATCACAGCATCTGCCATTATGGGGCTCTTGCCTGCCAATGCAAAGGTGACTATCGGGACTGTCCGTCACCTTCCCAGCCAAACCAACTGGATTGCCCCGCAGCACCCTTCTAAAGCACCCTTGGGACAAGGGTTGAGTATGGTTTTTCAAGACCCCATGTCCTCCTTGAATCCTTCGATGCGCGTTGGGTGGCAGGTGGCAGAATCGTTGATCGTTCATCAGGGCCTCACCAAAAAACAAGCCCGAACAGACGCCACAGACTTGCTAGAAGAAGTGGAGTTGCCAGACCCTGCCACTCTTTTCGAGCGCTATCCACACGAACTAAGTGGCGGCCAAAAACAACGGGTAATGATTGCATTGGCTTTGGCGGCGAAACCCGAATTGCTGATTGCTGACGAGCCCACAACAGCCTTGGATGTAACGGTTCAACGGGCTGTATTGAACCTTTTGAATCGGCTTAAAAAACGGCGAAAACTAGCCCTCCTTTTTATTACCCACGACCTAGATGTGGTACGAGACATCGCCGACGATGTACTCGTGATGCAAAACGGAGAATTGGTGGAACAAGGCAGCGTTGACAATGTGATGAAGCAGCCTAAACATCCCTACACTCAAGCACTCATCAACGCGAGAACCATCCAACCTCGAGCCATTCAAACGCCAATCGGAAACATTTTAGTTTCGGCTAAAAATGTGACAAAATCATACTCCCTGAAAGAGAATTTCTGGGGAAAAACAATCCATGCACTGCATGCTGTCAACGACGTCAGCCTCACTATCGATGCTGGAGAGCGCATCGGGCTCATCGGAGAAAGCGGAAGCGGAAAATCCACATTGGGTAGGGCGTTGCTGGGCCTCACAACCATAAACACTGGCAGCATTTCACTCGATGGTATTCCTGTTGATCACGGCAACGCAACATACATGCGGAAAATCCGCCAAAAAGCACAGCTGGTTTTCCAAGATCCGTACAGTGCCTTAAACCCAAAGATTCCGGTAGGCAAAGCAATTGCAGAAGTATACGCGCACATGGGACTGGGCAAGCAGGAAGCCAGGGATAAAGCGGTTCAATTGATTCAAGAAGTGGGGTTGGAGGCCTCAGATGCCCAACGATATCCTGGAAGCTTCAGTGGTGGCCAGCGCCAACGGATAGTAATTGCACGGGCATTGGCCGTTGAGCCCCAATTCATGGTGCT
>DDEH01000016.1:2724-5964 GCA_002336085.1 Flavobacteriales bacterium UBA1959 | reverse complement strand
CTCACAAATGTTCACCTAGACTAAAAAGATGTCAACGCCATTGTTAATGAATCGAAGTCGCCTTGAACGGCTTTTGCTCCGGATACCTTAATCATGGACAAATGCACCATCATTAGAATCAACATACATGATCCACTGATTGCCAAAAAAAAGTACGTTTAAAGCGCAACCAAACAAAAGAAAAGAGAGAGTATCAGGCTTTTCGTGCAACCACAAACAACTTGCCCGTATCTGACTCTTGTCCTGCGTCGCGGTCATATCCAATTGTTGTAACCTCAATAGATTCAAATCCCGCATCCAGAACAATTTGCTCGAGACGCTCTTTATTGCAATAATGCATGAACGCTAATTCGTCTCCTTTGCTGCGCTTATAAAAAACGTCGCCCACTTCATAGCCTTGAGAGCCAAGTCGTTGCTCATCAAACTGACGCAAGGCATCCGGTCCCCACTCGCTCGGGTCAGCTGCATCAAACACATCAAACATGAATTGCCCACCCGATCGGAGCATTTTGAATGCAGTGCGCAACACATGCTTCCTGATGCTTCGTGTGGGCAAATGACCGTAGGCATAAAGCAGTGTAATGGCGTCAAAATCAAGCCAATCTGTACGTGCTTCGATATCGATAAGTGAAGAAACTTCCACTTTTATCCCTCGCTCTTGTGCCTGATCGGCCATTTCTTTGCACAAGTCGACCCCATGAATTTCGTAAGTCAAGGCTGACAAATTCCGAATAGATATTGCTCTTCTACCGGTGCCACAGGCAAAGTGCATCATACGTTTGACTGGCTTCTTCCCATTCAAGTCTTGCATGCAGTCGGCAATGCGTTCATCAATTGCTGCCGTGTAACGGTTTCGTTTGAGTACTTGTACATCTTGCGCATCATAAACCGAAGCATGTTCTGCATAATAATCCGAAACCATAATCTCAATCTCTGCCGGTGCAGGCTTTGGAACTACGTTGCAATGAAAATGAGATGCGTCTGCGGAAGCAATAAATTCGAATGCTTGGGGCTCAATGGTGCGGTAGAACCTAGGGTCCAATGCTACAGAAGCAGTCGGCGCTAGTGCATTGCACGTGAGGCGGTTTCCCGTAGGCAAATCATACAAGACAAGTCCATCGAGGTCTGCAAGCGCGGGAGAATAAAAATGCAAGGTGACCAAAGCTTCTGAGTCACTGCCATTTTTTATTTTATGCAAAGTGCCATCGGGTTCTGCAACAATGCCTCGCTCCTTGGCTCGAATAATTTCTGAAACACGAAGTTTCCCCTCTCTGAGCTCGTATGATATATTTTCTAAGATTCCACGCAAGCATACGACTGCCCCCCAGAATCCCTCATGGTGGTGGACGGCACTCTCCACTCCAGGCGGCCATTGGATTAGAACCGCTTCAAAAGGCTCGAGGCAAAGAATATTTCGTGCATAATCATCCGGATTATCCATCGCAGGAAGCAACGATTCCCACTCCATCGCATTCCAGTCATTGGCCTCTACCCATTCACATAGCTTCACATAATTCAGTGGCTTTGGACCCAGGGAATCCAGGTTGTCGACAATCGATTGCAATGTATTTGCATTGGCTTTTTGATGGATAGTCATTTCCAATATTGAATGAACGCGTTCGATTTAAGGACGGCAAGTTGCCGCCTTAATATAGACCAAATCTGACCGTTCGGGTCACACGTTATCATGGACAGCTAATTTTTAGAGTGGTTGTGATTCTTGTGCCAACATAAAATTGACGAAAAATAAACCCACGCTTTCCACCAGCGATTGATTCAATTCTGAACGCTCGGGATGCCACTGGACTCCGATATAACAGGGATAGCGCACAGTATCTGAACGCACGACTCCCTCAATGAGACCGTCAGGCGCTACTGCCCATGCAGTGAGTCCTTCGGCCAGCCGATCAATGCCTTGGTGGTGGTGGGACACCACATTGGATGAATCCCCTTTTTGCCAGTCAGATGAAGACCAATCGCGCAAAGCAATCACGGCATGAATGGTGTCTAGACTGTTTCCTGCGACTCCGCCGCGGTGTCCACTGTGACCGAGCGCATCTGGCAAGTGAGGATGCAAGCTGCCCCCGCCGTGAACATTCATGTACTGCATACCTCTGCAGACGCCCAAACAAGGAAGTCCCCTGAGGTCAACTTCATTCAATAACAGAGATTCCAAGACGTCGCGTTCTAGGTCAATGTTTCCACACCGAAGGGTATCAGCCGCTTGGCCGTAGCGATTGGGATGGATATCCGCACCGCCAGTCAGAAGAATCCCGTTGGCCACGTTGAGTGCTGCCTGTAACTCCGATTCATTCATTACAGAGGCATTCAACCACCGAATAGGAACAGGATGGGCAAGAGGTTCTAAGAAATTTTGATACGTTCGGCTCTCAAACAATCGGGATGCGACAATCACAAGGGTGTCTTTGTCTAGTGCATCTACAGGCGTTCTTTGATTGTCGCCACATGCACCGAATAAAATGACAATCAAGCAACCAATAAGAATTCTCATGTGTTAAAAATAAGGCTGAAAACGCAACCTTTGCAGACGCCGCTTGTTCCGTTTTAAAACCACCCTATGATCAATCAATTGCTCGTCATTGGAGCCAGCTCTAGCAGCAAATCAATTAACCGCATATTCGCACGCTGGGCCGCAGCCCAATTTGACGCCCACATTGAGGACATTGACTTGAACGATTTTGAAATGCCGATCTACAGCGAAGACAGACAGGCCGATATGGGAATTCCTCAGTTCGCTCAAGACTTCAAAAACAAAATCAAAGTGTGCGACGGCATTGTCGTTTCGTTTGCGGAGCACAACGGGAGCTACACTGCAGCTTTTAAAAATATCATCGATTGGGTTTCTGTCATCAATCAAGAACTGTGGGAGCACAAGCCCATGCTGCTCCTTGCCACGTCTCCCGGCAAACGGGGCGGAAAAACTCTGTTAAAATTAGCAGTGGATGACTTTCCACTTCGATCTGGTCTGGTCAGTGCGCACTTCGCACTGCCTTCTTTTTACAAAACGTTCGATGAAGGAATCATCGATGAACAACTGAAGAATGATTTCGATGCCGCTGCTTCATTGTTTCTAAAGGATCTTCCTTTGGCCGAGTAAGCGCATACAGCTATCGTTCTTAAGACGGCGGAACCAGCGCGTGTTTTATCCACTTGAAACCCAAAGGAAAGATCACAACCCAACCTTATCTCTCATCACCAACCATCAAAAGAGCCTTGCAT
>DDEH01000016.1:0-2313 GCA_002336085.1 Flavobacteriales bacterium UBA1959 | reverse complement strand
AAATGCGAAGCAAACTGATCAGGGCAATAATGCCATGGTAAATAGCAAGAAGGACGGGCATCTCTGGAATCTGAAGGATAAGTGCTACTGACATTGCATTAATCGTGAAAATGATACCCGCCATGCGCAAACCGAGTGCCTGAACTCCCGCGTCTTCAAAGTTCATTTCAGGATATTTCGGAAAGGCTATAATGGCTTGGACAACAAAAAGAGCAATACTGAGCAATTCCACACTTCCATTTTCAGATGCACCTTCGCCTGAAAAAAGTGTCATCGCATTAAAGACAATGACGAGCAGGGCAAAAAGGAACAATCCAAACCGCATATACTGAGCGTTTCTGCGAATCATTCCGAGTACACAAAGTGCCGTGAAAATACCTGCTAAGACGCCAGGCAGTAGAAATTCATTTTCCATAGGTTCTTCCAATTTTTATTTCAAGAGTCGACTGTCTTAGACAAATATGGTGTAGAGCAAATAATTCAACAAATAAATCCCGGAAGGCATTTTCAAAACTCAGTAAACTGATTTACAAACATTACCAGTTATCTTGTGTTGTATAATTATGTTAAGATTCGTTCCTCTCCACACGTTTGCCCAATATGCACTGAATCCTACAATGCGAGGCAATATTGAGCGCTTTCTTGTCAGCTGTGCACTTGCGTTGTTTCTTATCCATTTGGCGCTTTATGCAGGAAACGAAGTTTTTTCTTGGGGCTTGCCTGAAGCACTCTTTTCCCATCCTTTGGCGACATTGTATACGCCATTTTCTGTCATACTTATCGCGGAGGTATACCTGCTGATTTATTACCTACCGACCTCTTTTGCACGCTCATTGGGGAAACAAATTGAAATCGTGGCGCTCATCGAAATTCGATCGGTTTTCAAAAACCTCGAAGACACATCACCGTGGCCATGGGAGTCGGCTTTCTTTCCTCACATGCTATCCGCAGTTTTATTGGGTGGAATGCTGGTGATCTTCTACAATCTCCTGCCCCGAAGAGTTGCTCGTCTGGAGGAAACCGAATTGAAGAAGTTTGTACGGTTCAAAATGGGAATGGCCGGATTGCTCACTATTTTCTTTATTGGCCTTAGCTTTTACTCTGTAGGAAATTGGCTGTGGGAATGGATTACCTACCCTGAAGCCTTGCACACAGACCTGAACAGCGTTTTCTATGATGAGTTCTTCACAGCGCTTATTCTCGTGGATGTCTTGCTTCTTGTGGTCTCCTTTAAATACCTCGATGACTTTGGATTCGTATTGCGAAATTCTGGGTTTGTCGTTGCAACAATCTTACTGCGCAGGGCGTTAGGTATTGAAGCTTGGCACGCTTTTTCTTACGAATTAACTGCAGTTTTACTTGCGGTAATAATGCTCCTTCTGCAACGCGGATTGAGCAGTCGCAATGACGAAGCCATCGAGTAATCGAGCCTTTCTTTCCTAGTAGTTTTGGTGGCTTGAAATTACTTTTTTGGTGGTACCGTCGTCAAACAAGTGAAACTGAAGCTCTCCGGGTATGCACGGCACTTCTTGACCCAACAAATTGACTATTTTCACAACTTCCCTTCCGCTCGACAACACGCTAGAGACGGTAGATGAGGCTGGACAATAATTTCCATTAGGAGCAATCAAAGGAAGCATGTACAACTCATCTGTTATCAATTCATGAATCAAAACATCCACGGAGGCCAACAACTCTGGCGAATACAATTCCCATTCATCGGCAATTCCATCAGCTGTATTTGCATCATTCAATAATCCCATCTCTGTGACAATTGCCCAGTAAAGATATTCGATGGCCATGCACTCGTAATCGCACGTCCAATCGTCGTAATGGTACCATGCTTCTGAGGGATATAAATCGGGAACAGCTAAAAATTGTCCGCCCCGTGCCATATCCATTGCATCACTGAGCAATGACGAATTGGGCTCAAGGGAAAACGCCTCTGGATAAATCGCGACGTGACCGACATGATTGATTGTATGAAGTACTTCCTCCACGGTCGCATCTGCACCCCAGTATCCTGGTTCATTGGGGGCAATCTCTTCGTTGTACAAAACGGCACTAATGCCATCCCCTTCATACGCGTCAAAAAGTGTTTCTTCTGCCGGAGAGCCTTCGAAATTCAAAACAGGCATCAACGCCTGACCCGAAGCCAAAGCAGCTTCCAATAAAGGATCGTCAACGACACCATCTTCATCTTGATCGAGCAACTCTGCTGCAATCGCTGCAACATGCAGCAATTTCACATCAGAAACACCTGATTCTGCCAATACATGAAAGCATCCCAAGACATCGATGTACTGGCTGAAT
>DDEH01000014.1 GCA_002336085.1 Flavobacteriales bacterium UBA1959 | reverse complement strand
ATTCCGAGAGTTTTATGGCAGTGAAGCCATGCGAACGTGCGAATCTTGTGGTGAGGTAATGCCTACAGACCCAAGGTTTGTGGATTAAATTTAGGTACGAGCAACCAATTTCTGGTATGAAGAGTTGTTCTTGCGAGTCCTTTCGGGCTAGCAAATAGAGATGAACCAAAAACCACCACCGCCCTTCAGCTGCACCTACACGCCGCAAGTTCCTGCTTTGTTGCAAGGACTAGGGTGTAGCATTGCACTGTCGACTTACCAAGCGGGTAAAGTTGTGTTCCTTTCGGCCAAGGACGATCAGTCGCTCAGTCAACTGCCCCGCAATTTTGAAAAGGCCATGGGGGTGGCGGAAGACCCTAAGACGGATCGATTGGCCATTGCCTGTTTGAATCAGGTGCTGGTGTTTCGCAACTCCCAGCAATTGGCTGCACATTACCCGAAGTCACCCAACGTTTACGATGCGATGTACATGCCGCGAGCGTCATACTTCACAGGACCGTTGGATATTCACGATGTACATTTTGATGCCGACGGGGGGCTGATTGCGGTAAATACCTTGTTTTCATGCCTGATGAGGGTGGACGATGCTTACAATTTTACGCCGGTGTGGCAGCCACACTTTGTGGATCGCATTGCACCCGAAGATCGTTGTCATCTCAATGGCCTTGCGATGGAGGATGGTCGTCCACGTTATGTGACAGCGTTCAACCAAGGCAATGAACGGCACAGCTGGCGTGAAAACATCACCAAGACGGGCATCGTCATGGATGTGGACAGCAATACGATTTTGGCTGAAGGACTGGCCATGCCCCATTCACCAACCCTCATCAACGGAGAGCTCTACGTGTTGACTTCTGCAACAGGTGAGTTGGTGCGCATCGATCGAACCACGGGTGAGAAGGAGGTGATAGCGTCGTTTGGAGGCTTTGTTCGCGGCATGTCTTTCCATGAAGATTATCTGTTCATTGGACTTTCGAAGATTCGGGAGAAATCAAAAACGTTTGGAATGTTGGCCGGAGAATTGATAAACAACCAAGCTGGGATTGCCATTTTCCATTTGCCGACTCGGTCGAAAGTGGGCGTCATCCAATACCAAAGTTCTGTGGAAGAAATTTATGATGTCCATGTGATCAAAGGCAAGCGCAAGCCCAACATCATCAATCCGAAGGATCCTGTGCATGCCGATGGCGTAACCTTACCCGACACCACATTCTGGCGTCAACCGTCAAAAGACGGCAACGATTAAGCAACGAAAAATAGAGAGAATATGAATCAACATTACGCAAGAAAACGCCGGCAACTCGCACATGCCGCTAAGTGCGCGCAGCGCGCCATAGAGCGTGCCAATGGCAAGGTTACGCAACAGGCAGAACGACTTTTACTCAAGGTCCACCGTATGGTTGCGGAATTGAAACACCTCTGTTCGACACGCGCCATCAAACGAGCCTTGGGGGGCTTGCTCTTTTTGGGAGCAACCACTGTTCAAGCAAATGCACAAAATTTCGGGCCAGTGCAGCCCAATTCGTTTGGGCTGGTAACTCAATCGGCAGAAACAGTAGGTTTTACCAACATCGAGTTGGCTGATTTGGATGGCGATGGGGATTTGGACTTCATTGGGTTGGAACTTCCGTTAGAATCCTACGGTTATGGAGTGAACATTGTCCTTCAAGAAAACGAGGGTTCACCCTCTGCGGCCGCGTTTGGCCCGATTCAATCCAATCCATTCGGCTTTGATGCAGCGAATTTGAATTTTGAAGAATGGGATGTTTCGCAGGGAGTCACTGGCATTGACTTTGATGTCGTTGACTTGGATCAAGATGGAGACCTTGATGTCGTTGGAAGCTTTCAATATGCTTATTTCTACAATTACAATCCAGAAAGCTACGCCTACCTCGCCAATGCGATGTTTTGGGTGGAGAACACTGGAACGTCTGTATCACCGCAGTTTGGTGCGATGGCATTGAATCCCTTTGGTTTGGATTTGTCGGCTTTTTTTGGATCAAAGGACTCTGAATTGTCGGCCTATGCGTTTGATTGCGCTGATATTGACGGTGACGGTGACTTAGATTTTCTTGGAACGTTGACGGATTACACAGGAGATGTTCCATTCCATGAAATGTATTGGTGCGAGAATACGGGCTCGGCAATGAATCCATTATTTGCTGCGCCGGTGCTGGAGCCATTTGGTTTGCTGCCTTCATCCGATGGGGTTCAATATCCGGGACTTTCGTTTTCATTGGAAGCCGTTGATTTGGACGGTGATGGTGATTTGGACTTGTTTCAAAGTCTCTATTTCGACGGTCCCGTATCCGCGAATTCCGTTTGTCAATACTTTGAAAATACGGGCAGTGCGTCCGAACCTTCATTCGCAGCATCTGTGAACAATCCATTTGGTTTGCTAGCTGGGATCAGCCTTCCAAACAACAACCTTGGAGTCCGTGCAATCGAGTTTTCCGACATCGATGGCGATGGTGATTTGGACTTCTTTGCAAATGATATCTTTGGATATGGCGCGTACGAAGGTTATATGATGGAATTCCAAGAAAACATATCACCTGTGGAGATCAGTGAGGTTGATGCACCTTCATTTGAACTCTACCCCAATCCAGCAACCACAACGATTCGCTTCAATTGGGGCGAATTAGAAGTATTGACTGCAACAATCGTAGACGCTTCAGGGGCTCAAGTGATGCAATGCAATCCGACTCGAAGTGAGACGGACATCCAGCATTTAGACAACGGTTTGTATCTGTTGTCTGTGGACACGGAGGCTGGGCGATTCACTCGCCGATTCATCAAGAAATAAATGCTGTGAGACAACTTAATTCTGGGATTGTTTTCGGTCTCACATTCGTTTTGGCTTGCCTGACACTCAACGTCGTGGCCCAGGATTGTACGAACGTAGAATTCGCCTTGTTTAACATGACCGAGGGAGAAATTCCCCAATTGAATGTGGCGTATGAATTCTCTGATTTCGACGGAGTCGTCGTTCAGTCAGGCCTCTGGGAAGTAAGCGATTCAGGGGTGTTTGCACCGATGTGTTTGCCCATGGGTTGTTACCTTTTTTTCATCGAAATCGGAGCAGCTGATCCCAGTGCTTTGGAAGTGCAGTTGATGCAATCTGATTACATTCAAATTTTCAGTTCGTGGTCACAAAGCGACACCAATGGGCCATGGGTCAATGAGTTTTGCGTGGAAGCTCCCGCTGAATTTTATTGCCCCGAAGCCATCGATTACACTGAGGGTGAAGGGTGTGCATGGTCGTTTGAGATTGGGAGTTTCCAGGAAGGAGAATCGGTGGTTTGGAACTTTGGTGACGGAAGCGAATCCGTTGTTGGCGGTCATTTCATAGAGCATGATTTTCCGAATGGGAACACCTACGATGTCAGCGCCTTTTTCACGTCATATGATTGCCCAATGGGGGTGGATTTGACCACCACGGTCGTGGTGGAAGGCTGCGGCGAGGAAGAATGCACATTGGAAATGGATCTAGCTAGCGTGGATGGTATGTGGTACACATTTTCGATTCCGGAGCAACCGGAAGGCGCCATCATCGAATGGTACATCGATGGCCAAGTGGTGCCGCCAACGAGCGACAATGGCTTGACTTTTGAAGCTGGATTTGATTTCAATCCCAATTGGAGCGTTTGCGTCGAGGTCTATACCGCTGCCTGTCCTCAAGGCATTGAAGCCTGTTATACCAACCTCGAAAGCAGTGATTGCCCGGATCCCGAAACGATGGAGTTAGAATACCTTGGCGGATGTGATGCTTTGTTCTGGCTCTACGATCCTAACTTAACCGAGATTGGCTGGTCAGTGAATGGTGACCTGATTGAATGGACTACCGGGATATTTTTCGATTACACTTTTCCAAGTGATGGTGTCTACTCCGTAACCGCTGAACTCTATTCTGCAACATGCCAAGGAGAGCTCTACGAGTGGGAAATCGACATCGAAGGCTGCGGAGAAGAAGCTTGTTTGCTCGATGTGGAATGGGGTGAAATCGAATGCAACGAATTTCTCATTGGAGCTCTGAATCAACCTGAGGATGCTACCATTTTTTGGACATTGGATGGAGAGCCTTACGATAATGGGGCCTCAGAGTTGACTTACACATTTGAAGAGGACGGATGCCACGTTTTCAGTGCAGGATATGAGACATCCGAATGTCCGTTAGGGGTGTTTGCTGAGGTGGAGATTTGTTCCGACTGTGCTGGGACAACTGAAATCAACGGTGCGATAGAGTCAATTCCTTCATTTGATGTTTGGCCGAACCCAACGAACGGTTCCCTATTCTGGCAAGCGCGTGACTTTGTTGGTAGCGCACAGCTGCTCATTCATACGCTTGACGGACGCATCGTGAAAAGTCAGAAAGTGCTCAGCGCATCAGGTGGAGTGGATGTTGCTCAATTCGCTGATGGATGGTACGTTGTTACTTGGGTCGTAGAAAGCCGATTGCCTGTATACAGGAAGCTCAGAATCGTGCATTAAACCTTGGATAAAATGGTTCAAAACGCTGGGGATTCAGCCCCAAATCAAGCGTGATTCATCTCCGGAGGTGCATTAACTTCGTGCTGGCAAATCAAGAGCGATTGTCAACACGAATATGAGCTATCAAAAACTAAACAATTGGACGGGATGGGGCATCTGGGCCATTGCAACAATTGTATACCTGTCAACCATCGAGCCAACAGCCAGTTTTTGGGACTGTGGTGAATTCATAGCCTCCGCTTACAAGCTGGAGGTTGGACACCCTCCTGGGGCTCCTTTTTTCATGTTGCTCGCTCGCTTTCTCATGGTGTTTGCAACGCCTGAGACGGCCGCGATTTTTGCCAATGCGCTCTCTGCGTTGAGCAGTTCATTCACGATCCTCTTTCTGTTTTGGAGTATTACTCACCTTGCTAAAAAATTCACAGGAAATGGATCTGAAGGAATGAGCGGAGCACAAACGTGGGCGGTCTTAGGTTCGGGAGCGGTGGGTGCTTTGGTCTATACATTTAGTGACAGTTTTTGGTTTTCGGCCGTAGAAGGCGAAGTTTATGCCTTGTCTTCCTTGTTTACTGCTCTTGTGTTTTGGGTCATTTTGAAATGGGAATCCGTAGCGGATAAGCCTGGTCATTTGCGTTGGATTTTGGTGATTGCTTACCTGATGGGCCTTTCCATTGGCGTGCACTTATTAAATTTGCTTGCTATTCCTGCCATCGCCCTGGTCTTTTACTTCAAGCGGTATGAGTTCTCTTGGAAAGGCATCTTAGTTACAGCTGCTGTAGCCGTTGCGTTATTGGGGTTTATTCAAGAGGGACTTATCAAAGGCGTTGTGAATTTGGCCGGTAAGTTTGAGTTGTTTTTTGTGAACGACTTGGGGATGGGATTCAATACCGGCGTTTTGGTCTATGCAGTAGTCTTGATTGCATTCATGGCATTGGCCATTTGGTGGACACAAAAGAAGGAATGGATAGCGGCCAACACATTTATTCTTGGCATGGCGATGGTCCTGATCGGGTATTCCACTTTTGCGGTCATAGTCATTCGAAGTGCAGCGAATCCTCCCATGGACGAGAATAATCCCGAGGATCTCTTTGCTCTGCTCTCCTACTTGAACCGAGAGCAATACGGTGACCGTCCGCTCGCGACCGGCGAATACTGGGGGAGTCCAATGGATAAAAGGAGGCAATATTCGGATGGCCGTCCAACGTTTGTAAAAAGCTTTAGCATTATTGAGGATAGAGGAGTAGACAAACGAATGAAGTCTTTTCGCACAGAAGGCGGAGCTTTGGCCTGGTTGGAAGAGAATGGTACCGACCGCATGCGTATTCAAGAGGAGTATGTAGACAGCGGGGATCGAAAAGGGAGCGTGCCAAATTATGATGAGCGATTCACAACGGCCTTCCCTCGGATGTATTCCACGCAGGCAAATCACATTGAAGCTTACAAGAGCTGGAGCAACTACAAGGGCTACAATCAAGCTGTCATGTTCAGCAGCCCTTTGAGTGATGAGAGAATGAACGCAAAACAATTCGAGGCTCATATTTCGGAGGACTATTTGCAAGGAGGCATGTCGAAAGAGGCTTTGAGCCGGTCATTGACTGCCTTGTTCCGTTCATACAAAATTCGATTTGATGAGCGCTACGAAGTGGCCTCTGAATCGGAGATTTTGGTTCGGGATTTTGAGACGGGCAGTATGCGGCGTGCGCCACTGACGGATGCGGGAATTATTAATACGCTGTCAAACTTCATGGCAAATGATTTGCAGTCGGGCCTTACTTCCGGAAAGTCCTATGTTAATCGGCTGGAAGGTGAAAAAGCACAACTAGAAAGTCAATTGCGCTCGGCAACGGCTCAAGCCAACAATACTGGATCTGCTGAAGACGTTCGACGCGTTCGTCAAATTGAAGGGATGATTGACCGGATTCAGTCGGACTTGATGCCGTCGACTGCCGAAAACCTCCGTTACTTCAAGGATTACCAAATGGGGTGGATGTATTTCCGCTACTTCTTGTGGAACTTCTCAGGAAAGCAAAATGATTTTCAAGGGCATGGTAGTTTCTCCGAAGGCAATTGGATTTCGGGAATCGCGTCCATTGATGAGCAGCGACTGGGCAATCAGTCCAAACTGACCGCCGTATCGAAAGCCAACAAGGCATACAATCGATTCTATTACTTACCCCTGTTGCTGGGGCTGATTGGGCTGATTTTTCATGCTGTGCGCGACCCTCGTCAATTCCTAGTCGTGGCAGCTTTGTTTGTTTTGACGGGGATTGCCATTGTGGTCTATCTCAATCAATATCCTTTTCAACCGCGCGAGCGTGATTATGCGTTTGTAGGATCATTCTATGCGTTTGCTATTTGGATCGGTTTGGGGGTATATGCTTTATTTGAGTGGGCTCGAAAAGCCGATATCCGAGAGTTTGTTCAGGTTTTGGGAAGCAGCGCTGGCGCTGCTGCGGTCTTGTACGTATTGGAGGCGATGTCAGGAGGGACTCACGCATTGAGCGGATCTGTGGCTTTTATGGCCGTTGTGGTGGCTTTGCTCATGGGAGTTGCTTGGCTTTTGAACGCCTTGTCCGTCAAGGAATCCCTTCGTGCTCAGTGCATGGTAATTCTAGCAATGGCTGTTCCATGCCTTATGGCATCAGAGGGCTGGGATGATCATAGCCGTGCCCACAGACGTACCGGTGTTGATTTTGCGAAAAACTATTTGGATTCACTGGAGGAAAATGCCATTCTATTTACCAATGGAGACAATGACACCTTCCCGCTCTGGTACGTTCAAGAGGTGGAGGGGTACCGCACTGATGTTCGGATTTGCAACTTGAGTTTGTTGAACACAGACTGGTACATTGATCAGATGAAGCGACAAGCATACGAAAGTTCTCCGTTGCCGATTTTAATGGATGAGGAGAGTTACCGGCAGGGAACACGGGATGTAGTCGTCTTGGACCGTCCGAAAAATTCATCAGCTCCATACATGGACATTGAAACTGCAATGGCATTTGCCTTGGACGATTCAAAGAAACGCGCATTTGGAGGAGGGAAGACCTATTCCGTTTTGCCATCCCATAGTTTTAGGATTCCTGTGGATAGTGCTGCGCTTGTGGAGCACAATGTTCTGGATTCGGCTGAAATGAAACAACGGGTGGATGCGATTGAGTTCACCTTGTCGGGTTCCAATGGAAAGCCCAAAGGATACATCTTGAAGAGTCAGTTTGCGGTACTTGACATGATTCGAGGGAACAATTGGGAACGGCCGATTTATTTCGCTGTGACGACGGGACCTGACAGCTACATGGGGCTTCAATCTTATTTCCGCTTGGAGGGTTTGGCGTACCGATTGGTTCCAATTCGCTATCCACAAAATGACAATCCCAACGCATACGGTGGCGTTTCGACCAACACGATGTATACCAATGTCATGGAGAAGTGGTCATGGGGCGGCATGGACAACTTGGAAGATGGCATTTATATGGACGAAAATAATCGCCGCATGGTGACGAATTTCAGGCTGCAACTCTCCATCTTGGCTGAGGAATTAATGAAAGAAAATGATCCGGATCGTGCATTGGATATTTTAGAGACGGTCTTGACGAAGATGCCTGAGAAAAATGTACCCATTAGCCGTGTTTTGATGAGCGTTCAAGGCATCCTTTTGGAATTGGCCTCGACTTCGACTGCTCCAGGGATGAAGGTTTATGCGCTCTCTGACGAGCGACGAGCATTGGCGAAAAAGCTGGGGGTAGAGCTCACTCGTCGTTTGTTTGATATTCAAGCCGATGATTTGGAGTACTACCATTCTTTGGACCCTGCTCGATTCCGATCTCTTGCCCAAGAACGAAGAATTTCAAAGCAGGTAGCCGAGGTCATGGTACAAACAGCAACGCTCTATCTTCCAGAGGACTCACTGGGCGCAGAACTCGAGTCCAAAATAGTCGCTCTTGAGACCATGATGGCAGAGACAGAGCAGAAGATTGCATCCATGGGTGCGTTTGAATTTTAACGCCTTGGAGAAACAACGCATCGCCATTCTGGCTTCAGGATCTGGTTCCAATGCAGAACAGTTCATCCGGCATTTTGCGGGGGATGCAGATGCCGAAGTGGTTTGGGTTGGCTGCAACCGTCCTGAAGGTCGAGCTGGTGTCTACCAACGGACGCGTGAGCTCGGGCTGGAAACGACTTTTTTTCAAGCGGATCAACTTCGCAATGGCGAGGTTCTTTCAATTTTGAAAGCGGCCCAAGTGGATTGGGTGGTTTTAGCGGGCTTTTTATTGCGTGT
>DDEH01000081.1 GCA_002336085.1 Flavobacteriales bacterium UBA1959 | reverse complement strand
ATCCAAACCGCCATTGAGATGGCCATGCACAAGCATGGTAAAGAGCAGGAGCTTCGTCAAGAGACGGACTTTTTGCGAAGCATGGCAGAGCACAAGGAGGAGTCGGACATTATCTTTGTGAAAAACCGCAGCCGATTGATTCGGGTAAAGACAGAAGACCTCTTGTTTGTCGAAGCGCTAAAGGATTATGTGGTCATTCACACCCGAACGGAGAGCTATACAATTCACTCCACGATGAAGGATGTGGAAACAAAACTTGGAGACACTGATTTTATGCGGGTTCATAGAAGCTATATCGTGAATATTGAAGCCATTCAAAGCATTAAGTATGCGATGATTGTAATGGAGGGAATTGAGAAGGAAATTCCGGTAGGAGGAAGCTACAAAGACCAGCTTGCGCAGCGCATTAACTTGCTTTGACAGCACCGAAAGGAGCGAAAGATAAAAAAGGTGCCTCGAGCACCTTTTTTTGATTTAGTGAAAAAGTTAGAAAAGCAGGCCATAGTTTTTCCATCAGAAGATTTTTTTGATAAACACTCCGTAATTTCACCGGTTAGAAGTAAGAAGAAAAACAATCAAAATTTATAACATGAGCTTAGTAGGAAAAGCCTTTCCAGATGTCGCGTTGAAGGCGATGGATTACCTTGGAGATGACAAAGAAATTAATGTGTTGGAACTTTGTAAAAAGGAGAACAAAAAGGTTCTGCTCTTCTGGTACCCCAAGGATTTCACGTACGTGTGCCCAACCGAGCTTTTTGCGTTTCAGGAGACCGTTGATCAATTCGCGAACAGAAACTGCTTGGTTTTAGGGGCCAGCTGTGACACCAATGAGGTTCATTTTGCCTGGTTGTCCACGCCTAGGGACCAAGGGGGAATTGAGGGGGTAGAGTACCCCATTTTATCTGACACATGGAGAAAGCTCGCCGGCGAACTAAATATCACTGATCTTGCTGACAATGTTTCTTACCGAGCCACCTATTTGTTGGATGAGAAAGGGGTGTGTTTTCACGAGTCAGTAAATGACATGCCGATTGGACGAAACGTGAGTGAATACCTAAGAATTTTGGATGCGAAAATCTTCAATGAGAAGAACGGTGAGGTCTGCCCAGCAAACTGGGAAGAGGGCAAACGAGCGATGGCTGAGTCTCGTGAGGGTGTCATCAATTATAGCCAAGGAAAATAAGGCGCCATGATTGAGCTGCAAGAAGACAATTTAGCCGAGGTGTTGACTCCGCGAGCGGTGGTCCTTTACGGAGCGCCGTGGTGTGGAAATTGCCGGCTACTGAAGCCTAAGTTTAAGAAGCTGAGCGGCGAGACTGAGGGAGTTCAATTTATCTATGTCAACGCTGAAAGCTTCACAGAATCAAGGGGGATGGCTGATGTCAGCAACCTACCAACCATTGCAACTTTTGCGGGCGGTAAACTCAAGGCCCAAAAGCAAGGCAATAAGATTGATTTGGTCAAGGAACTACTGAATGAACTTGCATGAGACTGCCCATCATTAAACACTTGGTTACCAATGACTCAATGGACGCCGTTACGCTTGCTACTGCAGTGGACGTGCTCATTGAGCTGTCAGAGGCCAGAGGCGTCAAAGACGAGGAGATGGACGCCATTGGTGAATTGGTCTCCAATTGTGAAGGAGCTATTGCGGTGATGGAGGACATCACTAAAAACAACACCTCAATCAAGGACGCCCTCAATGGATTTATGAAACGCGTCATTGGGTCGACGGACCACGAATGATTTTTCGGGTTTAAGGGCTGCACAGATGCATAAAAAGAAAAAGGGGCCCCAACGGCCCCTTTTTTCTTTTCCTGACGATTACCACTCGTTACAGGAATCAATCAACGATTGTGAGGCGTTCCTGATGGGCGTCACCATCATTGGTTCGGACAATCGTTGTGTACATACCGGCAGGAAGGCATGAAAGGTCAACCACTCCCGGAGCATTGACAGCGCGTCGAATAACCCGCGACCCTTTCAAGTCATAGACCTCCAGTTCTGCAGTGGCCCCATCAAACATCAACACCGTACTTCCCCCTGCTTGGATCAAATTCGGTCGAAGCGAGATGTGAGCGCTGGCGTCTGTTGCAATTCCACTACTGGCGCCATCACCGAACACTACGTTGTCGTAATAGAAATCCTGAATGCCCGATACATACCCTTCGTTTCCGAAGTCAAAGAATATCGCGAGCATGTTGTAATCGTAATTGAAATTAATGGCCTGGGTTCCAGGAACGTGTTGAAAGAAATCAAAGGACATGGTGGTCCACTCTCCAGCTACAGGGGCATTGAGCTGAGTTTCCACAGAGTTTGCGGGCTCCAAAGACTCTTCGGCCTTTAATCGAATGGCGGCTCCCGCCATCGGCACCCAGACATCTACATTCACTTGCGTTGCTCCAGGTTCAAAAGGAATGGATTCTGCGAGCCCAGCAATTGTGCTCATTACCGTACCAGAGTAATTAAGGGATTGCCAATGTTTTGTCACCTTCATTACGTGGTTGTTCGCATCTGTTGGGTCCACAACTAGTTCAGAATAGTTTCCAGCAAACGAAGTTGTTTGGTAGTGCACACCATCATTTTCATGGTCGATTGGCAAACTCACCTGTTCCAACCCTTCCGTGCTCTGATACAACTCTAGGTCATCGAAGTAAAAGGTAGAAAAAACAGACCCGTCGCCTTCAATTCCGAAATCAAGCATGAACGCCAGTTGGTTAAAGATTCCGCCAGGCACTCCAGTGAAATCCCACACCAGCGTCTCCCACTCATTGTAGGTTGTGGTGAGGGCATCAAGCTCAATGACATCATTTCCCTCAAGCTTCAGCTTCATTACTGCGCCTGAAACGGGAGAGTAAACTTTCAATCGAAACGCCCCTATTGCGGTAAAATCTATATAATCAGGGAAGGTGATGATGCTTCCTGCCCAGACATTTCCGCCGGGATAACGTACCATTTGAGCAACATTTCCACTTGTGTTGGCTCCGCTTGCGTCGGGGTTTTCAACGACCAATGTTTCCGCCATTTCAAAGTTGGTAAACACAGGGGTTGTTTCTGAGGTTTCAAAGTCGAAAGGAGGGTTGATTTGAGCGCCAAGAGAAAAGGACACAACCAATGACAGTAGGACGGTAAAATGTTTCAATTGAAAAAAGTAAAAATGGGAGAGGTCGCTCATTTCGAACCTAGGTTAAAGCTATGAAGAAAAACAGGTAAATACTATTGATTGCCTCACCGGAGAGGCCGCTGGTGTACATTTGGAACAATTAAATATTTAGAATGAAAAATTACTTTTGGGGTGTTGGCCTTGTGGCTTTATTGGCGTTTTCGGGTTGTGGGTCGGATTCCGTTAATCCCCCCGGCTCACCATCGGCTCCAGCAACACTTGATTTGAGCGCAGAAAGCGCCCGTGTACTGATGGATGGTTTTTCAAATTCTTTTAGCGCTGCATGGTCTGATGGAAGCCCAGAGGGCGTAGCCGATATGTTCACTGATGACGGAGTACGAATCGTTGGAAATGCTCAAGTGTCATTCAACGGCAAGGATGAAATAGCAGCGTCATTTGCAGAGATAGCTACGGGGGGAGCGCTACAGCAGACTCACGTAGATATTACTACTACAGACGCTCGGTTTGTGGCAGAGGACTTGGTCATTGGGTGTGGAACATGGAGAATAATGAACACTAGTGATGAGGTAGTGATGGATGGAAAATGGGGAAATACGTACCGACTCGCGAACGGTGAGTTGCGCATGCTGATGGAATCGGCATACCAGTCAGCCACCGATGTTGACGAAGAAGCCAATGTTGCTGCCGTTCAAGAGATGCAGGCAGATTGGGATTGCGGTGATTCCGAGACCTGCGCCCAAGTTGAGGCGAATGTCGCGGCGTTTGTGTCAAACTTCAACACGAATAATCTGGAAAATATTTCCATGTTGTTTCGTGCGGATGGGATTCGTACGGTGAGCGCATTGCCTGAAATTGCATTGGACCGAGCGGGTGTTTTGAAGTCTCTTCAAGGTGAAGAAGGAGGAGCTTTATCGGCAGAGTTAAAAGGCTTTAAAGACCTGGGGAATAATCTAGTATTGGCTCATGGGCAATGGAACACAGAGGGTTCTGAAGGAGAGATTGTCGCCTTTGGACAGTGGGGAAATCTCTTTGAAACCTCAGAATCTGGCGCTTTGTTGGTGATGGAGTCTGCAGGACGTTTTTTGATCGACTGATCGGTACCTTCGAGAAATTGAGAAATGCAAAAAGGGCGCCCGAGTGGCGCCCTTTTCAATTGGGATTAAAAACAACAAAAATAATACCAGCGGCGGGCTGTTTTATTTTTTGATCTGCTGCATTTCGCACAATCAAGCACTGGAAATATCTAGAAATTTTGGGTTTACCAAGGTGCTACACGAAACGTACCGAGACTCAATACACCAACGTTTGCATTGCATGGGGCAATATTGTAACGGGGGTCTCCGCCTCACCCACAATGAGGGTGTAAGCGATAGGCTCATCGGTCTTGTTCATTACGATGGTAATAATCCTGCCGTCAGGATTTCGAAATGATGTGCTCTCCAACGTACTTCTACTCACCGTTGTGCTGACGCGTTTTGCGCGGGGCTGAATGAATTTCGAGAAATGACCTATGTAGTAATAGGTCGGCGTATATATGAGCTCATTGGTTTTCGTGTTGGCATGAATCGGTGCGAAACAGAAATTTTCCACATGATTTGGCCCGCCTTTTTCATCGAGGAGGATGTTCCAATCGGTCCACCCCACAGTGCCGCTGTTGAAGTCATTGATCATGGAGCTTCCATACCTCTCAGCATTGGACCACCGTTCGTAATGATTTGCATCAAACCCTTCTTGGCAGCCCTCGGTGAACAAGAGCTTTTTGGTGGGAAAAGACGCATTGATGTTTTTCAAATTGTCATATTTCGCGTCTCCACCCGTCCACGTTTCATACCAATGAAACCCAATCCCCCATGCGTATTTCGCTGCTTCGGGATCTTCAAAGATGGTGTTGGCTCGGTGTGAAATGAGATCGCGGTTGTGGTCCCATACTACAATGTTTTTGTCTTGGAATCCAGCCCGATCAAATGCGGGGCCGAGGTTGTTTTTTAGAAAGTCTCGCTCTTCTTCTGCAGAGTAAATACACGACTCCCATCGCTGCGTCGCCATGGGTTCGTTTTGAATGGTCACGCCCCAAACAGGTATCCCCTCTGTTTCATAGGCTTGAATGAATTTAACGAAGTAATCCGCCCAGGTTTGATAGTATTGAGGCAATAGCTTCCCCCCTCGAAGCATGTGATTGTTGGTTTTCATAAACGCGGGGGGGCTCCATGGACTTGCGTAAAACACAAGGTCCTTGTCAATGATAGAAGCGGCCCTTTTAATCATTGGAATGCGCTTCTCCTTATCCATATCGATGGAAAACGTCTCCAGGGTTTCGTCGCCCTCTTCGATATATGTGTGGCTTCCAAGGCCAAAATCACTACTGTGAATGCTGGTTCGGATGATGTTGTAATTGATTCCGTCCTCTGAGAAGTAAGCACGCAACAACTCTTCTTGCCTGTCATTGCTTAATGAAGCGAATACTTCTGCCGATGCGTCTGTTATTGCACCACCAACCCCCAAAAAGGATTGAAATTCCTTTGCGGGATTGACAAAAACGGCGATTTCCGTTTCGAGAGGTTGCGAAGCTTGCTTGAAGATTAGCGGTGCTCCTGGGGCTAGTCGTTGGTCTGTGTTTTCAGCTGTAGAATACACCTCTGCAGAGGTTGGGTCCAGTTTATTGGTAGTGGAATCCACAGGTGCCTGGAATGAGCTGTCTCCATTTGCATTGCAAGAAAAGAGTAAAATTAAGGCTGCGGGTATGGAAATAAACAAACGCTTCATGGGTGATTTTTTGTTCTAGGGTTTAGGTTTGGTAATACCTTAGTTAGAACAAAACAAAAATGCAGCATGGCGAGCACAGTACAAAACAGCGAGCGATCAAAAAACGAATGGATTCGTGGGTCCATTTTGATTTACTGGTCCATTTTTTGGCTCTTCAACATTGCGGATAAAATTATTGGCGGCAGTCACTTTTTGTGGGTAGGCCGTGACCGATTTGCGCAGTTTCAAAAGTTCTTTGCTTCTGCTGGACTGGAGGCGCCAATTGTCGCTGACGTGGCCTTGATTATAGCCGCAGCGTTGGAAGTCTTCGCTTTTGTGTTTTTCAGTGGAGCGCTGATTCACTTTTTCCGTCGAAAGCAATCGGAGGCGCGTACTTGGTTTTTATTGGGCACGTGTTTTACACTGATTACGTTCACTATTTTTTCATTTGGAGATCATTTGTTTGGCGATCGATTTGAGCTGCTCGAACACACCCTCTTTTGGTTCATGACCTTGGCTTCATGGGTGATTTTCACTCACCTTGAGCGCGCGAATGAAGATCAGGCATTGGTTCAAGATCGCCGTCAGTTGATAGGGGCTTCGGCCATTTCGGCGCTCCTTATTTTGGCCACGACCGTGTCAATTTTCAATTACAACGAACACTTTTTCTACAGAAGGACAGCGGCCATTGCAGCGGAATATGTGGGAGATGACGTGTACAAGGTTTCCTTTCCATTTCTCGGAGGGAGCACGGTTTTTGAAAAGACCATAGAAAACTTCAAAACCGACCATCCTGACAAGCGGATCAATCACATCTATACGGTGCCCGACCCACTTCGATTGAAAAAGGCAGATGGCTTGATATTTTACATCATCACAGAGGAGAAGTCATGAAAGAGCAATCAATTATTCGGTTTTCAATTTTGGTTTTTTGGACCTTTTTCTGGGGCCTTAGTGTATTGGATAAGATTATTCCAGATGTACATTTTTTGTGGGTAGGCAAGGATTTCTTTGCCCTATTTGTTAAGTTTTTTGGTTCGTTGGGCCTAAAGGATTCGCTTGTGGCCACGGTGGCGCTTGCAGGTGTTTCGGCCTTGGAGGCGGTCAACTTTGTATTGTACACGGTTGCTTTTTTCAATTTCATGCGAGGGGAATCGTTGAAGGCTGATAGGTGGTTTTTTCGGGCAGTACTGGCTTCCACGACTCTGTTCGCACTTTTTTCAATCGGAGACCAGGTGTTCGGTGACCGTTTTCAATTGCTGGAACACGGCTTGTTTTGGCTAGTGCTTGTGGCGTCTTGGCTGGTGTTTAAGCACGTTGATGCAGGAGGAGAAAAAGTTGCGAAACTGAAGTTCTCTAGAGACATAAAGTTTGCTGTGGCATTGGGTTTAGCCCTGACCTTGGTAGCGTCAATTTCGATTTTACAGTTTTCACAGGCAACATTTGCTAATGCAGAAAAACCCGTTCAGGGCGAGGAGGTGGTGGATGGCGTTTATAAATTTGACTTTCCCTTTTTGGCCGATAAGCTTGTTTGGGAGAACACAATCAATGCTTTCAAGGGCAGTCATCCTGAATTGAAAGTGAATTACATCTACACCGGCCCGTCTGAATTGAACTCCAAGAAAAAAACGCACGTGTTGGTTTACGTCTTCACGGAACCGATGGACTGAGCAAATGGATCGGGTGAAAAAGGAATCGAATCTTGGGATTTTGGCACCGGCAAAAGAAGCAATCAAGGCACCTAACCTTGCCTGGCCTACAATCGTTCTTGCCGTGTCTGTCATTTTGTCCTGGAGCTGGGTGAGCTGGAACACTTTTTTCAATGACTTTTCATTGGGGCTTGCCTGCCTTTTAAACACCGTGCTTGCGTATGTGTCCTTTACGCCGCAGCACGATGCGGTTCACGGATCGATTTCTCGGAAATATCCAAGGCTCAACAATTGGATTGGGCGAATGGCGGGTTTGCCTCTATTTTCTCCTTTTTATGCGTTTCAGCGCCTTCACTTGGCCCACCATAAGCACACGAATGACCCCAAAAACGACCCCGACTTTTGGAGTGGAAGAGGGCCTTGGTACGTGCTGCCTTTCCGTTGGTTGACACAGGAATTATACTACTGGTATATCTCGTTTACTCGGATTAGAGAAACTTCGAAAAGAAAAGAAAAAGAAGTAATTTTCACCATCGTATTGTTCTACGGAATTGCTCTTGGGGTGGCGTGTACAGGATATTTTAATGCCGTGTTATGGGCGTGGATTGTCCCGTCTCGCCTTGCGAGTGGATTGTTAGCATTTCTCTTTGACTACCTTCCACACCGACCTCACAAAACGCGGCTGAGCGACGACCCATTTCAGGCTACGCGCAACATTGAGGGCCGCGGCCTGTCATTGCTGTTTTTGGCTCAGAATTATCACCTTGTTCATCATGTTTTTCCTACTGTTCCATTTTATCGCTACCTCCGCTTATGGCGTCGGCATTGGATGTGGTTTCGAGAACGGGGAGGCAAGTCAGAATCACTCCTGAGTGTGCTCAGGAAAGACTGAGCAACCTCGAGACAATGATTTTAGCCTCCATACTTAAGTGAGGTTCAAGAACATTGTAGATGTGAGTCAACCCCTTTTTGCGCAATTCTGCTTGACCTGCGTCAGGGTATTTTTTGCTCGAAAAGTTTAACCAATACCTTCCGATAAGTAAGATCAGTTCAGAGGTGTTTTCAACACTTTCGGCAGGCAGTGAAAGAACCCCGCACTCATTGGAGTGGATAACCTGTGTTTCGGCCCATCGATCAATGTATTCATTTATGCTTTGGATCAATTTGAACGTGGTTGTTTCATTTTTGAGCGTGACACTGAAGTCATCACGCAGAATGTACCGGAAATCCCAAATAGCATCATACGACTGGAAGATGCCGTGAACAATCGTTGCAGCGTTATCCGCGTCAATAGACGGAGCGTCATCTTGAAAGATGGTTTTCAGGAGCCCTATGTGGGAAGAGAGAATGTCTTTTTTGGTTGGAAAATGATACCATAACGTACCTTCCAAAACGCCTGCCTGTTGTGCAATCGCAGCGGTTGTTACCGTTTGAAAACTTTGTTCATTGAATAGGACCAGGCTGGCTTCTAAAATTCGGTCCCGAGTTTTGTTTGCAAAGCAGCGGGCGGTGCGTTCGGTCAGCGGAAGTGTGGTTGCTTCAATCATGACTGAGTGTTTTTCATTTCGTCAGGCACGAGCGGATTCATGATCCGGAACCAAATCGGTGGGAAGAAACTCAAAAGAATCGAGGCGGGATATCCATTGGGAAGATTGGGGCTTTTTTTGTGGCTATCCAGCGTCTGGTATTTCTTGTTCGATTTGAAATGGTGATCGCTGTGGCGAGTCAGCTCATACAACGTGATCCTTCCAATGTGAAAATTGGAATTCCAAGAATGATGAGGTTGAACGCGTTCGTAACGCCCAGAGGCCGTTTTTGACCGTTGCAGCCCGTAGTGCTCGATGTAGTTGATGCATTCTAAAAAAAGAAAGGCGATTACCCCAACGAGCCCAGCGAAGAGCATCGCATCCCATGAAAATAAGAGGAACACCATCGCCAAGTATGCGGGCTGTATCAGGTGATACCATAGCATATCATTTTTAATGGAGACAAATGATTTGTTCTGTCTTTGGAGCAAGTGAAGTTGCAGCCTCCAAGCGCTGATGTACTGGCGGGTAACGGATGAGAACCAAAAAGCGTATACGGTTTGATTGTAGCGCGCTGTGGCACCATCTTCAGGCGTTGCCACGTTGAGGTGGTGGCCAAAATTATGTTCGATATAGAAGTGCATATACAAGCAAGGCATGTATAGGCATTTGCTGACGAATCGGTTGATGTAGGCTTTTCGATGGCCCAATTCGTGGGCGACATTGATGCCGTTTGT
>DDEH01000117.1 GCA_002336085.1 Flavobacteriales bacterium UBA1959 | reverse complement strand
TGAATTTTTTAGTTCAGTACATGCGTCTGATTCTTTATTAGTACAACTAAATATAGAAAGCACTAATGGTAGTAATAATAATTTTTTCATTTTTAATGTGTAAGAATAATTAATATATATCATTTATAATAGATCTTAATAAAAACGTTCGAAATTAGGACCGAGAGGCCCACTTTTAAATTTAGAAAGCCTGCTCATCCGAGTGGGCTTTTTTCTTGTTTCCAAATGGTCAATGCATCCTCAGAGGGAAGTTTTAAAGCCGTTTTTTGGCGATACGAATCATGTAGTGGTATCATTTCGCTTTTCTAATGTATTTCTATGCTTACCAGAAATTTCAAAGATTTCTGATTTGGGTAGGCTGTCCAAATGGGCGTTTTTACCAAACCCTTCAGGGCATTCCTTTCGGTTGTAAACGCAGCTTGCGATGCCTTCTGTGAGGTTTATTTCCCATTCAACTTTTTCGTCACAAAGCGATCCCCAATACGATTGATGCTTGCTGAGCGCAAGATCAAGACTGTCATAGTGGTAAGTGTCGTTCATCCACCATCGCCATTTGCTTCCGCCATTGTGTGAGAGGTGAAGCCCTTGGTCGTAAATCTCAATTGCCTCAAAGTGATCAAAAAAGCCACATTCTTCGCTGTTCAATATTGGGGCTGAGGAGGATTTCCATAAGATCCATTTGCCTTGCTGTTTTTGGAAAATAGTTACCAAACGTTCTCTGGCATCCTCGATGATGACTGGTGTTTCAACGGCGGCAACGAATTCATCTATACCATCGCCGTTCAAATCGCCCAGGTCATAATCCAAAACATCAATAGTAGTTGCGCCGATTTGCGCCGCGATGTTGTCCGAAGATGGACCGCAATTGATCAGCTCGAGATGCGTGGGAAGTGTCTGGCCCAAGCAGCACTGAGTCGTGAAGATGAACCCCAATAGGAAGCTGATTGCTGATGCGAATGGACCCTTCATCTACGCTCTCGCATGATTGTTACCGCGCCGTGAAAGCGTTCGTTGTCTGAGCGGTAGAGAATGTAAAAGTATGTACCGTCGGCTACAGGATTTCCGTTCAAGCGGCCGTCCCATCCTCCTTTGTAGTCGCTGTCTTGATAGATGGCACTGCCCCAGCGGTTGAAGACCTCCAGACGCGAATTAGGGAAACCCTCGATTCCGGGAATTCGGAAGAAATCATTCATGCCATCGCTATTGGGCGAAAAGACGTTTGGGATTTCTGTGTCACATGCCACTACAGCAATGTCAAATGAGGCCTGCAAGCCACATAAATCCACGACGGTCACTTCCATTATGTTTTGTTCAAGTGAGGCCTGAAAATTCCCAGAAGGTCCAATGAACGTTACCAAAGTGTCGAGCCCTGAATCCACAGCAACCCAATTTGAATCTTGTGGATATCCCTGCTCGTCATAATTGAAGTATTGCCAGACATAGAATGTGTAGTTGCCTTGCCAATTGCCGGCAAGATTTTCTTGGCCTGTGCCTCCCAACAAACTGAGGTCACCCTGAATACCCAAGCATAGCTCTACATCATTTCCCGTGATAGGGTCGTACACAGGCACTTCGACTTCAACTTCGAACTGGTCTTCTACTCCGCATGCATCGGTGATTGTTAAGGTTACAGCTTGAGTGGATTCTACGTTGATCGTCTCTGTCTCATCGTTTCCTCCAGTTGACCAATCGTAGCTAAACGGCCCAACACCTGTGGATATTCCCGATTCTAAGACGATGTCATCGCCAGCACAGAGCGGCACATTAAGTTGCTCTGCGTATACAAGCAATTCCGGCGGCATGGTATACGATATCGTGGCTTGTATCTCGTTGCCGCAAACATCCGTGACAGTGACCAAAGCGGCGCCAGGAGTTTCAGTTTCTACTACATTCACCGACAAAGTGTCGTTTGCTCCTGTGTTCCATTCATAGAGGTACGGTCCATAACCGGAAATTGGTGTGACTTCGAGCACGGCTTCACCATTGCAAATACCTACGGGATTTGCAAAGTCTAATTCGGTGGGCTCAAAATCTTCAATAAGCAAGATGGACTGCCTAAAAATGGAATCACCGCACAAATTCACATAGAGGTACTCGATGGTAACCGTTTCTGTTCCTTCGGCTTCGGTGTCCGCATTTACGTTAAGGGGAATATCGACGGTATACTCGCCGACTTCCATGATGATCTCTGGATTAATTTCTTCATAATCGACGCCGTTAGTGGCCGTTCCTCCAATGGTAATAATCAGGGTATCTTCAACACTCGCATCGGGTCTGACGACTTGAAAAATTGCATCATTACAAGATTCAACCACGGTTGTGTCACCTCCAAAAATGATGTTCCCCGAAATGGATGCCGTGGCGGTGAGGTCAAATGCATTGGAACTAAAAGATCCTGCTTCGAGGATTACGATTGATTCCAAAGCTGTATCACTGCCGTCTGCAATCGCCAACTTTATGTGATACGTTTGGCCGCATTGGACGGCCGCTTCAGCAGTAAAGCCTTGGGTATAGCCCAGGAGGCAAATGTCTTGTTCTGATTGGTTATTGATGTAGTATGCTGCGTTTGTACCTGAATTGACGCTTGATATGGTGATTGGGAGGTAGGGATCTGAGTCAGGGACGCCAGCGATATTGATTGCACCGTCTGGGAATCCTGCGGGGCTATCAAATTCACCGGTGATTCCGGGACCGCTCAAAAAGAAAGCAAATACATCGTTGTATTGCGTGTTGATCCACATTTCATATTCATCGGATCCAAAAATGTAATTGAAACTAATGGAGTCACCTGCGGCGGTAAAATCAAATTCCAAGACGCATCCATCGTTTACAGAACTCACGGCAAAATTTTGACCAATAAGCGGTGGTACAGAATTAGCAATGGTGAGCAAGTCAGGGTCGTTGAATGCAGCACCCAAACAATCGGCGCATTCCGTTACTATTGCCGGGCAAGAGATGTTATCTGCGGCATCACTGCTCAAGACCAAGCCATCGGTGATGGCGAGCTCTCCTTCGCCGCCTGTCATATATCCCAATTGACTTTCGCCTCCTGTATACGTAATGTTAAAGGCCTCAACTCCTTCTCCTAGTAAGATGTCATTCACATATTGTTCGATGGAGAAATTAGAATCAATATCGGGTTGGCCGTAGCCTATGCCGCTGATGAGCAGCATCATGAACGAGAGCGAAGGATTCTTTATCATACGGCGTGATTGTGGATTCTTTCAAACTTACAATTTTGTCAAAACGCGAAAAGGTTCATATGAAGAATTACTCAACAACTGCAGTTGAATATCCCGCTCTACCTTTGCATTGTGAAAACACTGATATCCATCGAAGGGTTGCGCAAGACTTATCATGTAGGTTCGCAGGATGTCCATGCACTGGATGGCTTAGACCTCAGCATTGAAAAGAACGAATATGTTGCCCTCATGGGGCCTTCAGGAAGTGGCAAGTCCACACTGATGAATGTTCTTGGCTGCTTGGATTCCCCGACCTCGGGCACGTACCATCTGAATCAACAAAATGTTGCCCAGCTCGAAGAGGATGCTCTTGCGGATATTCGCAACCGTGAGATTGGTTTTGTGTTTCAGACATTCAATCTGTTGCCGCGATATACGGCTCTGGAAAATGTGGCATTGCCTCTGATTTATGCGGGCTACAACAAGGAAAATCGACTCGAAAGGGCTGCCGAGGTTTTGCGTACTGTTGGCCTTGGTGACCGGATGGAGCACAAGCCAAATGAACTGAGTGGAGGACAACGTCAGCGTGTAGCAGTTGCTCGGGCCTTGGTGAATCGACCGTCCATTATTCTAGCCGATGAACCAACGGGCAACCTAGATACCGCTACTTCTTTGGAAATTATGGCGCTTTTTGGGGAGATTCAAGCGGCGGGCAACACGGTGATTCTAGTTACCCATGAGGAGGACATTTCGGACTTTGCGCATCGTGTGATTCGGCTGCGTGACGGCAAGGTTGAGACCCAGTCAGATTGATTCACTGTTGAAATGTTGATTTCTGCGTGTTTGGCCATGTCTGTTGCACCTTCCATGCCGTTTCTTTGTACTGGGAATAAACCCATCAGATCAGAGGAACAATGCAACGAGAACGGATTGTAAAACTGCGCGATGAAGCGCAAATCGGACGAAATGTGCTGGTGCAAGGATGGGTGCGGACATTTCGCAACGACCAATTCATTGCATTGAATGACGGCTCATGCGTTGGTAACCTGCAACTGGTTATTGACCGCGAAGCCATCTCAGATGCGGTAAAGAAGCGTCTGAATACAGGAGCAGCGATCCAAGCTGAGGGCACCATCGAGGCGTCCCAGGGTGGAGGTCAATTGACTGAATTGAAGGTGGTCTCACTCGAAGTACTTGGCGATGCCGATCCGGATGAATTTCCGATTCAAATGAAACGCCATACGTTGGATTTTTTGCGCGAGAAGGCACACTTGCGTTTTCGTACCAGCACCTTTGGCGCCGTTTTTCGGGTGCGACACGCCTTAAATTTTGCCGTTCACCGTTTTTTTACGGAGGACGGATTCTTCCAAATGCATACCCCAATCATTACCGGCAGTGATGCTGAAGGAGCAGGCGAGATGTTCCAAGTAACCACTTTGGACTTGAATGACGTTCCGAAGACAGATTCGGGCGAAGTGGATCATTCAAAGGATTTCTTCGCAAAGGCTTCAAACCTAACCGTGAGCGGTCAATTGGAAGCCGAATTGGGCGCTATGGCCTTGGGCCAAGTATATACGTTTGGTCCTACTTTCCGCGCGGAAAATTCGAATACTTCTCGTCACCTAGCAGAATTTTGGATGATTGAGCCAGAGGTGGCATTTGCCGACTTGAAAGACAACATGGAACTGGCTGAAAAATGCCTCAAGTTTGTTCTGAAGGATGTGCTAGAACGCTGCGATGAGGACCTTGTTTTTCTGGAAAGCCGTGAGGCTCAAGCAGAAAAGTCATTGCCGCAAGATCAACGGCACGAGGCGCCGCTTCGCCAGCGACTTCAGGCCGTTGTGGATGCTCCATTTCAGCATGTTACGTATACAGAGGCCATCGATTTGTTGCAGCGATCAAAGCCGTACAAAAAGAAGAAATTTAAATATCCCGTGGAGTGGGGAGTGGACTTGCAGAGTGAGCATGAGCGGTGGTTGGTTGAAAAACACTTTAACGGCCCCGTGATTATTACGGATTATCCGTCTGGAATCAAGGCTTTCTACATGCGCCAAAACGAGGATGGAAAAACTGTTGCTGCGATGGATGTATTGGTTCCAGGTATTGGTGAAATCATAGGGGGGAGCCAGCGGGAAGAACGCTTGGATCGCTTAAAAGAAAAGTGTGCGGAATTCAATATTCCAGAAGAACACGTGTGGTGGTACCTCGATACCCGTCGCTTTGGTTCTGCCAAGCATGCAGGTTTTGGCATGGGATTTGAAAGGTTGGTGATGTATGTCACCGGTATGACCAACATCCGGGACGTGATTCCTTTCCCGAGAACCCCACAAAACGCAGAGTTTTAATTCATACGAGCCATGCTCAAACAATCCCTTCAACAGAAACTGCTTCAAAAGCTATCTCCTCAGCAGATTCAGTTGATGAAGTTGCTTCAGCTTCCAACCACCGAGTTGGAGGTTCGAATCAAGGAGGAGATGGAAGCGAATCCCGCGTTGGAGGAGGGACAGGAACAAGAAGAATGGGATGAAGAATTGACCGATTCTAACGAGGAGGAAGGGAGCGAGGCCATGGATGATTTTGATTTCGACGAATATTTGGATGATGAGACGCCAGATTATCGGCTTAGCGCTCAAAATCATGGTGCGGATATCGAAGACAAGACAGTGCCTTTCTCAGGAGGAGCGACGTTTTTTGAGCGTCTGCGTGATCAACTAGGTCTGCTCGATGTAGCTTCAGAGGTTCGTGATCTAGCGGAACATATCATTGGGAATCTGGACGAGTCTGGCTATTTGCGCCGTGATTTGGAGAGCATTGTGAACGATTTGGCATTCACCGAAGGCGCAATCGTTGAGCGCGAGGCCTTGGAAGAGTCGCTAGAGGTGATTCAACTTCTGGATCCTGCCGGAGTTGGTGCGCGTAATCTTAAGGAGTGCTTGTTGTTGCAATTGCGTCGAAAATTTGAAGGAGAATCGGGTTCGAAGCTCGCTCGCCGAATTTCCCAGCGTCTGGGCATTGAAATTCTCGAGCATCACTTTGAGGCTTTTTCTAAAAAACACTACGCTCGGATTCAGAAAAAATTAGACATTGATGAAGAGTCACTGCGGGATGCTTTGGATGAGATTACGCAACTAAATCCCAAGCCCGGTAATTCTGGAGCTGATTCCAGCAGGGGATCTGCCGTCCAAATTGTCCCGGATTTCCTTTTGTTTATCGAAGACAATGAATTGCGACTGCAATTGAATCAACGCAATGCACCCGAGCTGCGCATTTCTCCCATGTACAAAGAGATGATGGAAACGTATGCGAGCGGTGCCAAAGCGAATTCACAGCAAAAGGATGCCCTGGCATTTGTGAAGCAAAAAGTGGACTCCGCGAAGTGGTTTGTGGATGCTGTACAGCAGCGACAACGAACATTGACCATTACGATGCAGGCCATTGTGGATCGGCAGCATGCCTATTTTATTTCAGGCGATGAAACCGACCTCCGTCCAATGATTCTTAAGGACATTGCGGATGAGGTGAAAATGGACATCAGCACTGTCTCCCGCGTGGCAAATAGTAAATATGTCCAGACACCCTACGGTACATTCCTTTTGAAATCGTTTTTCAGTGAAAGTTTGACGACTGAAACGGGGGAAGAAGTAAGCTCTCGGGAGGTGAAAAAAATACTCGAAGAAGCTATTGAAGCCGAGGATAAACGAAAGCCGCTATCCGATGAGAAGCTCAGCAAGGAACTCAATGACAAAGGCTACAACATTGCTCGTCGTACTGTCGCAAAATATCGGGAGCAGCTTGGGATTCCTGTTGCACGCCTCCGAAAAGAATTGGGATGAGCGCTGTAAAACTTGATTCTCTGCCCATTTGGGCACGTGTGATTTCGACCGTGTTCCACCCGTTTGTAATGCCTACAGTCACATTGGTGCTGCTTTTTATTTCGGACGGATACCTTCGTTCTATACCCTACGTTTTTATCTACATGTTGGTGGTAGTCTTGGTGAATACACTCGCGCCGGCCCTCTCGCTATATCTGCTGTACCGGAGGGGATATTTGAGTGATCTGGAAATTCGATCCCGTCGGGAACGGATCCTGCCTTTCGTGCTGGTATTGGCCTACTTTGCCCTTACCTACGTTTTACTGATTACAAGTCCCGCGCTGTACATTCCATTTGTTTATTTGGATATGTGGATGGGGCTAATGGCGTCATTGGCCATTGCGTTGGTGATCACGCGCTGGTTTAAAATTAGCATGCACATGTTAGGCCAAGGCGGAGCGCTGGGAAGTATAATGGGCCTTCAGGCCTTGGAGTTGAACCCCAATTGGGAACTCAATGCAATTCTAGTGCTCATTGCGGGATTTGTTGGGTTCGCTCGGATTGAGTTGTCCGTGCACCGCCACATCGAAATTTACAGTGGTTACCTCCTTGGATTTTTGGTGTGTTACCTCTCTGTAGTGTGGGGCTTGGGGGCGTAGTATTCACAACGCGCAATCACTATTCTGCCAGCTTTTTCTGCCATCTCCAAGCATCACGAAGGGAGTCTTCTAGGCTTCGTTCACACTTCCATCCCAATTCTCTTTGTGCTTTTGCAGCATCGGCAAAAATGGCTGTGACATCTCCCGACCGCCGCGGGCCATATATGTAAGGCACTACAATGCCATTGGCGTCCTCGAACGCTTGGATCACCTCACTCACGCTCTTGCCTTGCCCGGTTCCGAGGTTGAACGCTTCACAAGACGCGTCATTCTCTTCAAGCCACTGGAGCGCAGCCACGTGGGCTGCTGCAAGGTCCAAGACATGGATATAATCACGCACACAGGTGCCGTCATCGGTAGGGTAGTCGTTCCCGAATACAGTAAGAGGTTCGCGCAGTCCCGCGGCCGCTTGTGTGAGGTAAGGGATGAGGTTGCTGGGATGTCCCAGGGGCAATTCACCAATCAAAGCTGAAGGATGAGCGCCGATAGGATTGAAGTAACGCAAAAGACAAGCCGAAAGGGATGCATTGCTCTTGCAGGCGTCTTTGATCAATCGCTCGCATGCTTGTTTGGTAAATCCATACGGCGATTCTGCAGTTAAGATTGGGGCGTTTTCATTTACAGGAATCTTTCGGGGCTGTCCGTAGACAGTGCAACTGCTCGAAAAGATCAAGTTCGAAATACCCGATGCGTTCATGGCTCCGAGCAGTGCAACGGTGGAGCCAATGTTGTTTTCGAAATACTCCAATGGCTTTTTGACGCTTTCTCCAACGGCTTTATATGCTGCAAAATGAATGACTCCAATCACTTCACCTTGAGCGGCATAGGATTGAAATATGTCCGTCATTACTGACTGGGAACGGCAATCTACTTCGTGGAATTCAGGTATTTCGCCAATAATCTTTGCAATTCCTTCGAGAACTTCTGGCTTCGAATTGGAAAAATTATCGATGATGACTGGAGTGAAACCAGCCTCGTGCAAGGTGACCGCAGTGTGTGAGCCAATGTATCCTGCTCCACCCGTCACAATTACAAATCGTTTTGCCATGTACCAAATTTACAGAAGGAATGAAAGTGGTCGGAAATGCAACAAAAAGAATAAAAAATCCGTAAAAGACAGGTATGGTCAATGCCGTCACAAATGCTCATTTGATTGCGATGATGCAAGGGAACGATTCTCTTGTGCATGATTTGATTGATCATTTTATCGATTATACACCAGCGCTCGTAGATCGGCTTGAAGAAGCCATGGATTCGAGAGATTGGAACGCTGTATTTGGCGTTTCTCAGCGATTGATTTCAGGATTCCGTTTGATGAACATCCAGAATGTAATTGAGCACCTGCGCTCTTTGGATGAGGAAAGCGTTCGTGCCATGCCCTCAAAGGAGCAAAATGAGATTTGCGCACATTTGCGGCGCTCTATATCGGCGTTTGAATAAGCCAGGATATTTACAATACAATGTTCTTGGGGTGTATTTTTACACCATGCAGACCAACTGTTTTCCGATAGATTCTGAAGCGTTGAATTTGCGTGGATGGTCTTCTGAATATGTCGAATACCAGCGCGCACAATTGCGTTCGGGGTGTCAGCCGGTAGAGGTCGATTCTCCTTGCACGGTGCCCCATGGAATCGCCGCAGTGAAAGGCAAAGAACGATCAGAGGCGCAAGCTGCTTTGCGCCGCTCAATTGCCTCGGGTGCGCTGTGGGTGCGATTCGTTCCAGCCTCCGGCTCAGCTTCACGAATGTTTGCAGGCATGATGGAGCCACGCGATGAGCGAATTGACGCTCAATTGCGGAACGATGCCACAAACTTTCCCTTTTGGTCGGACGAGCGAAGAAATAGATTGATAGATTTACCGGAGTCTGCGCGTCCAGAGCAAGCTATCGCGTGGATGTTAGATCCTCAAGAGGGATGGGCTCACCTTCCAAAAGGATTGATTCCATTTCATCGCTCTATGGATGGATCACAATGGAATTCATTCCAAGAGCACATGGCTGAATGGGATCAATTGATGGGCAATTCTACCATTCACTTCACGGTTCATGAGCGGTTTCAAAAAAAAATTGAATCGGTTTTGGATGCGGCTGGAAGAGGGTCGTTTGAGACATCGATTCAGCACCTATCCACGGATACAGTGGCTTGGGACTTGGAGAAAGCGGGCCTCGCTCGCCACCGGGAAGGAGGACTGTTGTTTCGCCCTGGAGGGCATGGTGCTTTGCTTCAAAATCTTAGCGCCCTTCAAGGTGAATTCATTTGCATTCGCAACATTGACAATGTCGTTCCAGTTTCTCTCATGGCGGAGCGCAATGAAGAGCAGGTGATTCTCATGGGCGAATGTGCAAGGCTCACGGAAGAGCGAAACGCCTTGATTGTTGCCTTGAAAGATGGCGCTGTTCATGCTGTAGATGATGCATGCGATTGGCTCCTTGGATTTGACGAAAAGGCCAAACAAAATGCAACCGATACGGCCTCGTGTTTGAAGGCACTCGATCGGCCTTTGCGCGTTGCTGGCATGGTTAAAAATTCGGGTGAAGCCGGCGGTGGACCCTTTTGGGTGAAACAATCCAATGGATGGGTTTCGCCTTCCATAGTGGAATCAGTGGAATTGCCTGAGGATATGAAGGGCAAAGGAACCCATTTCAATCCGGTAGATATCATTTGCAGTGTGAGAAAATCAGACGGAATCGGATCGTATAAGCTGGATAATTTTGCGGACAAAGAAATGTTCTTTACAGCCCAAAAGAGCTGGCATGGAAGATCCATTCGCATCTTGGAGCGACCGGGTTTGTGGAATGGAGCAATGGCACACTGGTTGACGCGGTTTATCGAAGTTCCCAATGCAACCTTTTCTCCAGTGAAAACAGTAATGGATTTATTGAAGCCGGAGAGGCAAGCTTAATTGTTCTTTTTTAAATCAAAAAAAGGCCACCCCAATGGGGTGGCCTTTTTAGTGTGAATATTTTTGAGGCACTTAGTGCTTCATGATGGTTTGGTTGAAAACGCGATCATCATTCAAGATTCGCAAGGCATAGGCTCCTGGATTCAAGTTGTACGTTGGATTGATGTTCACCTTTTGACCAGTGACTGGGTTCAAGCGCACTTCTCGGTGCAACATATTTCCAGCGAGATCCATCAAGATAATTTGAGTTTGTCCTTTGAGATCTTTTTTGAAGGTCACAGAAACCTGGTCAACAAAAGGGTTAGGATAGACAGAGAAAGTGGCCGCGAATTCAGTTGCTCGGGCGTCAATTCCGTTGTTGCTGTCGGGATTTCGATCTGCTTGAATTCCAGAAGCGGTGTTATTGACTTTGTGCATGCCGACAGCAGTAGAGATGTTGCCATCCAACTTCCATCCATTCAAGTAAAGGTCATTTTTCTCGTCAGTGTTGTAACGTCCTTCGATCACGATATCTGTGGAGATGGCTCGGATTTTCAGGTTATAACGTTCTCCTTTGTTGACTTTTGCCGATAATTTGGCAACGACCATTCCATTGTAACCCTCTCGAACGGTCACTTTGGTCCGTGCCAAAAGGTTGCCACGGAGGTCTTCGAACATCACCTCGATCCGGCCAAAGTTGCTTGATTGCTTAATGATAACATACGCTTTGTCCGCAATGCCAGAAGTGCATGCGTTAAAAGACTGTACCACAACATCGCCTTGGTTCAATAAAAGAACCTCAGAACCTGTTTCGGCTTTCGCTACACAATCGTGGTTCAGGTTATCGAATGGACCGGCAGTAGCGTTTAAAGCTGTGGTTTGCGCTTGGGCAGTGAACGAACCGATAAGAAGGGCCGCGGCTGCAAGGATGTAAAACTTTTGGAGTTTCATGGTATATAGGTATTAAAATTTTTTCGAATTGAATAGTTTCAAATACACTTACGGCATGAAATCAAATAAGGTTACATGAATTTCGCTTAAATAGCTTTAAAGCACTGTAAATAAACAAGATATGAATTTTCTATATTCACAGATTGATCATAATGTCAGCCTTGGAATAGTCTTCCTTTCGATCATTGGTACAGATGATTAGGGTCGAATCATCTGGGAATTCTGACAATCGTTGCTGGTACCATTCAATACCTGTGCGATCCAAGTTGGCACAAGGTTCGTCAAGAATGACGAGTGCCGAATCTGTTGCGAGACTCACGGTGAGAAGCACCCTTTGTTGCATGCCTGAGCTCAATTCGGCAAAGCGAACATGCATGTGAGAAGCGAGACCACAGGAATCCAGTAAGTTTTGCGGACTCACATCTTCGCGCCAGGGCCGGAATGTTCCGTGAAATGCTATGATCTCCAGGATACTCATGTGGGGATGAAGGGTTGTCGCTGGACCTACGAATGAAGCGTTTAATACGACTGATTCTTGAATGATTGATCGCGCACCTTGTTTCCAGATGATTTCGCCATTTGTGGCCGTCATCTGTCCGGCTAATATTTTGCCCAGTGTTGATTTCCCGCTCCCATTTGCCCCATTGATTACGGCTTGGAATCCAGGTTTTATCTGCGCGTCCATTCCAATAAAAACTGGCTTGTTAGCAACAAATTCGTGCCCCAATGCAATCAATTCTATCGCGATAGGGGTGCTCTTTGAATTCGCCATAATTCTTCAGAATGGACCACGAATGATTCCTTTGTCAGAGTCGCTAATGAATTCAAGCACAATGGACTTTTCTTCACTTTGTGGCAATTCGGTTTCGGCTACCCTTAAGGCTTTGGAGATATTGCCGTTTTGGATGTACAGGGTACGGTAAATATCTTCAATATTGACGATCTGTTCATTGGCAAAACCTCGCCTTCTGAGCCCAATGCTGTTGACGCCAATAAAAGAGAGAGGCTCTCTTGCAGCTTTCACAAATGGAGGGATGTTTTTTCTCACCATCGAACCTCCTGCTACAAAAGCATGCTGTCCAATGGTCACAAACTGTTGTACTCCGACCATTCCTTCCAATATGGCCCAGTCTTCAATGGTCACATGGCCTGCGATGTTTCCAGAATTTGCAATGATGACATGGTCACCAACGGCTACATCATGCGCCAAATGGCAGTAGGCCATGAGCAAGCAGTCTGAGCCCACTTTTGTGACCATTCGATCTGTGGTAGCGCGGTTAATCGTTACGCATTCACGTACAACAGTTCGATCACCAATAACAACTTGAGAGTCTTCTCCCGAAAATTTCAAATCTTGAGGAATTGCCCCGATTACCGCTCCAGAAAACACTTTGCAATCGTTGCCGATCGTGGTGCCCGAATGGATAACGGCGTGAGGACCAATCCAGGTTCTTTCGCCGATGGTTACATTTTTATCGATGTAAGCAAAAGGCTCAATGATGGCTCCTTCCGCGATGTTTGCGCTGGGTGAGACGTGTGCTTGGGGTGAAATCAAGGTTGACATGGGATCAAATTCGAGCAAGAATTTATGGATTCAATGATCTTTGATAATTTTAGCGAGCATCTCGGCTTCGGAGACTAGCTGTCCTTTGACATACCCCCGGCCCTTCATGTTGACGAGGCCTCGTCGGATGGGAGAAATGAGTTCAAGATGAAAGACCAAAGTGTCGCCAGGTAGTACTTTTTGTTTGAACTTGACATTGTCAATTTTCATAAAGTACGTCGTGTAGTTTTCAGGATCCGGAACTGTCTGGAGAGCGAAAATACCTCCAACTTGTGCCATGGCTTCGACCTGTAGAACTCCAGGCATGACTGGATTTCCAGGGAAGTGACCCTGAAAAAACGGCTCATTTATGGTCACGTTTTTACATCCGATGATGGAATCTTTTGTTACTTCCAGGATCTTGTCGACCAACAAAAATGGATAGCGATGCGGGAGCATATTGCTGATTTGGTTGATGTCAAAAACCGAAGGACGATCGACATCGAGATTTGGCTTGCCCATTTCTTCTTTGATTTTCTTTTTAAGGATCTTTGCAAATGCGATGTTTCCAGTATGCCCAGGACGGGCAGCAAGTATGTGTCCTTGGATGAAATATCCTGTAAGCGCCAGATCGCCTGCAATGTCCAATAACTTATGCCTTGCAGGCTCGTTTTGGAAACGCAGCGGAGATGTGTTTAAAACACCTGGAATATCTGCCCGAGCTTCCAGTACCTCTTTTCCGAGTAGTGATGCAATTTCGTTCAGTTCCTTTTCTGAGTAGGGCCGTTCAAAAAGAACAACTGCATTGTTCAGGTCCCCTCCTTTGATTAGTCCTGAAGCAGCTAATTTTTTAACCTCTTTCAGGAATACGAATGTTCTGCATTTGGCAATTTCGCTTCCGAAGTCCCTCAAATGGTTCATAGTTGCGTGCTGAGTGCCGAGCACAGGGCTTCGGTAATCCACCATCACCGTCACCCTAAAGTCATCATCGGGGTTGGGAACAGCGAGCATCTCAACATCGATTTCATCGTCTTCGAAAGCAACATTGGAACGCAACTTGAATGTTTTTCGTTTGGCCTTTTGCTCCTCAAAACCTGCCGATTCGATGGCTTCGACAAACTGAATGGCACTGCCGTCCATGATTGGAATTTCCGGTCCGTTTAGTTCGATGATGGCGTTGTCTACTTGAGATCCATAGAGCGCCGCCAGAATGTGCTCAGTCGTATGCACCTCCACACCTCCTTTCTCTAATTTTGTTCCCCGTTCAGTTGACACAACCAAGTCTACATCGGCATCTATGATGGGTTGGTTATCCAAGTCAGCGCGTTGGAATTTATAACCGTGGTTTTCTGGAGCAGGATGAACCGTCATTCGGTTTTGTTCTCCTGTATGAAGTCCGATGCCTTCAAAAGTGACTGACTTCTTCAAAGTCCGCTGATTGCCAATTATGCTCATCCTTTCAGTTGCTTTTCAATCCCTGTTATTCGCTTCATCGCTTCGTTTTTGACCAGATTTCGGATTTCTATTTGCTGAAGTTGGTGCTCTTTAATCGGAGAAGCTGGTGTGCCTTGCCATATACCGTTGGGCTCTTTGATGCTTTTTGTAACTCCGGATTGTGCCGCAATTTTAACGCCGTCCGCGACGGAAATATGCCCAGCAAAACCGACTTGTCCGCCAATCATGCAATTGGACCCAATGGATGTAGAACCGGCGATGCCTGTTTGGGCCGCGATCACCGTATTTTCTCCGATTGTCACGTTATGTGCCACTTGTATTTGGTTGTCTAGTTTGACGCCGTTTCCAATGCGAGTGGATCCTAGTGTTGCGCGATCAATGGTTGTTGTGGCTCCGATTTCGCAATTGTTTCCGATGACAACGTTGCCCAATTGAGGTATCTTTTTGAACTGCTCGTCCGATTGAGGAGCGAAGCCAAATCCGTCTGTACCAATAATTGCACCGGATTGAATGATGCAATTGCTTCCGATTTGGGTGTCTTTGCCGATGATCACTCCGCTTTGAATAACAGTTCCGTCGCCGATGCTGCACCCATCTCCCAAAACGGTGTTGCTGTGGATTTCGCAATTTGTTCCAATTGAAGCCCCTGACTCAATGGTTACAAGAGGACCAATGTAGCATTTTTCGCTTACTGAGGCTTCAGGGCTAACTGCGGCCGTCGAGTGAATCCCATAAGTTGGTGCTTTTTTCTGCGCTGCCAATTCAAGTAGCGTCGCAAAGGCAGTATATGGCTCAGTAACACGCAACAGGGTAAGATGCGCCGGTAGCTTATTATTGGCTCGGAAGGTGTCAGCTACAATCACTGCTGATGCAGAGGTAGAGTATAGGTAACGCTCATATGCAGGATTGGCCAAAAAGGTCAAGTCTCCGCTTGTCGCTTCTTCAATCTTTGCAACCCCCCTGATTATCACCTCTTTGTTGCCTTCTACGCTTCCCTTCAGGATTTCAGCAATATCTCCAGCCGTTTTTTGCATGTATCAAAAGTATGATGTTCCGTTCAATTGGATGCAAAATCAATCAAAAAGCTGAAGCCCAAGCGTTAGCAAAATCCTCCTTTAAGAGCTGGCAATCCCACTTGGCGTCTCCAATCTTCGTCAATTGAATGTCTCGAACGACTCCCCCTGAGTTTTTTTTATCCTTGAGCATGAAAGGCCAGAGAGCTCCGGCTGGCTGTTCAGTACACCACTTCCATGCCGTTATGTTCTCGGGCATCTCTAGCCATCCTCTAAGGCTGACGATGGCATCCACCATGGCTTCCTTTTCGTTTGCTTCCTGTGCATGAAGTTCGCTCCATCGAAGGGCAGCAATCATGCCGACTCCCACTGCAAATCCGTGATCTAGTTTGAAAGCGCTGGCCGCGGCGATGCCCTCAAGCGCATGGGCCACAGTATGACCAAAATTCAGTTGTTTTCTTTCTCCATGTTCGTGAAAATCGTGAGCAATGATGTCACGTTTAATAGAACTTCCTTCGAAGACCAGTTGTTTCCAGTTTATTACTGGATCAGATGGTCCGAACTGTTCTAGCGTTTTCCATAGAATCTTGTCTCGAATCAAAGCGTGTTTGCAAAGCTCCATCCAACCATTCAGTAATTCGCTGTCTGGGAGCGTTTTCAACCATTCGATATCCAAGTAAACATTATCGGGTTCAGCGAAGGTTCCAATCGTATTTTTAATACCATTGAAATTCACTCCGTTTTTGCCACCAATAGAAGCATCCACCAAGCCCAGCAATGTGGTTGGAATTAGTGAAAAACAAATGCCCCGTTTGAATGTAGAAGCTACAAACGCTGCTAAATCTAGTACGGTTCCGCCGCCAATTGCGATGATCCTATCAGACCGATCAGCACCTGAGGCCTCAAGCCATGACCATAATTTTTGGGCTTGGTCGATTGTTTTGCAATTCTCCCCCGCCGTGACCCATTGGACCGGAAATTGAGTAAACAGAGTCCGGTAGGCCTGAGGAGTTTTCAGGGTTTGAAATGCAGCGTCACACACAACAAAGGTTCGCGGCGAAATTGGCGCATCTGAATTCAGGGTTGAATTGGCGCTTGATTTTGATAGCTTCTGAGGATCGTAATGGTAGTGGGTTCGCTGCATTCGATAACGGGTCGAGTGACAAATCTAAACCTTCCCGAGCGAGCGAAGCCGAGGTCAGTGTCAATTCAATAATTTGGGCCATAAAAAAAGACCAGCGAACTGGTCTTTTAGGTGGTACTACCGGGATTCGAACCTGGGACACACGGATTTTCAGTCCGTTGCTCTACCAACTGAGCTATAGTACCGGGGAGGCAAAGATACATCAAACTTTTTTCCGTTCTGCTCTTTTTCATGTGGGCTTTTCATTTTTCTTGATGAACGTTAAATCTTCGTTGGAAGAGGTTTGGTTGGCGATAAATGTTAGTAAAAATCAGATGAAAAAAGTATTACAACTTGCAAAATGCCGCTCTTCCTGTTACATTCGCCTTGAATGTTTTTTGCTTGATTAACCCCTAGCAAGAGCTTTCGGCCTTTAGATCTCACCAAATCGTTTGAATTATGCGTAACTTCTTATGCCTGATATTTTGCTGTTTTGTCGCGAATACCTCATTTGCCCAACTCCCAGTTGAAACTCCATCTCCAGGTGTCCCTGTCGGATATGCCTTGAGCGTTGAGAGTTACGTCGAACATGATGGCGTTGTCGGATCTGTGGACTTCACAGGGTACACAACGTACCGCGTTTACATGGAGATGCAGAATGAGTCAGATTTTTTGAGCTGCATTTCTGGGGAGGCTGAAAATCCCATGATTTTAAATAGCAGTTCGTCCCCAGCTTGGTACAATGATGAGGCATTTGGAGCAGAGGTGGGTGCATGGATCAATTCGGAAGTGTTGTCTTTTTTTCCTGAACTCGCTTACGACAGTTGGCTTACTATCGGATCAGCTCATGCATCTGAAGGAGTTGAAGTCAATGTTGCAATCGGTGAGATCGATTTGCTGCAGCAATTCTCTTCAGGCGACAATGTACTCGTCAATGACGACACAGGGACAGCTGTTTATACCCTGTTCCCTTGTGATCCCAATGATTTAGAATCCTGTGATTTCGCGCATGGTGCTTTTGCGGGAGAGGACTTGCGGGTGCTGGTCGGTCAATTCACAACACAAGGTGAAATCACGGGCCAGATGCAAGTTCAGGTTTTTGTCGAAGGAGAGTCAGGCCAAGAGTTCCGGGGTGTCATTCCGTTTACTCCGTTTGCCCCAGAATTGGCTGCTCCAGGATGCATGGATGAAACGGCCTGCAATTATTCAGAAGATGCTACAGAAGATGACGGAAGCTGCGAATACTGCAGTTGTTCTCAGGATGCATCGGGTTACTCCCTGACGGTAGAGGTCCATGCGGAGGATCTTGTGCCTGGTCAGACGACCTACCGTTTTTATCAGAATATGGTCAACGAAGATGACTTTTTAAGTTCTATTTATGGCAATGAGGATGCTCCTTGGAGTCTAAATGTTTCCACGAGTTTTTTCAACAGTTCTTTTGGAGGTACAACTGCAGCGTCGATCAATCCACTTCTTTTAAGTTTCTTTCCTGATCTTTCTGCGGACAGCTGGGTGACCATTGGAATTGAATCACAACCTTCAGGTGCTGAGTCAGATATCAGTGTCGTTGAAAGTGATGTTCAACCGTGGGTTTCGGCATTTGCTGCCGGTTCTGCCATTGATGGGCAAAGCGTTGCGATGAATGACGCGACAGGCGGAGCTTGGTACGTTTTGAACGGCACTCCCAATGGTTTGCCTGATGCAAATGGTCGAGTCCTTTTGATGCAAGTAACCACTGACGGTGAATTGTCAGGAGTCATCAATACTCAAGTATTCGAGAATGGT
>DDEH01000026.1:15796-27536 GCA_002336085.1 Flavobacteriales bacterium UBA1959 | reverse complement strand
TCTTGCGCAGGGTCCGCGGATGGCTCAGTTGAAATTACTGTAAGTGGAGCTAACGGAGACTATGATTTTGCCTGGACGGGCGCAAATGAATTCCAATCCGAGGAGCAAAACCTTTATGGTTTGCTCCCAGGTACTTACCAGCTGGCGTTGAGTGATGCCAATGGCTGTGTGAATTCTGTCACAGCTTACATCCCTGAGGTGGAGGCTTCTGATTTTTTCATAGGAAATGATACCATTATTTGCCAAGACGAGCCACTGTTTGTTTATGGACCCCCTGGCTATTCATACGAATGGCATGATGGCTCAACGAATCAATTTTTTTACGTTGCACCAGGGGACTTTGCACCGGGGACATATAGCCTCGTGCTATTCGGAGCGACTGAAACGGGATGCTCATTGACAGACGTTATATTTTTGACGGTATATGATTGCTCTTTAGGCCTTGGTGAGTTGGGTTTGGCTGAGCGGTTGATCTACCCCAATCCATCTTCAGATGCGGTTTTCATGAACATTGAATGCGGAAGCAATGGTTGGAATGCTTGTGCCTTTGATGCAACTGGAAGGCGGGTTGCCCAACGCCAGTGGCATGGGGCAGGTGAGCCTGTTTTCGATGTCAGTTCTTGGCCGTTGGGTCGCTACACGATTCAGTTCCAAGACGAAGAGAGAACACTCGTTTACGCACTGAATGTGACGCAGTGATTTAGTCGAGAATCAAAGTTCTGCCTGACCCAAAATCTTGCACGCGCGTTCAATATGCTCTTGAGATACGTCACGGTGTGTGACGAATCGAACTTTTTGTCCACCAAAAGGGAAGCATGAAATCCCCTGCTTTTCCGCCCATTTTACAAATCGGTCGGGCGAAACGTTTGACTTCAGACTGAATATCACAATGTTCGTTTCTACAGGTTCTATAGATTCCACGCAGTTTACCTCCTCCAGCGATTTTGCTAGAGCTTGCGCGTGAAAATGATCCTGATTCATTCGGGGCAATTCGCAATCTAGCGCATGCATGCAAGCTGCAGCGAGTCCACCAATTTGCCGCATTCCACCGCCGAGGACTTTTCGTGTGCGATGCGCTTCAGCAATGAAATCTCGATTGCCGATCAATACAGAACCAACCGGCGCACCCAAACCTTTGGAAAAGCAGATTGAAATGGAGTCAAACGTCTGGCCATAGTTCCTCCAAACTTCTTCACTGGGTACTTTATTTTCATTTCGCGCAATGACGGCATTCCAAACTCTCGCGCCGTCTAAGTGCAATGGAAGGTTTGAGCGTGCGCAACCCGCTTGAATGCCCCGCAGATCATCCATGTTCCAAACAGATCCACCGCCGCGATTGCATGTATCTTCCACTGAGACGAGGGACGAACGCGAATAATGACTGTCGCTGGGATTGATTTCCTTTTCAACATCTGACCATATAAATCGACCATTGTTCCCTTCAAGGAGTCGCACAGACGCACCAGAGTTCCTAGCAATGCCTCCGCCTTCGTAATTGTATATATGAGATTTGCGGTCGCAAATGACCTCATCTCCCGGCCGCACATGAACATTGATTGCGATCTGATTTGTCATGGTTCCAGAAGGGCAATACAACGCAGCTTCGTGACCAAATAGGGCCGCGCAACGTTCTTGCAGTTCTACCGTTATCGGATCCTCAGCAAATACATCGTCGCCTGTTTTGGCGCCGTGCATCGCTTGGAGCATTTCTGGGGTTGGCCGTGTAATGGTATCAGAGCGCAAATCAATTATCTGGTCGTTCATGGTGCGAAGAGTTCAATATGAGTGAACGTTGTAAAACTAACACTGCCGAGCTTTGGGCACTCAATTTGTGGGGAACTATATTCGGCATCCACATCTTTTTGATTCAACAGAAATGGATACTATTCAGATTCAAGGCGAAGTACTTTGCTTCTTCAAGAAATTACAAGGACTCGCTTTAGCTTTGGCCGTATGCTTTGGCTTGCATGCCAAGGAGGGAATGTGGATTCCCACTTTGCTCAATGCTGTTGAAGGCGACATGCAGGCAATGGGAATGCATCTTTCTGCCGAGGATATTTATAGCATCAATGAAGGCTCCTTGAAGGATGCTGTTGTCCATTTTAATGGGGGCTGCACGGCTGAGATGATTAGTAGTGAAGGCCTTTTGCTGACGAATCACCATTGTGGATTTGGTCAAATTGCGTACCACAGCACTGTGGAAAATGATTATCTAAAAGATGGGTTTTGGGCGATGACTCGTGATGATGAATTGGTGAATCCAGATTTATTCGCCCGCTTCATTCATCGCATTGAAGATGTTACGAAAGCGGTTGCGGCTTCCGCTGATCCAGCGCAAACCAAAGAGGAGTTGATTCAGACTGCCACCGACGGATCAGGGCTGGAAGGAAAGGTCGTTGCGTTTGATTTTGGGAATAGCTATTATTTGATAACGACCATTACATACAACGATGTGCGATTGGTAGGGGCTCCACCTTCAGCGGTGGGCAAATTTGGTGGAGATACGGATAACTGGGTTTGGCCCCGCCATACCGGCGATTTTAGCATGTTTAGGATTTATGCAAATTCGGATAATCAACCTGCGGATTATAAAGCTGACAATGTGCCGTTCCGCCCGGGGCATCATTTACCGGTAAATGTCGGTGGCATTCAAGAAGGTGATTTCACCATGGTTTTTGGTTTTCCTGGTCGCACGGAGCAGTACCTGACGAGCGATGCTGTGTCTCGTGTCGTCGAGAAGTTGAATCCCGCTCGAATAGACATGCGCGAAGCTTCACTCGCTGTAATCAATGCAGCGCGTGCAGAATCGGCTGAACTTCGAATTGCATACGCAGATAAGCAGAGTTCCATTGCAAACGCGTGGAAAAAGTGGATCGGTCAGAACAAAGGTCTGATGGAATTGGACGCTGTTGGAAATAAGCGGGACTTAGAGATGGAGTTTATGGCACGCGCAGCGGCTGAATCGAATCCCCAATGGATGCGAGTGATTTCAGCCATGCAAGCAGAGAATTCGGCTTTGTTTCCGTTTAAGATGGCCCGCAGCATGTTTATCGAATGGGTGTATTACGGGCCAGATATTTTGAGTTTTGCTCAATCTTTTTCCTCCTTGATTGAATCATGGGAAAAGTTGGAAGACGCAGGAGAGCTTGAGGGCGTGATAGCAGATTTGCAGTCCGGCACTGCAGATCATTTTCGGCAATACGAAGCCCGTGTGGACGAGGATATTTTGGCTTCACTGATTGCCCCGTATTCCGCACACATGGAGCCTAAGTTCATTCCAGAAATACTTCAGAATATACATGATCCACAGAAGTGGGCGGAGCAGTTGTTTGAGAAAAGTGTATTTGCCGATGAGCAAAGTGTCTTGAGTATGTTAGATAAGAGCAATAAGAAGGCTTTTTCAAAGCTTGCAAAAGATCCCGCTTATGTTCTCATTCAATCGATGCGAGATGTGTATTTCAACGAAGTCGCGGCTGGTTACCGCAAACACACCATGTCCCTAGATTCGCTTACGGGAGTTTACACCTCTGCACTGCGCAGTTTGTTTCCCGAACGTGCATTTTTTCCAGATGCCAATAGCACCATGCGTCTGACGTATGGAAAGGTAGAGGGTTCGTCTCCATACGATGGGATGGAGTATCGGCCGTTCACAACTGCAAAAGGAATTTTGCAGAAATACGTCCCGGGCGATTCGGATTTTGATCTGCCTATTGATTTGGTCGAAGCCCTGAGAGCGGAAGATTGGGGGGATTACGCCGATGAATCGGGGAGTTTGCCAATATGCTTCACCGGCTCGAATCATACGACCGGAGGAAATTCAGGATCTCCTGCTATTGATGGCAATGGCTACCTCGTTGGAATCAATTTCGATCGATCTTGGGAGTCCACCATGAGTGATATTCTTTTTGATGAGTCGAGGTGCAGAAACATAATGGTGGATATTCGTTATGTGCTGTGGATCACTGATGTCTATGCGGGAGCGGGTCACCTGGTTCAAGAGATGGATTTGGTGCGATGAACGCGTCAGCGTGAATAAAACCATCGAATTCAGACGCTAAAGCCCTGTCCAATAAGGAATTGCAGCCGATCATGTGTCTCACTGCTGAAGGGTAGAACCTTAGGCGAGGAAGGCGATAACCGTGATAATCAGTCCGAAAAGCATAATCGCAAATGCGACAGGTCCGCCTATTTCGTTCTGTTCAGGTTCGCTGTCATGTCCTTGGTTAGAGTCGTGTGCCATGGTGCAAAAATAAGACATCCACTCACTCTTTCAAGCTACTGTGCAACCCTTTTGTGGTCCCTTAAGTTGAATAAGTGCATATGCTTTACCTTCGATGTTCGTCGTGACTTGTAAAAAATGAAACCAATGCTCTTCTCAAGCCATTTCTATCGTTTAAGATTGCCACTCTTTTTTGTTTTTTGCACGTTAGGCATTTCCCTAAATTCGAGTGCACAATGCGAGGAGGGTGAGTCTACCATTGAAGTTGTCATCGTTTCTGATGCTTATCCAAATGAAACTTCATGGGAATTGTTGCTTGGCAATGAGGTGATTGCCTCAGGAGAAGCTCAGGGGGATACGATTTGCTTGGACGGCTCGCTGGAAAATACGTGCTTGCAGTTTTCCATCTATGACAGCTTCGGCGATGGGATTTTCGAACCCGGAGGTTACTGGATTTACCAAGATGGAATTGAGATTGCATCAGGCAATTCAATTGGCTTCGTTGAGACCACCAGCTTTGACTGTGCTCCCGGTGTCAATTGCAATGATGCATTTGAGTTGACAGAAGCGGATTATGGCACTGTGAATCAAACGACAGGAAGCGCATGGTATCAATTTGTCCCACCATCAAATGGCATGTTCTTGTTTTCCACGTGTGATGTTGAGTGTGACACCCGATTGTGGATTTACGATTACTGCAACATGGGCAACTTTGACGAGACGAACGAAGGCTCAATTTATTACGATGATGAAGAGGGGGGGTGTGAAGATCAGGCAAATTTGACGGTTCTACTTGAAGGCGGTCTGCCTTATTGGATTCGAATGGGATTGGGAGATGCAGACTACGACGGATTAATAGACTTGGAATCCAACTGGAATTATTTGGATACGGGCGAAGACTTGGGAACAAGTTGGATGGCCTATGAATACGATGATTCGAATTGGTCTTCAGGAGATGCCGAGCTCGGTTACGGTGACGGTGATGAAGCGACGGTCGTTAGTTTTGGCGACGACTCGTCCAACAAGCATACAACTACTTATTTCCGGAAGTCTTTTGAATACGAAGGAGGAGAAGCCAATGGCGTTAGTGGACTTCTGCGATTGCGACGGGATGATGGAGCCGTGGTGTATGTGAATGGGGAGGAATTGCTGAGAAGCAATATGCCAGAAGGTCCTATTGAGAGCAGCACCTTTGCTGCTGCGGAAATGATTGGTAATGGCGAGTCCATGCTAAATGAATACGAGGTACTGCTCGACTTGGTGGAGGGTACGAATGTGATTGCCGTAGAGGTGCACCAAATAAATTTCACGAGTTCCGATATCAGTTTTGATTTGGAACTGCTCGTGGAGTCTGCAACAGGCCCTTGCGCAGATGGGTTTGATTGGGAGTTTGACTTTTTGGGTTTGCCCACGGGATGCATGGATGAGGCTGCCTGCAACTTCAATCCGATGGCTGAGGTGGACAGCGGCGATTGTGTATATCCAGGTGACCCCAATTGTACAGGTCCAGATTTAATCGTAAGTGCTGAGGCCATTGTGAGCAGTCTCAGTACTGAGGTGATGGCTGTAAATGAGTCGGATTGCTACATTGAAGAGGGGTGTTTGAATGGCTTCGGCGATCGCGAGTTGGTGAGATTTACCACCCATATTCTCAATATTGGCGAGCTGGATTACTACATCGGAGTGCCCGGTGAAGAAGATAACAATCAATTCGAATTTGGCGATTGCCACAACCACTGGCACCACAAGGGCTATGCGAAATACGATTTATTCACACTTGAAGGTCAAGTGATTCCGATTGGCTTCAAAAATGGCTTTTGTGTCATGGATTTGGAGTGCAGCGGAGGGGGAACAGGGCAGTATGGATGTGGCAACATGGGGATTTCTGCTGGCTGCGGAGATATTTATAGTTCAGGATTGAGCTGTCAATGGATTGACGTCACTGATGTTGAGGACGGCGCTTATTACCTCCTTGTTCGCGTCAACTACGACTTCATCCCCGATGCACTGGGCCATGACGAACTTTCATACGAGAACAATCACGCGGCAGTTTGCATAAACTTAGACCGCACCTCAGGTGCGCTTGTCGTTGAAACGGTTGAAGGATGTGAGCCTTTTAATGATTGTACGGGAACTCCGTTTGGCACGTCACAACCCGATTGCAACGGTGATTGCGATGGAACTGAATTGATGGGAGATTTGGATAACAACGGTGAACAGGAAATGTCCGATGCTGTTTCCTATGTTGAATACATCCTTGGTGATGACATTGAAGCCATGCCGTGCACGGATGTGGATCAAGATGATGAAATTACAGTGACGGATGCAGCGCACATGGCACTTTGTCAGCATTTCAATGTGGCTCACCAACATCCGGATAGTTCAGGATATCATGACAAATGCAACTTCCCAGTGAATCACATCATCAACCCATTTGATTCGGTGCACTTTACCATTGGTGCTGTGAATTGGGAACAGCAATTCTTGGACATTCATGTTTTGAATCCAGACAATCGCATTGTGGGGTATCAATTCACGATGAGTGGCATTGAAATTTCCTCAGCCATAAACTTGGTCAATCCGATTGAATACAACATCGCTCCTTCATTTGCTCCAGGGGGCAGTGAAGTGATAGGATTGTCGTTCGCGAACGAGAGTATGATCAAGAACTATGAATTTGCACCTTTGGTGCGCTTGTATTGGTCTGCTGTTCAGGATGATGTTTGCATCGAAACCATTACTGATGTGGTCAACGACGACTACCACAATACGCTGACCTTCATCCAAGACGGATGCGTTGTGTCCAGCGGCGTGACTTCTGCGTTGGGTTCCCAAACACCGCTGCTTTTTCCCAATCCAATGATGGAATCAGCCACGTTGCGTTTTGCTAACCCGACACGAGAGCTACGAACGCTTACCATCGCGGATGCGACAGGTCGAATTGTATACGATGAGCAAGTAAGCGGGACGAGTCACGTCATTGAACGAGGCTCATTGAAAAGTGGCGCCTATATCTACACTTTGAAAAGTGCTTCGATTGGGAACTTTACGGGGCGTTTGAATGTTGAATGATTTTAAGCGAGAAATGAAAATATTTGTACTGTCTTTTTTAAGTGTGTTCTTCGCCTCCTTCGTGTCAGGCCAAGTCATCATCAGCGAGTTTTCAGCTGCCAACTATTCTTTGGGTGTCGCAGGGGACAACGAGGATTTTGTGGAATTTTACAATCTGGGGCCAACTGAGGTTGATCTTGGGGGGTATTTTCTTTCGGATAATCCGGACAACTCGGATATGTTTGAAATCCCCGATGGGACAACAATTGCCTCAGGTGATTACTTGTTGATCATGTGCTCCAACGAGGGTGAAGTTCCAGAGTTTCTTTATGCTGGCGGTTATTTGAACACCAATTTTAAGGTGACCCAAACGATTGGCGAGTCGATTGTGTTTTCTGCTCCTGATGGCAACATCATTGAGTCCTACACGTTCGGAGTGGATTGGACTCCGAATCAAGCCGATCACAGTTGGGTGCGCAGTGTCGACGGAACGAATACTTGGAAATTATGTACAAATCCGACTCCCGAAGGTCCGCAAGATGTGGTCAATCCTGGTTTGTTCGATGACTATGCGCCAACGCCCCAGTTTCAAGAAGAATCAGGTTTTTATGCGGGAGGACTCGATGTGACCATCTCAGCCCCTGCGGGATATGACGTTCGGTATACAACCAACGGCTATGCTCCTACAGCGGGCGACCCATTGTACACAGGGCCCATTTCGGTGAATGAAACAACCGTTGTTCGAGCACGCTCGTTTGACAGTTCTGGTACCTTGGCAGATTCGCATGTCAATACCAACACGTATTTCGCTGGTGACGACAGTCACTCAATTATTGTGGTTTCTGCGTCTGGTGACGGCATTGAAGATGGCGCGTGGCCTGGAGGTTGGGGAGGAGGCGTCCCCGATGAACCTTGCCACTTGGAATTCTTCAATGCGGATGGCACATACTGGTGTGAGGCGAGTGGAGACTCGAACGAACACGGGAATGATTCGAATGCTTACCCTCAGAAAGGGTTTGATTATATCACACGCGACCAGATGGGGCACAGCCACGCGATTCCCGGGGAATTGTTTCATGTTAAGGAGCGGCAGGAATATCAACGCTTGATTTTCAAGGCGGCTGCCAACGATAATTATCCGTATTCAGGAGGAGGCCACATCCGTGATGCTTACGTTCAAACCCTGAGTCACTTGGCGAAATTAAAGGTGGATGAGCGAACAAATGAGAGCTGTATTCTTTACCTCAATGGAGAATACTGGGGTGTTTATGAATTTCGCGAGAAGGTGGATGACTTAGATTTTACAACAGAATATTACGACCAGCCGCGGCATTTTGTCGACTTTATCAAGACGTGGGGTGGAACATGGGTGGAGTATGGCAGTGACGATGATTGGGCTCCACTAGTGAACTTCATCACGACTCAAGACATGACGGTAAATGCCAACTATGAATACGTGCAAAGCGTATTCAATACCATGAGCATGATTGACTATGTACTGTTGAATTCGTTTGTGGTTTGTGCAGACTGGCTCAATTGGAACACAGCATGGTGGCGCGGCCGTCACCCTGATGGGTCTGGAAAAAAGTGGCGTTATGCCTTGTGGGACATGGACAATACGTTTGGGCACGGTGCCAATTACACAGGCATTCCGTCGCAAGGAGCTGATGCCGATCCCTGCGATCCGGAATCGCTGAATAACCCGGGAGGTCAAGGCCACATACCTATGTTCAATGCGCTGCTCGAAAACGATGACTTTTGGGCCACCTACATCAACCGATGGGCTGATTTGAGCAATACGTACTTTAGTTGCGATAATATGCACGCCGTTTTGGACAGCATGGTTGCTGTCATTGATCCCGAAATGCCTCGGCAAATTGATCGCTGGGATGGCGACTACGACACATGGCAGGAGAATGTTCAGGAAATCCATGATTTCATTGATGAGCGATGTGCCGAAACGCTCATTGGAGGCATTGAAGATTGTTACGATGTGGAATCTGTGACCTTGACCATCATCATTGATGGACTAGGCCAAATCCAAGTGAACTCAGTGGATATCGGTCCATACGACATGCCGCTTGATGCTACCTATTTTTCAGGAGTTCCAATGGCGCTTGAAGCGCAAGAGGAATACGGTGAATTGTTTTTGTTCTGGGATGTCTTGGATGGGGATGTGGCACTGACCAATCCTACCAATCCGAATTTGAATTTCACATTGAACGGTGACGCAACCATCATTGCCTATTTCGCTGCCAATGCTGATCCCCAAGAGGTGGTATTTGACGTGAACCCCGCAGGGTCAGGCAATATTATTGTTGATGGAGCAGCATTGGACAACTACCCGGCTACTGAGACGTTGGACTATGGTGCGCATACCGTTGAGGCCATTGGCCAAGACGAGTGGAATGTATTTACGGGTTGGACCACAACAGGAACTGCGGTGAGCCCTTCAGATCTTTCTGCAGATGGAGGCATATCGATTACGCAAGCTGCAACGGTTACGGCTAATTTTGATGTCATAGAGCACGTCGATTTGAGTGTTCGTGTGGAGCCAGCGCAAAGGGGATCTGTTCGTTTGGAAGGAGGTGCGGTTATCGTGACCAACCAATGGACGGGAGGTCTGGAATTGGATGGACTGTTGAACGCAGAAGCCTCGCCTATTGAATTTTGGGAGTTTGACCATTGGGAGGTCACAAATAGCAACCCGAGCCCAGATGCAAAGTCGCCGAGCATTACTCTAGCGGTGGAAGATTACGAGGATATTGTTGCTTATTTCCGACCAGTGGATTTTGCGATGTATGTGCCAAGTGCTTTCAGTCCAAACAACGACGGTCTGAATGATGCCTTTTTGCCGATTGGAAATGCCTTCAAAACAGAGTCGTATCATCTGGTGGTCATGAACCGCTGGGGGGAAGTGGTTTTTGAGTCATTCGATGCTGAGGAGGCATGGATTGGTGAACACCAATCGGGTGGACATTTTGTGCGTGATGGATTGTATATGTTCATGTTGGAAGTGCAGTCGGTTCATGAGCTCGGCCCTCGCAAAATCAACGGAAGCGTATCCGTTGTGCGATAAACGATGCGGGTCTCCTTGTGGTCCGGTCCACGCAATTGCAGTACTGCGCTTATGTACAGTTTTGCGCAACGATCGGACTTCGAGGTAATCGATGAGCCGTTGTTTGCTCATTTTTTGAAGTTGACGGGCGCCCAACGTCCATCACGTGACGAGGCGTTGCGCGTCATGTCCACTAATTTGGCTTCCATTCAAGACGGCTGGATGCACTCGAAATCACATGTCTTTATCAAGCACATGGCCAATCATCTGGAAGGCACCAAAAGCTCGTGCTTTCAGTCGCACCATCACGTTTTCTTGATCCGAGATCCTCGCAAAGTGATTCTATCCTTTCAAGCCCATATCAATAAACCGACTTCGATTGATTTGTGTTTTGACCATCAGTGGCAATGGCTGCAGGAATGCATTAGAAATAATTGGCCGTATTTTATTGTAGACTCCGATAGTCTGGTCGCAAATCCGGAATTTAATCTCCGTCAGATTTGCGCGTTTTTGAAGATTCCATTTGAGAAAGGAATGCTTTCATGGAATCCAGGGCCTCGGCCAGAAGACGGTGTCTGGGCAAAGTACTGGTACCATCGGGTGCACGCGTCCTCTGGCTGGGAGGCTCCTGTATCGGATCGACAGGATGATTGTACCGTCCCCATTGAATTTTCGAAGTTGCTGGCAGAAGTTGAGCCTGTTTTTCGGAGATTGCAGGAGCACATAACAATTCAATAACTTCTGTTCATGGCCAAATACAATCAACCCGATCCACGCAACGAAGAGACCATGGTTTGGGTAGATGGTCTGGTGCCACGTAACCAAGCTTCTGTAAGTGTCTTGGACAGTGTTGTTCAAGGAGGTGATGCCGTGTGGGAAGGACTTCGAGTTCGTCAAGGACGAGCTTTTCAATTGGTGGAGCATGTTGCCCGTCTCCGCGCTTCAGCACACGCGCTCGCATTTACTGAAATCCCCAGCGCAGAAGATGTGTATGATGCTGTGTTTAAAACACTAAAAGCCAATACCATGACTGATGGTGTTCACGCGCGCATCACATTAACAAGGGGCAAAAAAACCACAAGCGGTATGGACCCTCGGCTCAATGTTTATGGCCCTACATTGATAGTCTTGGCTGAATACAAAGGGTTAGTTTATGGTGATGCAGGCATAACATTGGTGTCATCTTCGGTGCGTCGAAATTCGCCTGCCACGCTGGATTCCAAAATCCATCACAACAATTTACTGAACAATATCTTGGCGAAAATAGAGGCCAATGTGGCGAATGCCGATGATGCGATCATGTTGGATTGTGATGGATTTGTTGCAGAGACAAATGCCACCAACGTGTTTGCGATTAAGGACGGAGAAGTGTTGACGCCTTCTGCTGTTGCTTGCCTGCCGGGACTGACCCG
>DDEH01000026.1:13613-15406 GCA_002336085.1 Flavobacteriales bacterium UBA1959 | reverse complement strand
ATTTCACTATCAGAATTTTACACTGCAGATGAAGTTTTTACCACGGGAACAATGGGAGGGCTAGCGCATGTGCGTCGAATCGATGGTCGCCTCATTGGGGACGGCGAAAAGGGTCCGGTTACTTCATCTCTTCAGTCTGTTTACGATGAAACGGTTTGGAATGAAGCGACCGAGTTGCCGCGATGATGAGACACCGTCTCATTGGCTTACTGAGAGTCCTTAAGCTTCTAGTTTACGCTTGGCCGCAAACCTCTTAACCAACGTGTTGGCAGTCACCGACCCAATTACCAATGCCATTCCAAAAAGTGCTAGGGTACTCAATCTTTCATCAAATAGCAGCAATCCGAAGGCAAAGGCTAGAATCGCGCCGACGTACTTAAAAGGCATGATGACGTTGGCTTCTCCTCGGTGCAATGCATAGGTCATGGACACTTGAGCAACGACGCTTAAGATTCCTACCGCCAATGCCAAAAGCCATTCTGTGCCAATTGGGGCGACCCATGTAAATGCTGTCCATGAGCCCGTAATGGGAACGGCTACGAGGTGAAACCAAATGACGACACCTACTGGGTGATCGGTGTCACGGCATTTCATGGTGGCGAGATAGGCTACAGCTGCGGCCATAGCGCTAATTACTCCCAAACTGAAATACCACCAATTGATTCGCTGGTCAAATCCTTTGACCATCAATACTCCGATGAAGGCAGTTGCGAAGAAGGCCCATTGAATGGGCTTCATCGAACGTTGTCCGTCAAAATAGCGTGCGAGCAGTACAGTAAAGATGGGGCTGAGGTACTGTATGACTGTTGCACTTGCGATGGGAATAAAACGCAGTGTATGAAAGAATGCAGCGAGTCCAATGGTTCCGAAGATGCCTCGAATAAGCAGCCATTTGCGGTTCACACCGAACAAGGAATAGCCGTGCCATTTTAGCCATGCTGCGGTGAGAGCCAGTGAAATGATGGATCGCAAAAAAACCAATTCCTGCGTGGGAAGGTGAGCAAGAGATTTCACACAAAGATTCGCACCCGTATAGAGCACCGTGGCTAGGAGCATCCAAGCTACACCAGCCGTTCCCTTGGAACTTTCCATTACATGTTCCTCCTGTAGGCACCTCCGACTTCAAACAAGGCTTCACTCAGTTGCCCCAGTGTGCACGTTTTCACAGCTTCAAGCAAGGATTCAAATACATTGTCACCTTTTATTGCCGCCATTTGGACCTTTGCGATGGCCTTGCTTGCCTCATCTGCGTACCGTTCGTGCATGTTTTTTACTTGCTGCAACTGCCCTTCTTTTTCGCTCTGTTCCGCTCGAATCACTTCACCGGGAGTCAGCGTAGGGGAACCGTTTTTAGCAAGGAATGTATTCACGCCAATTATCGGAAACTCTCCGGTGTGTTTGAGCATTTCATAATGCAAGCTTTCCTCTTGAATTCGAGAACGCTGGTACATCGTTTCCATTGCGCCGATCACTCCACCTCGTTCGGTAATCCGATCAAACTCTAATAGAACAGCCTCTTCCACTAAGTCTGTCAGCGTCTCAATGATAAAGCTTCCCTGCAAAGGGTTTTCATTTTTGGTCAGGCCCAGTTCTTTGTTGATGATTAGCTGAATGGCCATGGCGCGCCGAACACTGTGTTCCGTTGGCGTCGTAATGGCTTCATCGTAGGCATTGGTGTGCAATGAATTGCAGTTGTCATAAATCGCGTAGAGCGCCTGCAGCGTTGTGCGGATGTCATTGAAATCGATTTCCTGTGCGTGCAAGGAACGGCCCGATGTCTGAATGTGGTACTT
>DDEH01000026.1:10923-13277 GCA_002336085.1 Flavobacteriales bacterium UBA1959 | reverse complement strand
AACATCTGGGCGCGCGGGCTCGCTTTGTATTTTTCCCGCATGGCTTTCGCCCAAATTCGGCGTGCTACTCTTCCGATTACAGCATACTCAGGATCGATTCCGTTGGAGAAGAAAAAGCTGAGATTGGGGCCGAATTGATCGAGGTCCATGCCTCGGCTCAGGTAATACTCCACATAGGTGAAACCATTGGCCAATGTGAACGCCAATTGCGTAATCGGATTGGCACCAGCTTCGGCAATGTGGTAGCCACTTATGGAAACGCTGTAAAAATTACGAATGGAGCGTTCAATGAAGGACTCCTGAACATCTCCCATCAAGCGCAGTGCAAATTCCGTAGAGAAAATGCACGTATTTTGAGCCTGGTCTTCTTTAAGTATGTCCGCTTGCACCGTTCCACGAACTTGTCGAAGGGCTTCGGATTTGAGTTGTTCATAGATGTTTCTTGGCAACACTTCATCGCCAGTGCATCCGAGGATCATGAGGCCAAGGCCATTGTGTCCTTCGGGCAATTCACCTTGGTACTTTGGACGTTGCATGCCCTGCGCTTCCCACTTGGCATGCAAGACTTTTTCTACATCATCTTCCATCCCGTGTTCGAGAATGTATTTCTCGCAACGTTGATCTGTTGCGGCATTGAGGAAAAAGGCGAGCAAAATGGGAGCGGGCCCATTGATTGTCATGGAAACACTGGTAGTCGGATCACAAAGATCAAATCCACTGTAGAGCTTTTTCGCATCATCAACGGAGCAAACGCTCACGCCGCTGTTGCCGACTTTTCCAAAGATATCAGGACGTCGAGCGGGATCACGTCCATAAAGAGTGACACTATCAAATGCCGTGGAAAGCCGCTTTGCAGGCATCCCGTGCGAGACATAGTGAAAGCGCTTGTTTGTGCGCTCGGGTCCTCCTTCACCCGCAAACATCCGAGCCGGATCTTCTCCTTCTCGTTTGAATGGATAAATGCCGGCCGTATATGGAAAGTGACCAGGGAGATTCTCTTGCAAAGACCAACGTACTAAGTCGCCCCAGCCTGTGATTCGTGGCGTGGCAATTTTAGGAATTTTAAGTTGGGAGAGACTTTCTTTGTGGGTCTCAATTTTGATCTCTTTGCCCCGAACGTGGAACGTGTAAATCGCCTCCTCATAGCGCTGTTTTAATGCAGGCCATTGTTCAAGCCATTCCAATATTTTGGGATCCAAGTCCATCCGGACTTCTTTCGTTTTCTTGTTGAGTGCCTCTGAGGAGTCATCCTCGAGTAGGCCTTGAGCTACTTGAAGGGACTGAAGTTGTTTGGCCGTCTCCGCCTGAGTCTCCGCCCATTCATTGTAAGCCCGAATCTGCTCAGCAATTTCGCTGAGGTAGCGCGTTCGCTTGGGAGGAATTACAAACAGTTTTTCACTCGAATGCTCCGGTTGTGCTGCGGCTACCTCGAATGGCGCCTTCACGCGTTCAACCAGGCAATTCATGAGCGCACTGAAAAGATGATTGGTGCCGGGATCATTGAATTGCGAGGCAATGGTTCCAATGATTGGAAGTTCATCGTCCTTGGCTTCCCAGAGGTCGTGATTCCGCTTAAATTGTTTGCGCACATCCCGAATGGCATCCAATGAGCCTCGCTTGTCGAATTTATTTACGGCGACTACATCGGCAAAGTCGAGCATGTCGATTTTTTCAAGTTGCGTCGCAGCTCCAAATTCAGGGGTCATGACATAGAGCGAAACATCGCTGTGGTCCATGATTTCAGTATCGCTTTGGCCAATGCCGCTCGTTTCCAACACGATGAGGTCAAATCCGCTGGCCCTTAGCACGTCCAGCCCTTCAGATACGTGTTTGGAAAGTGCCAAGTTGGATTGACGCGTTGCGAGGGATCGCATGTAGACCCGGTCATCGTGAATTGCGTTCATCCGAATGCGATCGCCAAGCAGAGCACCGCCAGTTTTTCGTTTGGATGGATCTACACTGATAAGGCCAATGCTCTTCTCCGGAAAGGCATGGATAAAGCGTCTGACCAATTCGTCGACCATGGACGACTTTCCAGAACCACCTGTTCCCGTGATTCCGAGTACCGGAACATCGGGCAGCTCTTTGTGAGCAGCTCGAAAGGCTTTCCTGAATCCTGATGGATCCAATTCCGCGGCTGTAATGCAGCGTCCAATGGCACGGTGATTTTGCTTACTGATTGCTTCAAATTCGGCGGGCAATTCTGAAGCGTCGATAACTGTTTGGAAGTCACAGCGCTCGACCAAGTCGTTGATCATCCCTTGCAATCCCATGGTTCGGCCATCGTCCGGGTGATAAATGCGTTCGATCCCATAAGCCTGCAATTCCCTTATTTCTTCCGGTAATATAGTCCC
>DDEH01000026.1:0-10527 GCA_002336085.1 Flavobacteriales bacterium UBA1959 | reverse complement strand
TACTTGAAGTACTCCATGTGACCACCTTGGTAAGAGGTCATAGCAATGGCCTGAGCATCTTCTTGGATGGCACAGTTAACGACTTCATCGACGCTTCTGTCGTGGCCCAGATGAATCACCTCGCAACCGGACCGCTGCATGATTCGCCGCATGATATTTATCGCCGCATCGTGCCCATCAAATAAGCTGGCCGCGGTGACTATTCGAACTTTATTCTTTGGGGTATACGGGGCTTCTTTTTCCATTCCAGTTGACCATATCATTGATGGCGCAGGGTTTCTGCAAGCCAGTAGGGTGATGCAAAGGTAGGATGTTCGCCTCCGATGCGTGCATGAACTATTTTTGCACCATGAATGAAGCATCGGACGGAACGCGTATTAACAAGTACTTTACACAGGTAGGCTATTGCTCCCGTCGCGCTGCTGACAAGCTCATCGATCAAGGAGCCGTAAAAATCAATGGCGTGGTTCCTGTGCAAGGCACCAAGGTGATGCCAGGCGATGTGGTTACGGTCAATGGCATTTCCGTCACGAAAAATGAGGAGAATCCGCCCGTTTACATTGCCCTGAATAAACCGGTTGGAATTGTATGCACAACGGATACAAAAAGGGAAAAGGATAACATCATTGACTACATCGATTATCCGACGCGAATTTTTCCCGTGGGTCGCTTGGATAAAATGAGTGAGGGCCTTATTCTTTTGACAGATGATGGTTCCATTGTGAATCATATTTTGCGAGAGCGCAACGGCCATGAAAAGGAATACATCGTCACTCTCAATCGTCCTTTTGAGGCAGAATTCATTGAAACCATGGCCACAGGTGTCTCGATTCTGGACACCTTTACTCGTCCATGCAGAGTGACTCGTATGTCCTCAGATCAATTTAAGATTGTACTCGTCCAAGGTTTGAATCGTCAAATAAGGCGGATGTGTGAGGCGCTTGGTCACCGTGTGATTCGATTAAAACGCATTCGAATTATGACGCTGGAACTTGACACAGCGCCAGGGAAATGGCGCACACTTACCGACAAAGAAGTGAGCCGACTCAGAGGAAATTGAGCTTATTCTATCTCCGTTTCACTCCCTAAGTTTAAGTCTGAAATTGCGGACGGAAATAATTACGCCTTACTTCTGCGTGATTTCTGTTATTTTGCGCTCTCTATGGATGTGCAATGCAACGCCTTGGCGTTAAAAGTTGTTTTATCTGTGACACCCGAAACCCTGGAAAATGCAATACCCTGCAATCGAAATATTGAGCCCTGTAAGACGCCGGAATGGTCAGCTCTGTCTGTCTCTTGGAATTCTCTTTCTTCTTTCATCTTCTTCATTTTTGCATGCGCAGTTAACGGAAATCACATGGGAAGTCGATACGGCTTTTTATGAGCCGACTGAACCGCATCCAACAACCGTGGGCACCTTGCTTTTCGAGGATCTTTACGGATACGTTACGTACGATGTTTATGCCAACTTCTCGAATGCCTCAGACAAACTGGTGGCTATGTACTCGGACGTCGCGGGCTTGGGGGTTTCTCCCATGTTTGTCAATGCTCCATGTGGTTGTTTCAATCCGGAGTTTGGAGACGTCTTGTTGGGCGGAAATCAAAACTCGGCATTTTTCGGAGCATTTCCAGAGATAGAGTTTGATACCTTCTGGACACTTGGAATGAATTCAGCAGAGCAAAGTCTCATCCTAAACCCAGTTTATAATTCTGAGACCATGTGCTCAGAAGTCATCGATGATGGCAGTATTTTTGTTCTCCCGACCGATGCAAGTGATGCGGGTGATGACTTGCGGATCAAAATTGCGAGAATTAACACATGCGGTGATTTTTCCATCAGTGCCTGTTTCAATGTTTTCATCGAAGGAGACAATGGCAATATCCAGGATTTCTGCATAGATAGTGACGGCGGTGGCGATGATCCTTTGGAAGTGTCAAATCCGTGTGCGAATTACTTAGCCTCCGATGCTCAAATTGATGTGATGCAGGATATCGATTGCTTCGGTGACCTTGCCGTAGTCGATGTGGCGGTGAATGGAGCATTGCCCATAACCTATGAGCTTTACAACGCGACTGATCAGACATTGGTGGATAGTCAAGTCGACAATGTCACATTTAGTGGGATTCCGGAGGGGGACTATTATGTTGCAATTATCGATGGCAATACGTGCCGTGACACCTCAGATACCTTCGGCTTTATTGAACCGACTGAGCTACTGGCTACATGGGAATTGTTGGAAGACAACATCTGCTCCGATTCTTTGACAGCTGCAGTAGAATTGACATTTGAAGGCGGTAGTGGACTGCTTGACATCTTTGCGTTCTCAGATGAAAACATAGGCACTGGTCTTTCACCCAATGGAGATTACCAATGGTTAGCCTTGGATTGTGTGAACGGTAACGGCGAATGGATGTTTCAAGTGGAAGATGAAAATGGATGCCAAGTGGATACTGTGATCACTATCTCTTGTGTGGAGCCATTGGAATTGGATGTGACAGTTAGTGATATAACATGCTTCGATTACAACGATGGCACGATTTCAGGCTTCATGTCAGGTGGAACTGGAGAACTTACCCTTGCCGGATCACCAGCTTTGAATGAAAACATATCTGGTGTCAATTTTGTCTCAATAGAGTTGACTAATGTGCAACCGGCAGATTACTTGCTCGTCGTAACAGATGAGAATGATTGTACGATTTCTACCGAGGTTTCTTTGATTGAACCGGAGCCTGTGACCATTGATGTCTTCGTTACAGATTTGCTTTGTTCAGGTGAATGTGATGGCCTTGCTGATATAGAAGCTTTTGGCGGAACAGGCGATTTTGAATATGCTGTTACGGACGAGGATGAAATGGAGTGGGACTTAGATGCCTTGTGCGCGGGCACTTACCTTGCCAATGCCATCGACGTGAATGGTTGCGTCATCCAAGATACGTTTATCGTGGCGTCTCCTGATCTCATTTCTTTTGATCTTGTGGTTCAAGATGTAACGTGCTTCGGGGAAGCCAATGGCAGCATTTGCATTGAAAATGCAGCGGGTGGAACCGGGACGTTGTTGTTTCAAGTCGAACCCCCTGCTGATGGTTTTGGTGAAGACAATTGCTTTGAAGTAGGGGCGGGTGATTTTGTTTTAAGCGCATTGGACGAAGCAGGTTGCATCGTCAGCTCGGACCCACAGCTCCTGATTGAACCTGAGCCCATACAGTTGATTCTTCAGCCTGTAGCAATCTCTTGCGCATCCTTTGACGATGGCATGTTGGACGTCTCGGGCATTGGCGGCACGGGCTCGCTATTCATGACTATTCCGGAGGCAGAGGCACTACCCTTTACGATCGAGGCGCTTCCGCCTGGGGCGATTGAAGTAACAGTCGAAGACGAAAATGGCTGTTCCTTTAGCGGTGTTTCTGAAATTATCGAGCCCGATTCGCTTGTTGTCGAATGGTTAGTTTTGGAAGAGGTGATTTGCGGTGGTGATTGCGATGGTGCCGCAGTTGTGGACTTTTCTGGAGGCACAGGTGCCGTGGTTTTGACCCTGAATGGAAATGATGATTTTGATTTCAATGCCCTTTGTGTGGGGGACTACACAGCCAATGTCATCGATGGCAATCTGTGTGAGGACTCCACCCAATTTGAGATTGTGGAGCCGGATCCGATTGAGGTGCTGATTGACATTACCAATGTCACTTGCACAGGCATGAGCGATGGAGCTGTCAATATCTTCCCAATTGGAGGCACAGGTAATATCTCATGGGAAATTGCGCAGGAAGGAATCGATTTGTTCAATTTGTTTGAAGGCGTATACACTATCACAGCGATTGATTCTACGGGATGCGTTGAAGACACAGCGTTTGTCGTTGGTGCAGAAGAGGATACGGACATGATTTTAAATATGCTGAGCTCGCCAGTTACCTGCTGGAATGAGCAGGATGGAACGACTACGGCATCAGTAGTGGGAGGGTATCATCCTGTACAATTTCTCTGGAGCGATTTACTCGCCCAGACTACAGCGACGGCTACTGGGCTTTTTGAAGACACCTATTCTGTCGTTGTCACGGATAGCTTGGGCTGCACCCTGACCAGCGTGGTGGTGGTGGAGCCTACGATTGGTTGTTTCTTTATCGCAGAAGCAATCACACCGAATGGTGATGGATACAACGATGAATGGATTGTTGGAGGATTGGAATACTATCCAACGGCGACTGTGAAGGTTTACAATCGCTGGGGGCAGGAATTGTATTCCTCTACAGGGTATACTGTTCGTTGGGATGGGCGTTACAACAACGCTCCATTGCCTGTAGCAGATTACTACTACGTCATTGAATTTGCCCAAGGACAAAGCCCAATCACTGGCACAGTGACCTTGAAATACTGAACCCATGAAACGACATATTTACACCTTTGCGTTGAGTCTGATATTTTTGGGGACAGGAATGCTTTCTGCTACGTCTCAACAATTGTTTCGTCGTTCTCAATTCATGACAAATCCATTTTTGAGCAATCCGGCGATCGCTGGGACACTTCCCGAAACGCCGGTGACGATGACCTTCCGAAATCAGTGGACCGGATTTGACGGTGCTCCTGAGACGATGACGCTAAGCGGTCATACATCGCTTCCCAACCGCGTTGGTGTTGGTGCAATCGTATACAGCGACGATACAGGAGGAGCGATTAAGCGGACGGGCATGGAGCTTGCGGGTTCGTACACCATAGATCTCAATAATTACGATGCGGTATCGTTCGGCTTGAGTCTAATGGCCAATCAGTGGTCATTTGACAATGACTTGGATGTTTGGGATGTAGAAGACCCTGCATTGCAATTCGGTCTTGAGCAGAGCTTGTCAATCGATGCCCAATTTGGAATGATGGTGTTTGGCAATGGCTACTCCTTTGGTTTTGCTATTCCGCATTTGATTCAGAGCTCGACAGGACTGCAGTCTTCATCCATTGTTTCAGGTCCTGAAAATGATCAGTTTCGTCATTTTAGATTCATGGGTCACTACAGCTACCAGGTAAACAATGATTTCCGCTTGGAGCCTTCAGGCATGGTGAGGTTGACCGAACGAACGCCAGCTCAGTTGGATGTTTATCTCCGCGGATGGTTTGCGGATATGGCTTGGGTGGCACTTGGGTTTCGAACCAATGATGCAGCAATTGTGGGGGTAGGAGGGAAATATGGTCCTGTGGGCTTGTCTTATACATACGACATCACGAGCACGTCAGCGAGTTACTTCAGTCCTCATACACACGAAGTCACATTAACGTACTTTGTACCACGTTCTTCGGGTTTCAGCTCCAATTCTATGAATTCTAGTCGTATTTTAGGGCGGAATAGAATAGTGAAATAAGTTCACAGCATACAAGTTTTACGAAATGAAGCACGCAAGTTTTTTTCTAGTGACCCTGTTGATGCCTCTCACGGTATGGACTCAGTTTGATCGAATTGACGTAGAAGACGTAGACAACGGTGGCACGGTTAATGGCAAGACCTACCGAGTTTATGCAGTGATGCTAAACGAAGGAGACGTCATTGATGCCGTATTTGGGGAGGAGGGTAAGCCAATGACCATTTCATCGACGGCCTCGTTCTATCAACATCCCAAAGGGAGCGGATTGGCTTCTGAAGTGCAGCGATTTGACATTCAAAATGATGCCTCCCTTGCTTACGACTCCTGGGTCACCATTGGACTCGAGGACAATTACATGAATTCATTGACAGGATTTTTGATTGATCTCTCAGAGTTTGAAACAGGAAAGACGCTGACAACCAATAACGGTGCGTGGTTTGTTACGCCTGACAAGCGACAGGCTTTGGCCCCGGCTGATAAGCGTATTTTGTTAGGTCAATTCACATCCCAAGGTGTGATCACGGGTGTCATTAACATTCATGGTCGTACAAAAGCGATATTCGATGATGAAGGAAACGTCGAAAGCGGAGGTCAACTGATCCAAGCTGAAAACGTTCGTTTCACTTGCGGCCAATAAACAGCCACCAACGTTATTTTTTGTTGCTTGTCTTTTGAGAAGGAGAGATACTATCTCCTTGGCTGAAATCAAGTGATATACTGTTGATGCAGTAGCGCAATCCATGCGGAGGAGGTCCGTCGGAAAAGACATGGCCCAAATGCCCTTGGCACTGGTGGCATACGAGCTCGATACGGCGCATTCCAAACTGCACGTCTTCTTTTGTGTCAATTGAGCTTTGATCGATGACATCGAAAAAGCTTGGCCAACCGCTGCCACTTTCGAATTTAGTGGAGCTATTAAACAGTGGGCTTCCGCAACCAGCACAGGTGTATACCCCATGCTCGTGATGGTCCCAGTATTCGCCAGTAAATGGAGCCTCCGTCCCACATTGCCTAAGAACACGGTATTCTTCAGGAGTAAGTGAGTCGTTCCAATTGATCAATGAATTGTCACCGGCTGGCGCCTGTTGCTGGCCGCATGACACCAACGAAGCTGAAGCAAATAGGAAGGCAGCAATGGATTGGGAAAACATTTTCATTTCACAGAATTTTAGGAGCAAGATGTTGCGCAGTAAGTGAGTCTTTGGATTGGAGCAATTTTTTCGGCGTTCCCTGAAATATTAATTGTCCGCCAAGGTCGCCGCCTTCAGGTCCCAAGTCGATCACGTAATTGGAATGGGCAATCACGTCAAGGTGGTGTTCAATAACGACTACCGTGTGCCCTTGGTCAAGCAAAGCATTGAGCGAAATGAGCAGTTTTTGCACATCGTGAGCATGCAATCCTGTGGTGGGCTCGTCAAAAACAAATAAGGTATGTGCTTGTCGGTCGCCACGTGAAAGAAACGTGGCGAGTTTGATGCGCTGTGCTTCTCCACCGCTGAGTGTGTTGCTGCTCTGTCCAAGCGTAACATATCCTAAGCCAACATCCATGAGCGGGTTCAGTTTCTGAACCAAGCGTTTTTGAGCGGCAGGAACCTTTTTCACTTCATCGTTATCGCCAAAGAAAGCAATGGCATCAGCCACCGTCATGTCGAGAATATCCGCAATGTTTTTTTCCTTCCATCGAACGTCCAAAACTTCATCCTGAAATCGTTTGCCTTTGCAAACGTCGCAGCGCAGTTTCAAATCAGCCATAAATTGCATGCCTATGGTTACTTGGCCTTCGCCTTCGCAGGTATCACATCGGCCTCCAGACACATTGAAACTGAAGTGTGAGGGCTTGTAGCCGCGTATTTTGGAAGTTTGGGTATCAGCAAACAATTGTCTGACCTCATCGTATGCTTTTACATAAGTGACCGGATTGCTCCGGGAACTTTTGCCAATTGGGTTTTGGTCTACAAATTCGAGGGATCCTATTTTTGAGACGCTTCCTCCAAGGCTTCCAAACGCTGAGGGTACAGCGCCCAATCCGTCTAGAGACTGTCGAAGCAATGGCATCATAACTTCGTTGATGAGCGTACTTTTACCAGAACCACTTACACCTGTAATGGCCGTTAGTGCATGCAGAGGAATTTGTGCGCTGACCCCCTTGAGGTTGTTTTTGTAAGCATCTTTTATCTGAATGAAATCTGGGCCAATTTGGCGCTCTACAGGCAAATGAATTTTGGCGTATCCATTTAGATAAGAAGCTGTGAGTGAGGGATGATCGGCCGGCAATTGAGGCCATTCTGAATCGCTTCCTGAAAACACAAGAGCCCCCCCTCCAGTGCCAGCTAATGGTCCAAGATCAATCAGGTGATCGGCTGCTTTTAAGATGTCCTCATCGTGTTCAACAACAACGACCGTATTGCCCAAATCCCTCAGTTGAAACAATATTCCGATGAGCCGCTCTGTATCTTGAGGGTGCAGACCTATGCTGGGTTCGTCCAAGACGTAAGTGCTTCCTACCAAGCTGCTGCCAAGGCAAGTGCTCAAGGCAATACGCTGCGATTCACCTCCGCTAAGAGTTTTGCTCGCACGATCCAGCGTCAAATATCCCAATCCGACATCGCAGAGATAGGTGAGCCGGGTTTCGACTTCTTTGATCAAGCGCTCTGCGATTTCTTGCTGTGTCTCGGTCAGTTTTAAGGATTGAAAAAACACGAGAGCATCTTTGGCTGGCATGCGCAGTACAGTAGTAAGGTCGCTGCCCCCAATAAAAACGTTCTGAGATGCCTTTCCAAGGCGTGTTCCGGCACAATCAGGGCAGGTTGTGCGGCCGCGGTACCGGCTCAACATGACTCGAAATTGAATCTTGTAACTCTTTTCTTCGAGGTATTTAAAAAACGAATCAAGTCCTTTGAAGCCCTTGCCGCCCTTCCAAACGGTCTCACGCTGGACTTCCGTGAGGTCTCGCCACGGCGAGTGAATGGGCACATCGTTGTCACGAGCAGCGAGACACAGGCGGTCTTTCCATTTGCTCATGCGTTCACCCCGCCAGCAGGCAATGGCGTCCTCATAGATGGATAGCTTGGGGTCGGGCACAACCCGGCTGGGATCTACTCCTATGACATGGCCAAAGCCTTCACAGCGCCTACAAGCGCCAATGGGGCTATTGAATGTGAACAGCTGGGGCGATGGCTCTTGAAACGTGATTCCGTCCCGTTCGAACCGATTTGAAAATTCCCAGGGCAATCGTTTGTCCGTAAAATGTATGGAACAAGCACCATCCCCTTCAAAAAAGGCCGTTTCCACGGAATCCAAAAGCCGTGACGTAAAATCTTTATCGCCGTTTTTTACAGCAAGCCGATCGATGACCAATTCCCAAGGTTCAGGCACATCGGTCTCCCTGGCATTCAATTTTTCTGCCTGCACGTCTGCAATCAAGTGAGCACTTCCATTTGCATCAAGGATGCGAATGAAGCCCTGCTTCTGAAGAATATCTAGTTGTTGTTTTCGTGTTCGATCGGTCTTATTTGGAATCGGAGCTGAGACAATGAAGCGCAAACCATCTGTTTCTCCTTCCAATCGCTCCAGTGCGTCTTCCGGTCGGTCTTTCTGCACCGCTTCTCCGCTAACGGGCGAGATGGTCTGGCCGATGCGTGCATAAAGGAGCCTTAGGTGATCGTGGATTTCTGTGCGGGTTGCGACTGTGGATCGAGGACCTCCTGAAGAAGTGCGCTGTTCAATGGCGATGGCAGGAGATATGCCATCGATGCTGTCCACATCAGGTTTGTCCAAACGACCGAGAAACTGCCGCGCATAACTACTTAGGCTCTCAACATATCGCCGCTGCCCCTCGGCATATAATGTGTCAAAGGCAAGCGAACTTTTGCCAGAACCCGACAAACCGGTAATGACCGTTAGTTTTCGCTTGGGGATCGTTACATCGACTCCCTTCAAATTGTGCTCCCTCGCGCCTTTGATTTGAATATCCATTCGCTTTTGTTAACACCGCATATGGGTCTTGGGTTTCCTCAAACGAAAATTAATTCGTATATTAGAGAGAGACAATCTAAAACAGCACGCGATCGATACATTTTACGCTTCAAAGTAAGGCCCCGATTCATTCGGGTTTTCATTTCACCTTTAACTGCGTAAAATCATGCGTGCGTCATTCTCTGACCAACAGTTGATATCCCTCTACCTCTCCGGAGATGAGGCAGCTTTCGAATCTCTATTGAATCGTCATCAACAACAAGTCTATTCCAAAATATTTTTCATCGTTCGGGACTCTGATCTTGCCAACGACCTCTTTCAGGACACCTTTATCAAGGTGGTGAACACACTCAAAAGCGGCAAGTACAACGAAGAAGGTAAGTTCTTGCCTTGGATCCTCCGGATTGCTCACAACATTTCGATTGACCATTTCCGCCGCGGTAAAAAGATGCGCATGATGCGTGCCACTGATGAATTTGATGTATTCGACACATTGCCCAGTGATCAAATGCATGCCGAAGACCAAATGATTCAGGATCAGATACATCAGGATGTGAGGGGTTTATTGGATTGCTTGCCCGAAGAGCAACGGGAAGTGGTCCATATGCGGATTGAGCGGGAACTAAGCTTTCAGGAAATTGCGGATGAGACCGGAGTATCTATCAATACAGCGCTGGGGCGCATGCGTTATGCACTGATCAATATGCGTCGAGCCATGGAAGAGCAAGGCGTGCAGCTGACCCTAAACTAGGATGGATGGAGCGGAGCCAATTGAAATGAAAATGAAGCCTGTACAATAGTCAGAGTAAGGGTGCGTTATTGTGGTGTTAAAACCCTAATGCACAAGCCCATGGCACATTGTACACTTGAAGATTTGACATCCGATTGGTTTGATGAAAGCGCACACGCTGCTGACATCATGCCCAAAGCACGATCCATTCGCAACATCCTGTCTTATTCGGCAGGGCTGCGAACGGTGCATTCAAAAAACTTGGGTGTGATTTGCACCAACAGTAATTGAAGCGGAATCGTTTGTCGACAAAAGAAGCCACCTACGGGTGGCTTTTTTTGTGCCGGCTATTTTTTTGCAGACATTCGAGAGGAGCTTACTCTTTTGCATTCAAGGCCCGCTCATGCCATACTTTGAAATGGGATTTTCCGGACTCCAAGTCTTGGAGGGCGTGCTGGACAATTGCATCACTGGTG
>DDEH01000006.1:12926-50567 GCA_002336085.1 Flavobacteriales bacterium UBA1959 | reverse complement strand
GTGGAGCCGGCGGGAGTCGAACCCGCGTCCAAACAAGGACAACTCGTGCTTTCTACATGTTTATTCTGCAATTAATTTTCGACCGGAGGCTGATCACAGACAACCCACCTAGCGGCTTAGCCCAATAAATTTCGCGCCGGGCGTAGGACACACCCTTAACTAGTCCCATTTGCCTGATACCCCATTGAAGCTGCGGAAGGGTCCGTACGTTGCTTCGGGATAGCTCGTTCAGTCACTTAGTGACGTGAATTAGGCGAATCGACTAAGTCGATTATGCTGCGAGCGCGTAGGAATTGTTGTCATTTCTGACTTGAAAGTTCTAGTTTTACGAGCTGTGCTAACAAGTGCTCGACATGCTTACCCGATTTATCATCTTGCTGTCAAATCCAAAATCGGCCCCATAAATCAAAGAACTCGCATTATTAATTTGATTGAATACAAACCGCTAAGCGAACATCAAAAGTAAGCAAAGCGAGGCGCATTGCATCCAACTGATTTTTAAAAATATGCAAAACAAGACAACCCAAGACCGACTTTTGTGGTTAGACATGTGTTGATGAACGAACTGATCCATTTTTCAAAGGCTTATTGCTTGGTCTTGCTGCTAAGTCTTGCAGGAGCGAATATCCTGCATACGCAGGTAGTAGAAGACTTTGGAATACGCTATCAGACACAGCAAAACGGGGGCATTCAGTTCCTCGCCAACACTAGCCTTTACTGTGGCACGGGAAATCAGTGCGTACAGGCTCAAAATGCCCTACCGATTACTGGATTCCCTCAAGACAACAACAACGACCACAACATGGTCTACTTCAACTCGGATACAGATTCTGAGACTTGGAGTTCTTCTTCAGACAGCTTGTCACTCGGAATTTGTGCTGAGATAAGTTTTGCAGGGCTCTACTGGGCAGGCCGTCTGGGCAACGGGTTTGTGGCGAACGAAACACTGAAAGATCAGGTCAAAATTAAAGCTGCCAATGACGATCCTTACATCGATGTATTCGCTGAAGGAACCATAGATTTTGATGCGTCAAACGTTGACAATTATTGCTGCTTTGCAGACATCACCGATTGGGCTGCAAACAATCCTGTCAATGCCAGATATACGATTGCCAATGTAGTCGCTGATCAAGATGACAGTTCTTGGGGGGGGTGGGTTCTTATTCTCGTTTATGCCGATGCAGCGGAACCCATGCGCAACCTGACCGTTTTCGATGGCCTTGCAATGATTACTTACAGCTGGGGCGGTGGCGGTGGCGGGGATAACAGTACAGTTGACGTTCCCATTTCTGGTTTTTTGACTCCTCCATTTGGACCCGTGGACCTAAAACTTGGCGTTGTTGCCTACGACGGCGACCGTGGATCCACTGGTGACCAACTCGGCTTTGATGGCACGGGCGCATTCAACTACATCGAAGACGCCACACATGACATTGACAATGTCTTTAACAGCACACACTCCACAGGTGGCGTTATGAATCCTTGGCGAGTGCCGGCATTCAATAATACCCTTGGGCATGACGCCAATATTTTCATTCCGGACAACTCCGCTTATGAGTTCTTGCCGAACAATGCGACAGATGCAGAGATTCGCGTTACCACCGGCGGAGAATCCATCACCGTGCATGCCATTACCTCATCCATTGACGTATACGAACCTGACTTGCGCGCCACAGTCTATATCGAAGACCTCAACGGCGGCGTTGCTGAACCAGGAGATGTATTGGAATATACCGTTGTCGCTAAAAACTTGGGATCTGATGCAGCTACAGAAGTCTACGTGACCAATACATTGGACATTCGAACCAATTTCGTTGAAGGCAGCTTGGTCTGGAATTCAGGCCCTCTAACCGGTTGGATGACCGATGCAATTGGTGACGATCCAGGGGAATTCTTGGGAGATGAGCAAATGATGCAAGTGCGCATTGGCGCGACGGCCAACGGAACAAGCGGAGGCACATTGAATAATGATGCCACAGGACAAGACAGCATCTCTTATCGCTTTCAGGTCCAACTCACAGATGACTGCCTGCTGTTGCAATGCGATGGCACACTTACGGGAGCGGCCAACATCTATGGGTTTGGAGACATTAGCGGCAATACCCAAACCAATGATGGAGCAAGTGCTCTGCTCGATGCCAACGGATGTCCAGTGGAAGAAGTAACCACGTTGGAAGTGCAAACAGGTGTGTGCCCGCCGGTTGCGATTGAACCCGTTGGCACGACTTGTTTAGGCGATGACGTGGCACTCGAAGTGCCTGTATTTTTAGACAACCCACTGGCAGAGTCCTTGGCAAACTACTCCTGGTCGGGGCCCAATGCATTTGCTTCCAACGATCCCACTGCTGTACTTTCCAATGCCGAATTGAACGATGCCGGAGCCTACTTCTTGGAGGTTACGTTTACAGGTTTAGAGTGCCTTTTGTCGAGCGCCAATTACGAACTTCTCGTGCACGTTCCGACGCCTGTGTTTGATGCACCGGCATCCCAATGCCTCGATGGCAATGCATTCGACTTCGCTGCCCAAGGAAATCAATTTCCGGGAGCAACCTTCCAATGGTCGTTTGAGAATAGTAACCCCGGAACGGTTGCCGGAGCTTACATCAACGATGTGGGATTCAACCAATCCGGATGGAACAATGTACTGCTATCCCTGAGTGAAATCGGTTGTACTGCCGAAACATTGGATTCAATCTACGTTGAAGCGCCACCCGATCTCACATCCTTTGATGTGGATGTCTTTCCATCCGCAGGTTGCGTGCCACTCAGCGTGATTTTCATGGATGCGTCTCCTTCTGAGCCCATGGACTACAGCTGGGAATTCGGAGACGGCTATGAAAGCCTCATGAATGTTCCGGTTCACATATATGACGTGGTGGGAGCCTTTGACATCGAAGTAACAGCCACCAGTCTCGGCAACTGTCCTGCTACCATTACCATACCCATCGAAGATGCCGTAACCGTCTACCCCGCCCCACAGGCAGGATTTGATGTAGAACCCAACATTGTTGAACTGCTCACGCCAAATGTTACCATCACTTCCAGCGCAGCGGCCAATACTGTGGTCAATTATTATTTCTCAGATGGCGGTAGTTTGAGTTCAGCCAATGGCGAATATACCTTCAGCGATGGCGGTACATTTGACATTGTCCAAACCGTGATCAGCCCACAGGGATGCATCGCTTCGGCTGAAGGCGAAGTGGTGGTCAATGGAACAATTTTCTATGCACCCAGCGGATTCACTCCAGATGGTGACTTTCTCAACGACGTTTGGAAGCCCATCGCTCTGGGAGTAACATCCTATCAAATGGAAGTCCACAGCCGCTGGGGCGAACTATTCTGGTTTACCGATGACCCCAGCAAATCATGGTTGGGACAGAGCGAATCCGGAACACATTTCGCCCCAAATGGCACGTACCTGTGGCAAGTCACCTACCGGGACCAGCTTGGTTTTCCAGTGATGAAGCAAGGAACAGTATCGCTTATACGCTGAACTGTAATCGATTGCGTCCGATGTTCCATCGACAACGTCCACTCCACTGCTCCAGTGAAATAAAACAACAAAAGCAAGAGAATTTGTTTACATTGAGAAAACGCTCAACCAAATCTGCCATCCTCATGAAACAGCCTTTATCCCGTTCGCTGGAAATTATTCAATTGATTGGTTGCCTTTTTATCCTCGTTCTTTCCATCGGGACTGCCCAAGCACAAGCCCCTCCATTTTGGCAAGACACTGAGCTCTCCGTTGAGCAAAAAGCAACAACCGAAGTAGCAGCCTTTCGCGCGCTGACTGTCGATGAATCGGAATTGAGAATAATCTTAAAGAACGCACCGATGATCGGACAGGTCAGAGCAAATGAATCTACGTTAATCCTATCTCTTCCTTTTCCTAACGGTGAAAATTTTGACTTCAGGGTTGTCGAGGCTCCTGTTATATCAGCGAGTCTACAGAGCCGTTTTCCTGCTATTCGATCCTACCGTGGCGTGGGAGTTGACGATGCACTTCTACAAGCGCATTTTGATTTAAGTCCAAACGGATTCCACGCGATGATCTTTAGAGAAGGCAGCACAGTATTCATTGATCCAATACGCGATTCTGCTTCACCAGAGAAGCATATCAGTTACACGCGAGAGGCTTTTTTCAAAGGAACTTCGAAAATGTGGGATGGCTGCACAGCGCTAGCCACAGGAGAAAAAATCCCTTCAACGACCTTATCTGAACAGAATTCAGATCACACACCCATCCAAATGGGCTCTCAACAATTCCCATCGCCAGCGCTTCCTCTCATAACAGAGAATGGGGATGAATTGCGGACGTATAAGCTTGCCTTGGCCTGCACAGGAGAATATGCGCAATTTCATGGCGGCACCGTCAGTGGCGTCCTCGCTGCAATGAACACGTCCATGGTCCGCGTCAACGGTGTCTTCGAACGGGACATAGCAGTGCGCATGGTCATCGTAGATAACAACGATCAATTGATCTTTCTCAATGCGTCAACAGATCCTTACACCAACAGCAATGGTGGCACCATGCTCGGCCAAAACATCAGTACCTGCAACAGTGTCATTGGATCAGCCAACTATGATATCGGACACGTTTTCTCGACCGGTGGTGGTGGAGTCGCCTATCTCCAGTCGCCTTGTGGCAGCAGCAAAGCTGGCGGGGTTACGGGACAAGGATCACCAGTAGGCGACCCCTTTGACATCGACTACGTATGCCACGAAATGGGACACCAATTTGGAGGAAACCACACCCAAAACAATAGTTGCAACCGGTCTTCAGGAGCCGCTTATGAACCTGGATCAGCGAGCACCATTATGGGGTATGCCGGAATTTGCTCGCCCAACATCCAAAGCAATTCGGATGACCATTTTCACAACCACAGCTGCAATGAGATGATCGCTTTTACAGTCAATGGAAATGGAAACTCATGTGCTGTTGTCTCTTCGACAAGCAACGCTCCGCCTACCGTGGAAGCAGGAACCAATGGATTGGTCATTCCTGCATCAACACCTTTCGAATTGACTGCCGCAGGCGGTGATTCCGATGGCGGCATCGTTACGTACAATTGGGAAGAATACGATCTCGGACCGGCCACTGCTTCAGGAGATAATGACCTCACGAATCCATCAGGAAATCAGCCCATTTTCAGGTCTTGGCCGTCGTCAACAAGTCCGACCCGAGTATTCCCTCGTGCCGCCGACTTGGTCAATGGAACGACTACCATTGGTGAGCATTTGCCCACATATTCGCGCCAATTAAACTTCAAGTGCACCGTCCGAGACAATCAATTGAACGGAGGCGGATTTGCGGATGACCTTCTGACCATGAGCGTTGATGGTTCGTCAGGACCATTCATCATAAACGCTCCCAATGGCGGCGAGACACTAAATGCTGATGACAATGCCACAATCACATGGGACGTTGCTGGGACCAATGCAGGTGGAGTGAATTGCGCCACAGTCGATGTCTTTCTTTCCACGGATGGAGGGTACACATGGCCATACCCGCTTGCGACAAACATCGCAAACAACGGGTCGGCAACTGTCAACCTGCCCAATATCCTTTCATCTTCAGCGCGCATCAAAATCAAAGGGACAAACCACGTATTCTTTGACATATCCAATGGAAATTTCACCATCGACGAAAATTTGTGTCCAAATTGTGGTTGTACGGACGAGACCGCTTGCAACTATGATCCAAGCGCAACGACCGATGATGGCAGCTGTATTCTCCAAGAGCCTTGTTCCTGTGAGCTCACAGGCAATCAAATAGCGACCCTTGCCGGCAATGAAACAAGTGCACCGTTGACCCAATCTGCAACCTCCCTTGCGCCATTGAGCTCGATTTTTATTGAGCTCGAATTTGACAACATGGGCAACACTGGGAGTTGGGCGTCCGATTTGGCGATGTCAATCACCTCACCATCCGGTGAATGCATATCCTTTGGAGGCTACAATGGCTCACCTGAGGGCTGCACAAGTCTTGGAAATTATCAAGCGGTGTGGCCTGATTCGTGGGCTGTATCCACCGGCGGAACATATGCGGCTACGGTGGATTTATCTGAAGCGAACTTGAGCGGATCTGGCGATTGGACCGTAGTCCTTTACAATGGATACGGAGCAGCCAATGAAGTAAACTACGACGCAAACTGGGTGATTGAAGACTTGTGCTTGGAAACAACAACCATTGACGGTTGCACGGATGCTACTGCGTGCAACTACGACGCCAACGCAACCGATGATGACGGCTCATGCGCGTTTGCAAATGCAGGCTACGATTGCGACGGCAACTGCATTTTGGATACCGACGGGGATGGAGTGCCCGACTGCGGTACTGCTACCTGTGCGGAAGACCTAAACGCCAATGGCGCAATCGAGGTACTCGATGTACTGATATTGCTTGGAGACTTTGGATGTGTCTCAAATTGCGTTGCTGACATTGATGGAGACGGCTTAGTCAGCGTGAGCGATGTACTGCTATTGCTTGCAGGCTTTGGAGAGGATTGTTGAATCCAATGGATTGGGCTATTCGTCCTTTTCTCCTTTGCGGGCGTAGTCTTCTAAATATGCAAAAGGAGCGTTGAGTTCCCCAGCCAGAGTGGTTTCGGAGGCGCCGTCCAAAATGCCATCTGCGTCGCCCAAAACGAGCAGGGGTATAACGTGCTCCATCAATTCTTGACCAAATCCATCGGACGCATCGCGCGGAAGTTCGCAAGGAAGATTATCCACCGCCATAACTGTGACACCTTCGGAATCGTTTATAGCGCATTCCTGTTGAGTTTCGGGGTGATATCCATAAAGCGGTTCTGCTATTGTCGACGGTCGAATGGTGGAAGCGACAGGACCGTCAATGTCACAAGAAATGTCTGCCACCACGCCGAGTTTCCAATCCGGGTGTTGCATGTCTTTGCGCGAGAATAAAAAGGGCGAACCCTCCGCCCAAAAGTGACCTGCGATAAACAAATCACCGCGATGAGCAAAAGGCTTAAAGGTGCTTTGAAACAACATCGGCTCCGAAATGAAGTCAGCCATATCAAAAGCCGACCCATCTATTCTGCAGTTGTAATCGTTCACGTCCAAATGGGTATATACTGGCTCCGGGAAATCCATGCGCAAAAAGTCGTCCGGATGCACACAGCGGATTTTCAAGTGGTCCAATACTTCTTTAGCCCCTTGACCGACACGTCCGTGACCGGTAAGAACAATGCGGATATTTTCCGGCAATGTTACTCCCTTAGCAGTGGAAAGCATATCATTCAAATCCATGCAATCGATCGCTCGAGGAATGGAAAATGTCTCATGGCGTTGACCCCATGCTCGGATGCCGTTATAGGCTCCCACCAAACCGGCCCAGCGACCAAAACCAATAATTCGTCTTCCACTTGGTCGCTTGAGTAATTCGTAGTCAATGAGCCGGACCCGCTTTCTCAATATCTCAGAGAGCAAGTTTGCGTTGTACGGCTGCAACTTGTGCGTGTGGCTAAAAAACAGGTAGGTTTTATTAGCGATCAGATCCTCTGCATTGACCTCTTTTACTCCGATGAGAACGTCGCGATCTGCCAGGTCCTCCTGAAGAGTAAGACCTGCAGAGGCGTACTCCGCATCTCGAATTCTGCGAACAGGACTGGGCTGGACGGCAATGTCCAATTCAGGGAATCGCTGAAGCAACAGGACGCACTGGTCAGGGGTCAAAGGAACACGCTGATCAGGAGGCGTTTTCCCTTCTCGAAGGATGCCCAAGCGCAAAGGAGTGTCGGTAGTATAAGCCAAGGAGTAAAGTATCAATTACAATGAACCAAGGTACTCAATGGGATTCCCGAATTCGCAGCTGGCCAGCAACTTTTCAACCATCAATCTTGAGCAAGAAAGCGATAAATAAGCGTCCCCATTGAAGCGTCACCTTCTACCGCCTCGAATGAAGAGGCCTGTGCGCTCTCCAATGCGGCCGAAGCGATACAGTCATCCATGTCCGAAATCATTCCTTCATCGCCTGAGGGGCTCGCCAATTGGACCGAAGCAATTTTTGCATGAACAACTCGCCCTTGAGAAGTCACTTTGATGACAATGGACACGGAACCTGCAACCTTGCATCTGTATCCGGGCACGGGCAATTTGCGATGCATTCGCCCATCCAAATCATACGAGACGGTGACTTGGCCATCATACCGTTTGTCCCACTCCGAAAGCGTCTGAATTTGACCTTGGGCACCATCGTCCGGAACCCCCTCCAAGTCAAACTCTTTTTTTTCCGCGGCTAGTCGCTCAAACTCAGCCTTCTCAAGGGCGCGCAACTCGGCATCCACTGATGCTTCCAGCTCTTGGATGTCTGCTTGGCTCGACGAAGACCGTCGATCTTCAGTTCGCTGGGAATGCTCATTTGCCGCCAGATTTGCTACACGTTCGTTGAGGCGATCTTGGATCAGTGACTCCATCGTTTGTTCCTTTATCTCATCCAATTGACCATCATCTGCGAACTCTACCGCGATGAATTCCGCTCTGGACCCATCGCCTGAACGCACCGGCTGAAATGACATCAAAATCAACACAAAAGCATGCAGCGCAAGGGTGGCGGTAATTGCCACCAAAAACCGATTTTTTGCGCCCTGACCATTCATAATCAATCCAAAACAACAGAGGTTTCCCGCTGCCACGTCACTGACGTGATGCTGTGGTCACCCTTAAAGTAATACGTACCTGTTTTGGTCACCACTTTGCGGTATCGAACGACCTTATTGCCAATGCGAACAGTTCGCTCAATGACCAAGCCGTTAGGTATGTCATACGATTCCTCATTGACGCCACGCAGAACATTGGTGTCTTCGCGAGACAAATTGTAATCTTCAGGAAGCTTCGGTGACATATTTTTGAGTCGCTGCTCCTCCACCTTGCGTTTATCGTAGGAGCGCTGCTGAGATTCTCGCTCGCGCTTGGAGAGGGCCTGATTTCCACGCTGCGCCTTGCGCTTAATAGCAAACCAACGTTGCTGTGCTCTTTTGTCCGAATCCTTACCAATGGCTCGATAGGTTCTGGATGTAGCAGCAGCATCTTCAAATGAAATAGTGCGCTTTTCAGAAGCTGCGCGATTCATTCCACGAAATAAATTTCGCCAAGAGCGTTTTTTAGACTCAATTTCTGGGACATTGGACGCGTAATCCCGAGCATGATTTGATGTCAAATTCGACCGTGCTTCCAATTGGCTATTCACCGCGTCTTGCCCATTTCGAATCAGACGCTCAGATCGGCGCTCAGCCGCAATGGCTTTTTCGTTGTAAACCTCTCGCTGATCAGCCTGTTCGTTGCGGCGCTTCTCCTGAATCCGCAGCGAAGAATCAATATCTGCTTGCGCCTCTTGTTGGCGGCCTTGCATTTTAATACGCTCAAAATCCGACCGCTCTGAAGCTTTTGCTGAAGCTTGTTTGAGCAGATCAATCTGAGCTTGCTTTGCCCTTTCCACTTGCGCTTTCCTGCCTTGGGCCTCACTTTTCAAAGCCTCACTAAAGTAAGCTTCTACCTCATCCTCTTCCTTAGAATTAAGTTGTGTAGCCATTTTTTCTGCGCGTCTCCTGCTTACTTCTGCCGCTGCTTGTTGACGTGCGATTCTTTCAGACTCCTCGTCTGCCGCATCGTCCAAGCGCTTCTGCCGATCCGAATCAGCTACCTGCTGCTCCGAATCCTCAAGTGCTTGCAATTCCTGCTGCTCACGGAATCGTTCTGCCTCCAAAGCCGCAAAATCTTCTTCCTGTAAATCTTGATTTTGAACTGAATCTGAGTTCCCCGACTCTGCCTTTAAAATGCGGCTCAATCGACTTTGCGCATAACGATCATTTGGCTTCACAACCAATGCATCATTGTATTTGCTTCTTGATTCGGCCCAATTCGAAGCATCAAATGCATCATCGGCCGTTTGAATAAAGTCATTGTAAGCAGATTCAGCTGCCTGAGCTGCTGTGCGGGCTTCATCTTCAGCGGCTTGCCGAGATTCCCGTTCTGTATCAGATGCTTCAAGCGATGCACTTCGCTTTGCCTCACGATCTTCGTTTCGCTTGTCTTCTTTACTCTCAGCGTCAGCATCACTTTTTGTTGCATCAGCCGTGTCCTCCTCAGATTCGTCGATTCCAGCAGCCTCATTGATGCGTTTCCTCGCCTCGGTTATGCGCTGCTGAGGGTAGCGTTCTTCAGGCAATACAGCCAACGCTTCCTCATACTTTACAATAGCTGCTTCATAATCATCATTCCTGAAAAACACATCGGCGTCGTCATTGATGGCATCGTATTGGCCTCTTTTCTCTTTCAATTCTGCACTGGCCGCTGAGCGCTCTGCTGCAGCTTGCTCCCGCGCTGCTCGAGAAGCATTATCCTCAAGCTGTTCCTCCCAGCGCTCCTTGCTCGCCGCTGCACGCTGTTGCCAAAATCGTTCCGCTGGCAATACCTCACCCGCCGACTCGTATTTGGCCAAGGCCAATTCATAATTATCGTCGCGAAAAAGCTGGTTGGCCTCGTCGATCAATGATTCATACTGAATGGTTCGTTCAACGATATCTGAAGCTTGAGAGGCCAGGGAAGACTTTCGAGCTTCAGCCTCGTCAATTTGATTTTGCGGATAACGCTCACTCGGTTTTAACACAATCGCTTCGTTGTACAAATCGATAGCGCGATTGTATTGTTCACGCTCAAAATACTTGTCAGCGTCTTCAATGAGCTCCGCGTACTCAGCATCAATCTCAGAGCTATTCGCCAATTCAACTTCGCGGGCCTTCACGCGTTCCAGACCATCTCTTGGTTCACGGGCATTAGGCTGCATATCCTGCGCAGCATTAAATGCTTGACGTGCTTCAGCTAAAGCATCCTTCGAGAGGGAAGCATTTCCCGAATCCAAAAGCTCTTGGAACGCTGCTGCCGAGGCGTTAGAGGCATTGGCTGCTTCCAACGCGGCTTGAGCTTGATCTCGCTTTGCCATGACCTCCTGTTCATTCGGAAAAACAGCCAAGGCAGACTCATAATAGTCAATCGCATTTTGCCATTCCTGTTCCGATTTGGCTCGATTTCCTTTGCGGACGAAATCATCAAAGTTCTCTTTCATACGCTCGGCCTCTCCATCTAACCTCTCGAGGCGAGCGAACTCCGCATTGACCTTGTTTCGCATCCGCACCGTGTAATTGTTATCAAAGACAACGGTATTCTTGTTTGCATCATATTGACCGCGGCCATAAGCGTCTTCGAAAATGGAAGCATCAAAACCCGAAGGGAGCGGCATCATGCTCATATCCAAGTCCATGTTCCGATTTCCAGTCACGCTTTCAGGGATACCAGAGGCGTCCACCTCAATGCGCTTGTTGCTATGGCCATCCAAAACAAAACTAAAAGTATAGCGGTGTCGCAGCGGCAGCTCGAAATCATAATCGCCTTTTGCATTGGTAATCAGTTGATCAAAAACTTCCCCATCCTGGTATACGATTACATCAACACCCTGCAGTCGTTTATTCGCATCCTCCAATTTCACCGATCCAAATACAAGAAAGAGATCTTCCTGTGCAGTGGCGTCAAGAGAAATCAAGGCACAAAATACAAATGACGCGATGGCCATGGCCCACCGCATTTGTGCAAACATCATGGGCATGCGAACGCAAAAAAGTGCCAGCGGCATTCCATTTGTTCTCGAATCAATCGACTTTTGCATGAAATAGGTTTCAACTTCCTTAGAACGTAAAAATATGGCATTTAGTTATTGGGAATCAACGGAATGGCTAGAAGGTCATGATTTAATTGTGATCGGTGGAGGAATCGTGGGGCTCTCCGCCGCGTTGCAGGCCAAGAAAATGCGCCCCAAATGGAAGGTTGCAGTTGTAGAACGCGACCCATTTGGCGGAGGTGGAAGCACGAAAAACGCAGGATTTGCGTGCTTCGGGAGCACGCAAGAATTGATGCACGATCGCATGCAAATTGGCGATAAATCCGCACTCGCTCTGCTGAAAAAACGCATCGATGGATTGAAGCTGCTTCGCATGACATTGGGAGACGCATCCATTGGGTATAGGCCTTGTGGAAGTCTGGAAATCGTTCGCAAGCATTCCACATTCCATGCCCCCACTTCTGCTTATTTAAAAGGAATTAACGAGTGGGCTGCATCAGCGACAGGAACAGCTGAAACATTCCAATCAGCCACCGCCGATCATTTGGTTGGAATCGCAGAAGACGCAATTGAAGGAGCCGTATTCTCTCCTTTGGAAGGCGCGATTGACACTGGAAAAATGATGCGGTCGATGCGGCAGCGCGTTCAGGAAGCAGGTGTGGATTTACTTTTCGGTCTCGAGGTCATCGCAACTGAGACCGATTTAGCGGGGCATCGGATTCATATCAAACGATCTGGACCATCTGGAGCGGAGGATAGTCGATGGATTCAAGTACCACACTTGATCATCGCAACGAATGCATTTGCTCAGGATTTATTGCCTGAATGCGATGTCAAACCGCAAAAAAACAGGGTGCTGGTGACCGAACCGATCAAGAATCTTCAATTCGACAAAACGGTCCACATGGACGCCGGTTATTTGTACGTGCGAAACATCGCCGACCGCATGCTGATTGGCGGTGGACGCCATTGGAAATTGAGGAATAACGAGGTCCTTGAAAAGGCATTATTGGAGGTTCTTCACACCCTCTGGCCACAAACGAAAAATGCGTCCTTGGACAGCAAATGGACGGGAGTATTGGGAATCGGATTGTCCCGCGAACCCATTGTGGCTAGAGTCCAATCAGGGTGCGTAGCCGCTGTAAAAATGGGCGGCATGGGGGTTGCCATTGGCATGCAAATTGGGCAGGATAGTGTGGCATTGCTTCTTTCTGATTAAGGCCGCCGTAACCTTTTCGGAATCGTTCGCGTAAAGGGGCAAAATGAATTGTCTCATAAAGACCCATACAATCATGCGAACAGCATACACCACGCTCACTTTGGCCGCAGCCTTCTGCATAGGAACTTGCGCGATTTCCCAAACGGAGCTTTCTCTGGTCACTGGTCCCACTAGCTTTACCGGAGCATCCAACCTCGAAGACGGCATTCAAGTCGCTTCGTCCGGAATGTACTCGACCCAAGTCGCTTTGATTACCGACGTGTTGCCATTCTTGTCTGCCGATGCGCAGATGAATTGGGGAGCACTTGGTTTGACGTCGTCCAATCGCAAGCACGAAATTTCTGAGTGGTATGGCTTTGGAGCTGGCGTGCGCCTGCACCAGCCTTATGCAGCAGACCGCATCCTACAACCCTGGATCGGATTGGGACTTTCGATTATGCAACAAAGCAACCTATCCGATTTGACAGATTCAGACGGAAACGCTTATTTCCACTGGTCCAATGGGCAGTCATATGACATGCCAGAAAATGCAGAAAATGCCGATGTACTTGCAACTTCATTGTCTCCGGATCACGCATTTGAAACCAGAACAGGAAGCGTTACATCGCTGGCTATTCCCATCCAAATGGGAATCAACCTGAATTTGTCTCCGCGCGTTTATGCCAGTGCCTCCTTTGCAATTCTTGCAGGTGCTGAGTCCAGCCTCGACCCGAGACCGGGATACAACGACATGCTGACAACGGCACAAGCTGGGCTTGGCATAAGAATCGGAAAAGATTTTGGTGAACCGCGTGTAGAATATCCTGAAGAATGGTTGCTTATTGGTCAAGATGCCGATTCTGACGGGATTTTAGACAAAAGAGACCGATGCCCAGGCACTCCTGACGATGCACCCATCGACAGACGTGGATGCCCGACGGATTCAGACAAGGACGGGATTGCTGACTATATGGATTTGGAGCCTTTTTCTGCGCACCGCAGGGTAAATGCACAAGGCGTTGCATTGAGCGAAGAGCAATGGGCCATAGCTCTAGCTCCGCAGAAAGGATCCGAGAACTCATTCCGTCAAGACTTCATGCGGGTGGAATCGAAAAGTGAAGCCGATGCCGTTACTCCGGTTGATGCGAACGGACGAACACAAGCTGAGTTGCGATTATTGAAGGCATTCGGTTCTTCAAAGTCAACTACCCCTGTAAAAGCAAAGCGCTCAGTGCCAAGGCCAGCGGCAACATCTACTCAAAAAGAAATCATGGATGAATTCGGAAAAAAAACAGGATTATCTGATTACCGCGCTGTGATGCCCGCTTTGCGTCCAACATTTCGAGTGCAATTGGCATTGGACATTCGAACACTTAACATGAAAGAAGTCTCTCCACTTTTGGTCAGCGGAGAAGTGATTCAAAAATTCGATAACTCCAGCTCATTGTGCTTGGTTTCTCCAGCAACCTTGAGCCTCGAAAAGGCAGAAAGCATTGCCAGTAAACTGCGAAGTGAAGGGTTTACTGAAGCCCATATCATTGGCGAATTCAATGGCCGGTTGATGAATCTCACGGCCGCACAGGCACTGCAGGACTCATGGGAAGCTACAGCTTCTCGCATGAACTAAATGGCTCGTCATTTTTCTCTTTATAGATTTAAAAAGCCATGTCTAGCGATGTGGCTTTTCCTTTTCTAAGTGGACTTCTCAGCGGCATCAGCGACACGAATCCCATCGAGTGCAGCTGATAAAATACCTCCTGCATATCCACCTCCTTCCCCACAGGGATATAGGTTTCTCAATTCTGGATGGGACAAAGATTCCGCATCTCTCGGGATGCGCACGGGACTGGATGTTCGCGATTCCGGAGCAACCAAAACAGCCTGCTCACTCATAAAAAGCGGCATCCGCTCCACAAAAGTCTGCAAGCCTTCGCGCAACGCTTTCGAAATCAACGGCGGAAGTACCTCATGCAAGTTGACAGACACCACTCCCGGCACATAAGAAGTTTCAGGCAGATCTTTTGATTGGATTCCCTTCAAAAAATCCACGAGTCGCTGAGCAGGTGCCCTTTGTGTTTCTCCCGCAGCCTTCCAACAGGCCTTTTCAACGGTGCTTTGAAAGAGCAACCCACCGAGCGGCCCTGTATGACCATGTTGTTCCCAATCTTCCTGCATCAACTGCACTACCATCCCTGAGTTAGCAAATGGATTGTTGCGCTTGGACGGTGACCAGCCATTGGTTACCACCTCTCCGTCCTCAGTGGCACACGGGGCAATGATGCCACCTGGACACATACAAAAAGAATGAACACCGCGGCCAGAAGCCTGACAAACAAGTCGGTATGAAGCAGGAGGTAGCCAACTCTCGCGTTCCTTGGAACGGTACTGAATTTCATCTATTAACGATTGGGGGTGCTCAATCCTAACGCCCATTGCAAAGGGCTTTGCTTCCAACTGCAGCCCCTTTTCGTGGAGCAAGTGGAAGATATCGCGAGCACTGTGACCGGTAGCTAAGATCAAATGACCGCAGGATTCACGGCATTTTATTTGGGTATCCAAATCCAACCAAGTCAGCTCCCGTACGCTTCCATCCGATGATTCAAAATCCAATAATCTGCATCCAAAACGAATGATTCCTCCCGCTTCCAAAATGGTTTCCCTCATGGACTCTATGATCCCAGGTAGCTTATTTGTTCCGATATGCGGATGCGCCTCTACCAAAATATCTTCATCGGCCCCATGCTGAACAAGCAATTCAAGTGCCGCTCGAATGTCACCGCGCTTGTGGCTTCGCGTGTAGAGTTTTCCATCGCTGTACGTCCCCGCCCCTCCTTCTCCAAAACAATAATTGGAATCCGGATTTACTGTGTGTTCCCGAAATATTTGAACCAAATCCCGGCGGCGTTGTCGCACCGGTTGCCCACGTTCTATGATGACCGGTCGCGACCCATTCAAAATACATTGCAAAGCTGCAAAAATGCCAGCCGGCCCAGCCCCAATAATATGAACTCGTTTGGCATCCTCAGGAAGTGGATCAAAAGACACCGTGGCAGGCGTATCAATTGGCAGTTTGGCTCCCCGCTCGGCAGCTTCCATCGTCCATACCGCCTTCACCTCGCGCTGACGAGCATCAAGGTTTTTTCGCTGCACTCGAAACTCCCCTAAGCGTTCAGATGGCCAAGCCAAAGCGCTCAGCAATGCCTCGCGAATCTTTTCATCATCTTCTGTCCATTTTGCGGGCATCCGAACTTCGACCACAGCCACAGGTCCAACAGCAGCTCTCACCGAGTCTTGCTGACCCTTCTGCCGCCGAAAGGGCTTCGCACGGCGGTGCTTTTTTGGATTGGACATGAGGCGAAGATAATCTCTCAACAGCGGCATACGACGACGGGCCAGACCACTTACCTTCGTGTTACGATGATGGAAAAAAATCAATTTCCCCACAATCCGCTCAAGTTTGATCGCAAAGCGCTCAGCAACGAGAAGATTCGGTTGCTCTACAGCCAACTTTTGCTGCCCCGCATGATTGAAGAAAAAATGCTCAGTCAATTGCGGCAAGGCAAGATTTCAAAATGGTTTAGCGGCATGGGACAAGAGGCCATTTCAGTTGGAGCAGCGGCAGCACTGGAAGCAGATAATTTCATTCTCCCAATGCACCGTAATCTTGGTATTTTCACCACCCGTGGTGTAACCCTCGATCAACTGTTCTCGCAATTTCAAGGAAAAGCCAATGGCTTTACAAAAGGCCGTGATCGATCGTTCCATTTTGGATCTCGAGCGCACCATATTGTGGGTATGATCTCTCATTTAGGTCCCCAGTTGGGAATTGCGGATGGCATCGCCCTGGCCCAAAAATTAGATGGGTCTGGAAAGTCGACGTTAGTTTTTACCGGAGATGGCGGAGCATCAGAGGGAGATTTTCACGAAGCCATTAACGTTGCAGCTGTATGGCAACTGCCCGTCATTATTTGTGTCGAAAACAACGCCTGGGGATTGTCCACTCCCTCCAACGAACAATTCAAATTCGAACATTTCACAGACAAGGCTGTAGGCTATGGCATTCCTGAGGAGGACGCGCTCCAAATTGATGGAAATGACATCTTGGCCGTATACCATGCGGTAAAAGACGCAGCAGAAGCCATCAAAGAACGGCCGAGGCCCATTCTTATTGAATTCAAAACATTCAGGATGCGTGGGCACGAAGAGGCCTCAGGCACCAAGTACTATCCGGAAGGGCTCATTGACCATTGGAGCCAAATCGATCCCGTTGACCGTTTCACTGACTGGATAAAGTCAGAGGGAATTGTTGATGAAGCGTTTATTGCCGAGCTCCGAGCCGAGCACAGCCAAACCATTAAAGCCGGACTGAAATCAGCTGCAGCGGAGCCAGAAATCGAAGCCGATGTGACGCTGGAACTCGCTGATCGCTTTGCCCCTGTTCCAGTCACAACCCTGCCAAACTTGTCTGCGATCGAGACAGGAACAAGAGAATTGCGTTTGATTGATGCCATCCAAGAAGCATTAGGCCAATCCATGGAAGCGTTCCCCGATTTGATTTTGATGGGGCAGGACATTGCCGATTATGGAGGGGTATTTAAAGTTACCGAAGGATTCGTTGAGCGGTTTGGCAAAGAGCGCGTGCGAAATACACCGCTTTGCGAATCGGCCATTGTTGGCGCAGCGCTTGGATTGAGCATTGCAAACAAGAAGGCCATGATGGAAATGCAGTTCAGCGATTTCGTTACTGTAGGATTCAACCAAATCGTCAATAACCTTGCTAAAATCCACTGGCGTTGGGGTCAAAATGCCGATGTGGTGGTTCGCATGCCAACCGGTGGAAACGTCGGAGCTGGACCTTTCCATAGTCAATCAACCGAGGCATGGTTCTTTCACGTACCTGGACTGAAAATCGTTTACCCTTCTTCGCCTGAAGATGCAAAAGGCTTGCTCTTGCGATCGTTTGAAGACCCAAACCCTGTTTTGTTTTTCGAACATAAATTCTTGTATCGATCGCTGTCTGGCGTCGTTCCGGAAGAACCGTATACAATAGAATTGGGCGAGGCAAGAATCGTCCGAAGCGGCGATGATTTGACCATCATCACTTATGGCTTAGGGGTTCAATGGGCCGAAGAAGTAGCCAATGCCATTTCCACCCATTCCATCGAAGTCATCGACTTGCGCACCTTAATGCCCTGGGACGAAACGACCGTAATGAATAGCGTGCGTAAAACCAATCGGGCCTTGGTGTTACACGAAGACACCATGACGGGTGGAATCGGTGCTGAAATAGCGGCAAAAATTCAAGCCGAATGCTGGCACGAATTGGACGCACCTGTTGGACGCGTGGCCGGATTGGATACCGCATTTCCCTTCGCAGCGAACCTGGAGGTACAATTCTTAGCGAATCACCGATTATTCGATGCTGTACATGGCATCTTAAACGATTAAACCCAATACGGTTTGATGCCTTCAGATTTGGAGTTGGTTGATTTTCAGCCTACTTTGGGATTTCGCGCCTTTTTTTTTGCGTGCTGTCTTCTACCGCTATTCATGATTCCGATTCACCACATACAACGTGCTATTCATGCTTTTTACGCCGAAGTAACTGAGCGTTCCATGCAGCTGGCCTTGCGGTATCCAGATCATCGAATTGTGGCTGAAAAAATGGTTCGAAAGAGCAATGACGAACTGGCTCATTTTATTGGGATCTTAAAATCGACCAATTGGTCTGAGACGTCCCAAGAACTATTGCAAAATCTTTGCAGAGATGCTGAGGAAAACAGTTTACTGCTGCTGAGAGAGTTGCAAATTGAGGAGGGAAAAGCGAAAACCGAGCGCAAGGCAGAAGCGAACTAACGCCGCCTCGATTTAACGCCCTCGCATCTTCATCGTTTGCGGGTTTCGAAGAGCCGCTTCGACCTGCTTAATGTCCTTTTTCAATACACCTTTGGCATCCAGCCGCTTGCATTCCACCAAGAGCGCCTTGGCCAACTTTGGTTTTCGTTTCGCTGAAGCGACAACCGCAAGATTCAGCTTGATCGCTGCCTTATCATGGTCTTGCTTCAATCCCATTTCGAGCGCTTGCCTCAGCAACTGTTCGGCCTGATTCATATTCTGCTCCATGGCAAGACTGCCCGACAAAAAATACCAGTAACCTTTTCGACGTGGCCAAAGATGATTGGGATTTACACGACCAAGCCACTTCCTTGCATCGTCCATTTTCTGCTGGCGCAGGCTAACAAATGCCATCAACAAACGCATGCTTTGCATTGTAACAAGGACAATAAAAGCGGTCACAATGACCATTCCTATTCCACTTCCAATGTAGCCCTCAGTGAAAAGGAATATGGAATACACCAAACTTGCAAGCGCCAGAGGAATTTTTATGAATCTAGTGTCCATGAGTCGTAGTAATTTTGCGGCAAGTTTATAGCACAAATTTATTGCATCAGATGGATTGGAAAACATTGACTTCTCTAGAAGATTGGGAAAATACGGTTGCGGCATCGCAAGAGGCATCAATTATCGTGTTCAAACACAGCACTAGGTGCAGCGTGAGCCGCATGGCTTTGAAGCTGACAGAGCGCCACTGGGACTTGCCCAGTGATGTTCAAGCGTATCTTCTTGACCTGCTCAACCACAGAGATGTCAGCAACGCTATTGCTGCCGATTTGGGAGTTGAGCACGCTTCACCTCAATTGCTCTGCATCCGCAATTCCAAGTGCGTTTTCAGTGCGAATCACGGCAACATCGACCCAGTGGATGTCAAACCTTATCTTTAACGAATGGAGTCGATCATAAAATTGCGCATCATCTTGGATGCAACGGATGATATTTTCCGCGACATTGAGATTAATCATGATGCACCATTGATGCACCTCCACATGGCCACTTTGGATGCATTTGAATGGGTTGGTGCCAACGAAATGGCTGCGTTCTACAAAAGCAACGAAAACTGGGATCGGGGTGACGAATTTCCACTGATGGCGATGTCACCAGAGCTTCCGTCCATGGAGAGTGCGACGGTCAAAGACTTGATTCCTGACCTTCAAAGCAGAGGGCTCTATGTCTACGATTACCTGCGGATGTGGTGCTTTTATCTCGAGCCTCTTTCCATCTCAGCTGCCAGCGAGGGAATGGCCTACCCAAGCCTCGCTCTCGAATTTGGCAAGTCCCCGGACCCCTTGAGCAAGGAGCCTGAAGGATTGGATGACCCCGCATTGATGGATGCTATTTTTGGCGATTCGGATGCTGCCGACGACGCAGGCGGCCATGAATCGACTGGCGACCCCGAATTGGATGCCTACCTCAATGACGATGGTAGCGACGACGAAGCGCCTGGAGAAAATGAAAACATAGACGATTACCGCGATCAATTCTGACTTTCACTATATGGCCTCAGAATCCTCCTCCGCAACTCCGCTTCGTTCCGGCGAACGTCCGCTGCTAGTGGTCGTGTTAGGACCCACAGGCATCGGTAAGACGAGCCGAGCGATTCACATTGCACGGGCTCTAGGATGCGAAATCATCAATGCAGACTCGCGGCAAATATTCCGCGGAATGGCAATAGGAACCGCCCAACCCACAAATGCTGAGCGGCTGAACGTGCCTCATCATTTCGTTGATTTCATAGAGGTAGAGGATCACTACAGTGCTGGAAAATTTGAGACCGATGCGATCCACTGGCTCATGGATTGGTTTGGATCCCATAAAACCGCAGTGATGGCAGGCGGCAGCGGACTTTATATCAAGGCAGTATTGGAAGGACTGGACGAAATGCCTTCAAATCTCGGTATTCGAAAGAATTTAAATCTGCGGCATGAAGACGAGGGCATTGCGGCCTTGGCCAAAGAATTAGAAAGTCTCGACCCTAGTCATGCAGCAAGCATGGATTTACAAAATCCACAGCGGGTCATTCGAGCGCTAGAAGTTTGCCTCGCATCTGGCAAACCTTTTTCTTCTTTTCACAAGAAAGACTCTGCCAACCGACCGTTTGATGTCTTGACCATTGGCTTGGAAATGGAGCGCGATGCACTGGTCGATCGAATCAACCAACGGGTCGATTCCATGGTCGCAGAGGGCATGAAAGAGGAAGCCGCAGCCCTGCACTCCAAAGCCCAATTGAATGCACTGCAAACCGTCGGTTACCGAGAGTGGTTCGAATGCTTCGACGGTCAAAGCTCAGACGCACAGGCTATCGAAAAAATCAAAGTGCATACCCGTCAATTTGCCAAGCGTCAAATGACCTGGTTCAAAAAAATGGAGAACATTCATTGGCTAAATGCATTTGATACTGCAGCAGTGGAAAATATTGTGCAGGAGACATGCCGGAGACGGCAATGGAACATGCACCAAGCTTTCTCTGCTGCCGAGTGAAACAAAATGAACAAGAATCCGTCCTTCGATCCTGCCTCCCAGGACATCTCCAATTTAAGACGAGGACACATGCGATCCTTTGACGAGCAGACAGCAAAGGATTTGGAGTTTGATGCCGTACGCACGCTTCTGTTGCACCATTGTCAAAATCCCACGGCAATTGCTCGGGCACAAGCACTGCATCCATTGAATCAACAAAAGCTCTGGCAAAAAGAATTGGAGTTGACCAAGGAGATGCTCGATATTAAAAGGGAAGGCAGCGGATTTCCAGCCGTGGGATGCGAAGAAATTGGCCCTGACAATGACCGACTTGCTGTGCGCGATTCAGTGCTTGACGAAGGTGGTTTTCACCGGCTCAAGACAGCGTCTTTGACGGTAAATGATGTCATAGAAGCCTTGGAGGACCGGAATGCTTTGAGCCCAAGATTGATTCAATTGATTGAATCTGTTCACCATACACTGGAACTCATCGAGAGCGTTGACGCTGTGTTTGATGCCAAGGGCCAAGTTCGCAGCAATGCCTCCGTCAAACTCATCCACATAAGGGAGGAAATGGTGCGCCTACGCAGAACTATCAATCGGCAATTCCTAAAGGACCTGAAACGGTTCAAAGAGCGCGGATGGCTGGCCGATACTCAGGAAGGCTTCATCAACAATCGCCGGGTATTGTCAGTCAACAGCACGCACAAAAGGAAAGTGACCGGGACTGCGCTTGGGCAATCCAAGAATGGCTCCATCACCTTTATTGAGCCTGCGGCCAATGTGGCCTTGAACTTCGAGATGGAAATGGTCGTGGATGACGAGCGAAAAGAAATCCTGCGAATCCTTCGCTCGCTCACTGCTCAGACACGAAAACATCTTCCGCTGCTAAGAGCATACCACACCTTGCTCGTGGAACTGGACTGGATTCGTGCAAAGATGCAGCTCGCGGTAGCAATGGACGCTGAGATGCCCGCAATTAGAAATGATTGCAGTTTTCACATCATCCGCGCGTATCACCCGCTACTTGTGATGCAAAATCTGCAGAATGATGCGCACACGGAGCCACAAACCATCTCGCTCTCCAAAAAGGAACGCATGCTGGTTATCTCAGGGCCAAATGCTGGCGGAAAGTCCATTGCCCTCAAAACCGTTGGGCTCTTGCAGGTGATGCTGCAAAGCGGCCTACTCGTCCCCGTGCACCCCAACAGTGAAATGGGGAGCTTTGAAACGATTTTGACTGACATTGGTGACAACCAAAGCATTGAAAATCAGCTAAGCACATATAGTTATCGGCTGAACCGAATGCGCGGATTTCTCGAAATTGCCAATGGAAAATCGCTTTTACTGCTCGACGAGTTTGGAACCGGATCCGACCCTGAATTAGGAGGAGCATTGGCCGAAGTGTTTTTTGAGGAACTCTACAAGCGCAAGAGCTATGCGGTCATCACGACACATTATGCCAATATCAAAAGCCGAGCAGCTCAGATGGATCAAGCCATTAATGGCAGCATGCGATTCGATCGTGATTCTTTGCAACCACTTTTCAAGTTAGACATCGGACCGCCGGGAAGTTCCTTCACATTTGAAGTCGCCAGCATCAATGGCATCAGCGAAACACTGATTCAACGCGCCAAAGGAAAACTGGACAAACGCAAGGTCCGACTCGATGAACTCATCTCAGAGCTTCAAAGTGAAAAGAACACCTTGGCAAAAATTACCGACCGCAACCTTCGCAAAGAACTTGAACTCGAGACAATAAAGCGTACGTTGGATAGGACGCAGGAGCACCTCGAGGAACGGAATGCAAGCCAACAAAACATCGCAGAAGAGCAAAATTCAGCTTTGCATCGCGGCCGAAAACTTCAACAATTCATTGACAAATATGATGCGGGGAGTAAGAACAGTGCGCTTTTTCAGGACATCTTGAAGTACCTGGCCATGGAACAGACCAAACGGCTAGAAGCACAAACAGCGAAGAAGGCAAAACAAAATGCATCACTGGCCAAGGCGACAAAACGGCGTCCCAAGCATTTCATTGACCGCATCAAAGTGGGCTCAATCGTTCGGCTACGAAATGGCGGCAAAGAGCGTGGGGAAGTGCTCACAGTGGATACAAAAACTGCCACGGTTCTTTTTGGTGCCTTTCGAACGAAAGTAGAACTGGACAAACTTACGTGGGTCGCCCATTGAATCGAACCTGAAGACGTGAGTTTACTCGATGAGAAACTTGCGCGTAGCGGCCGCTCCTCCCTCGGTATATATCGTCAAGTAGTACATGCCAGTTTCCAAACCCGCAACGGAGACAGAAGGTGTAGACATGTTTCGAACATTGCGCATCATCACCTTGCGACCAGCAGCATCAAAAATGTGCAACTCCGCAGCCAAAATTTCACCCGACCAATCAATGAACAACTGATCCTGTGCAGGATTTGGACGCAATCTCCATTCGTTCTCAATTAACCATAATTCCTCCACGTCCACAACCCCACAGACCGACTGTTCAGCGCAAGGACTCTCTTCTTCGGTGACGTAGCTTCCATCCAAAACAAGTTGTCCCGTTCCCGAAGGATCGAGGAAGTATTCCAATTTCTCATCGTCTGAAATCGGATTGTTTCCATCCCAATGAAAACTCATTTTCCCATAATAATCAGGGGCATTGGGTGAATCACAAAACGAAGCTCCGCCCGTAAGGGTCCCTACGATACGGCCATCTTCATCAAACAAAGGAGAACCGGATGATCCGCCCTCAGTCACTCCATGATTGGTCAACGTTTCTTCCCAATAAACGCGCCAATGGGCTCCTGGAAAATAGGCGCTGCTGTTGGCTAGATTGCTCGTAAACGTTGAGATTTTCTTTCGATCGCCCGATGGGTGGTGAATGCCCACACCAGATGTAGATACTGATCCAGACACGTCCCATCCCGCATAGAATGGAGTCCATGAATCAAATACAGGATCCTCTACTTCCATCAAGAGAAAATCAGAACCATTGATGTTTCCCCCGGCAGATATATCGTCCGATGATGTCAAAAAATAAACACCTGTGCGCGTATGCGAATTAAAACTTGATGTCCCGTCACAGTCAAAGTATTCATAGTTGAAGCGGACTTTTAAAAATCCCCAATCAGATTCCGACATGTCATCCGCACAGTGAAAAGAACTCAAGAGCAATTGCCTGCAATCCAACGCTGTATTGTTGACCATGGCACCCGAACACAAATAAATACCTCCCCCCATCGATATTCTTAATCGCACGACGGCATCACGCTGGCACTGCCAGTCATTTCCTTCTGGACACATCACATCCACTTGACACGGGTCAGAGCCTCGGTTGCTTTCTGCAAGCAAATCGTATTCTCCATCCAGCCAAAGCATGCGAAAGAAATACCCCACACCTGAAATGTGCAATTCAGGATTACTCACTGTTCCGACCGGCTGAGAATAGACGACGACCACTTCCTCGCCGGGAATCTCACCACTGACCCAACGCCCGTGGTCATTGTTTTCTGTGAAGTCTACCGGACCTTCCACAAAGTCCTCTGAAAAACGATTTGCCTCTGAACGAAAGGACAATTGACCACCAACAGGGAGATGAAATGCATCGAAATAAATGCAGAGGGCGGGTGCATTCTCCACCTTTACCCGCAAACTCCAATGCTCAGTCGCATCTTCTATGTGCAAAGATGCCTCTTCAAAGAAGTCCCAATCGGCAGATAAAATCTCGCCTTGCATCGTCTTTCCAGTGTGTTGTTCGTGCCAAAAAGCACGCAACCACAATTGTTCTACGTTTGGCGATTGAATGAACACTTCCGACGTTCCATTCAGCGCGGACTGTCCGCTAACTGCAGTCTGAAAGGTCAAAAGCATCAAAACTATGCCCGCACCCGCTGTCCAATTTCTCATGGAACCAAAGTTAAAAAGTTTTGCGCCAAATCAATTGGGTAAAATTGGGGCAACAATATTGGGGAGAACGCCTATGTGCGGTACCTTGATGTCGATGAAAATGCGAAGAACCAAACGAATAAAAACGCAGCAGTTGTTTGTTGCTTTGGCCTTAATAGGTGGTGGCGTTATAAGCGCTGTAGCACAGACCAATACAGCCTCTGAAACGGGGAGTTGGGAGAATCAAGGCAACAAGCTTAATGCACTGCTTTACCACATTGAAAACCTTTATGTGGAGGATGTGGATTTGGAATCTCTTGTGGAGACGGCGATTGTAAAAATGCTCGAGGAAATGGATCCTCACTCCGTTTACATACCCGCAGAAGAGCTTCAAGCCGCTGATGAACCCTTGAACGGGAACTTCGAAGGTGTTGGCATTCAATTCAACATTTTTCGTGATACAATTATGGTGGTTTCGCCCATCTCGGGTGGCCCCTCTGAAAAACTTGGAATCATGGCTGGCGATCGCATTGTGACGGTCGACGGCGAGGTCGTGGCAGGAACAGGTGTGACCAACAAGGATGTTCAGCGCTTGCTCAAAGGACCCAAAGGAACCTTGGTCACGGTTGGCATCAAACGCGGGAATGATTTGGAGTTGATCATCTTTGAAATCATCCGGGATAAAATCCCTATTTATTCTGTGGACGCTTCATTCATGGTCACTCCCGAAATTGGCTACATCAAAGTCAACCGCTTTGCGAAGACCACGATGACAGAGATGTACAGCGCTTTCGCACAGTTAAAGCGAGCTGGAATGCAGGACCTCATCCTTGATTTGCAAGGAAACGGGGGCGGAATGCTCCGCACAGCCATCCAGATGGCCGATGAATTTCTTTCCGAAGACAAATTGCTGGTCTACACAGAAGGACGCTCTTTTCCCAGAGAAAATACCAATGCACGTATTCCCGGTCGCTTTGAAAAGGGAAGGCTCGTTGTGTTGATCGATCAAGGATCGGCCTCCGCTTCCGAAATTGTTTCTGGTGCAGTTCAGGATTGGGACCGCGGTCTTGTCGTGGGTCGCAGAAGCTTTGGTAAGGGTCTCGTGCAGCGCCCAGTGAGACTCACAGACGATAGTGCCGTTCGACTCACGGTACAGAAGTACTACACCCCTGCGGGTCGTTGCATTCAAAAATCATATGAAGGAGGTGTAGAGGAATACAGAAAGGAAAAGTATGAACGGTTCGCATCCGGTGAATTGATGAGCATGGACAGCTTGGAATTGCCCGATAGTCTGAAGCACTCCACCCGATTAATGGGACGCACCGTATACGGCGGCGGCGGTATTCTTCCCGACGTTTTTGTGCCCCTTGATACCACCGATAATTCCGCCTATTTTTCAAGCATCCTTCGAAAAGGCTTGGACAGCCGCTTTGCATTGACTTATGTCGACTCCATCCGTCAAGAATTGGAATCAACATACTCCGACGAGAATGATTTCGTTGCGAATTTCAATGTGGACGAAGCCACGAGCGCTCAGTTTCAAGCATTCGTTGCAGCCGAGGGCATCGAGTGGACAGCAGAAGACTGGGGGAAATCAGGTGATGCGATTACACTCCGATTGAAAGCGATGATTGGTCGAAATCTAATGCAGCAAAGCACTTTTTACCGTGTCATTTCAGGATTGAACGAATCACTACAAAAAGCGGTTACTATCCTAGAAGACGGCTCTTTTGAAAAGGCAAACCTTGCTCACGATACCTTTTGAATTGTAATTTTACACTAAAAAACAAGTAGACACCCATGAACGTCAAACACATCCTGTCCTGCGGCCTGGTATTTTTAGCATTCGGATGCACAGAAAATCAAAGCACAGACAAAGCCATTTCTCGGCCTGCAACTTCCACGCAAGATTCACAAGATCTTCCTGTGAATACGAGCCCTGGGCAAACGAACAATTTCGACCCAGCGAAGCAGCAATCAGCCCCACCTGCAGGCCCCACTACCACAATGACATTTGCGTCTTATGAGCACGATTTTGGTACGTTGGAAGCAGGTGCGTCGGCCACCCATATGTTCGAATTCACAAACACGGGCAGCGAGCCTTTGCTTCTCGACAAATGCAAAGGGTCATGCGGTTGCACCGTGCCTAAATGTCCAAAAGAGCCTATTGCTCCTGGAGAAAAAGGACAGATTGAAGTCAAGTTCAACTCCAAAGGCAAGAAGAACAAACAAACAAAGAAGGTGACCATCAACGCCAATACTGACCCCGGTCAGACGTTTTTGACCATCAATGCGTTTGTCAATCCTCCGATTGAAGGATAACCCCCACTCAATGAATGCTTCGAGCTTCATAAACTCAAAGGTCCTGCGATGCAGGACCTTTTTTTTCGTCTCCTACTCTCTAATTTCTTCTGCTCTTCTTGGACAATCGGAATCCAGTGAAGCTCCGGTTGTGGGAGAAGCATTGCATTACGAGGTGACCTATGAGTGGGGCCCCATTTTCTTGGAAGTAGGCGAAGTCGTCTTCAGCGCAAAAGAGGTGAAAGATGCTGTAACGAAGCAGTGGGATTTCCGAGGTTGGGGCACTTCCAAACCCCATTGGGACTGGTTTTACCCCGTCAATAGCACCTACTCGAGCACTACGGATCCAGCATTCATTCCGTTTTCCTTTAGCCGGATCGGTCGTGAAGGCAGGCATCGGTATAATCGTATTTACAATAGAAGCTCCGACCATTGTATGGAATTGAATTGTTCCGATGACGAACTAGATAATCATTCCATTTGTCGCACCGAATCCGGCGAGGAATTCAGGGACGTGATGAGTGCCATTCACTGGTGCCGACAACTGCCTTGGTCCTCCTTTGAAAGAGGTGAAGTGATTGCGATGGATTTATTGCTCGATGGCGAGATCAATTCCACCACTTTAAAATTCGAAGGAGAAACCAAGCACCTATCGCCACTTTGGCCAGATTCGGTGGATTGCTGGGAATTTCATCCCACACTCATTGATGGAACCGTATTCAAGCCAGGAGACGAAATGAAGGTACTAATGACTGCAGATCACCGTCGATTGCCGGTATACATCGAAACTGAACTTATTATAGGTGCCGCGAAAATCCATCTGTCGCATCACCAAATCCACACGCCTGCCTCCTTTCAAATGTTGCGGGATTCATGTTCGAACATTGAACGAAATTTAGATCGCTAATAGCTTCTGGACTGGACCAGTAGAATCATAATCAATCGCTGACATTCTTTAACGCTGAGTATCCACCCACGTTATAAACGTCCTCAAATCCCTGCCCTCTCAGGTATTCAGCTGCTGCCCCGCTTCGTCCGCCTGATCGGCAGTAGCAAAAAACTGCTTCCGTTTTATCCCACTGTGCAACCGCCTTCGGCACTTCTCCAGCCATCCAATCTGCCTCAACTGCATTCTCTAAAATTCCTTCCGCACACTCTTCCGCAGTGCGGCAATCCAATACCCGTCCTCCTTTTTGCTTAAGTGCCGCTATAAATTCTGATGGCGTTAAATCCGCTTTTGGTCCGAAAAACATGGGTTATTTTTTCCCGAAACTACAAAAACTTCTCTCGCTTAGCTTCCGGTCCTTCCCCTCGGTTCCATTTCATGCGACATTCTCCCCGTAATTTGCATCCATGAATGAGCAGAGAAAGCCCATTGGTTTCGCACCGCCGCCAATCGACGAAGATTCCATCAAAGCTGTGGAGCGCGTCCTGCGCTCTGGATGGATTACTTCCGGACCTGAACTGGCCGCTTTTGAACATGAACTCAGCGCATTCCTTGGAACATCCCAGACGTTGTGCTTTTCTAGCTGGACAACAGCGTGCGAGCTGGCATTGCGCTGGTTCGGTGTTGGACCTGGGGACGACGTACTGCTGCCGGCGATGACGTATGCCGCCACCGCCAATATTGTCATCCACTGCGGGGCGCGTCCTGTACTCGTCGATGTAGATCCAATTGAACGGGTTGTCACATTGGACGGCCTCAAAGCCGCTTGGACACCCAACACCAAAGTCATCATGCCAGTGGACCTCGGAGGATGGCCGGTGGACTATGATGCAATCTCGAGCTGGATTCACAGCCCATCGCTCGCAAATGACTTTGAAGCCAACACCCCGATTCAAAAACAACTAGGGCGGCCATTATTCCTTGCTGATGCGGCACATTCCTTCGGAGCCACATTTCGTGGCGTGCCAATCGGACAGCAAGCCGATATCACAGGATTTAGTTTTCATGCCGTCAAGAATCTCACCACGGCAGAGGGAGGTGCGCTCACCTTCGCACTGCCTCCTGAATTTAATTCTGAGGATATTTCTCATTGGTTTCGAACAATGGCACTGCACGGACAATCCAAAAGTGCTCTCGAAAAAACGAAAGCAGGGCAGTGGAATTACGACGTAATCCATGCTGGTTATAAATGCAACATGACGGACATTCAGGCCGCACTGGGCAGAGCACAATTGAAAAAATACAGCCAGCAACTGCTTCAACGAAAATCCTTAGCTGAGGCATATCACACCGCATTCTCGCCACATTCTTGGTACATCCCTCCCCCGCTATCCGATGATCGGAGGGAATCATCCTACCACCTGTTTTCTATTCGAATAGCGGGGTTCAAATCAAACCAACGCGACGCATTGATGGGCCATTTGCAAGAGCGAGGAATTGCGAGCAATGTCCATTTTATGCCCCTACCGCTGCTCACGCTCCACAAAAATCGAGGAGAAGACATATCGAATTATCCCAACAGTCAACTGGCTTTTGGAGAAGTAATTAGCCTGCCGTTGCATCTACAAATGAACTTGGACGACATCAACTACGTTGTCGAATCCTGTGTGCAATTCATCGATGAGTTTCCACGAAATGACTAAACGTATTTTTGATGCCTTGAGCTCCTTTTTGGCGCTGATTTTGCTCGCTCCTCTCTTTGGAGTGATCATGGTCATTGTACATCTTGAAACCAGAGGGGGCGCCTTCTTTCGGCAAGAACGCGTTGGGAAAAATGGCCGTGCATTTCGTTTGCTCAAATTTCGCTCCATGCATAAAAATGCCGCCGGTCCCTCGATCACTCTCGGGAAGGAGGACAAACGCATCACACGCTCTGGACGTTGGCTTCGTCAATCAAAACTAGATGAATTGCCCCAACTATGGAATATCCTGGTAGGAGATATGAGCATCGTTGGACCACGCCCTGAAGTGCCCAAATATGTTGCTTTGTATGATGACGAAATGTTGAAAGTGCTAGCAGTGCGTCCCGGCTTAACGGATCCGGCAAGCATAGAAGCCTTTGAGGAAGGAAATGAACTGGCTCTGTCAGAAAACCCAGAAGAACACTATCGCACGGTAATCCTGCCAAGGAAGGTCAGCGCGCAGCTCATCTATTTACAGAATTCGAGTCTCTTATCGGATGGGCGGGTAATCGCCCGAACGTTCCTGCGCATTTTCAAAGGCTGAAAGCAAAGGAGCAAAAAGTTTCAGAAACTGATTCGAGCGTTCTTCACCACTCGCTTCACGGATTGCAAATGCCACATTACGTGTCAAGCGTTGAATAATTTCCATCGGATGGGATGGCCGCCATTGCGGAACAGGCTCGCCTTCTCCAACTTGCACTAAAAACTCTGACACATCATCCACACCAATTACAGAGCCTTGGCTGTAGGGATTGATGTAAAAAAGGATTCCAGACTGTCCCTTGGAAACATTTGGTTCATTCACATGCGCCAAATCACAATAGGCCAGAATGAAATGATTGGGCAAATTCACTCCCCTAAGAGGGATCCCCAAGGATTGCGCCACGGCGAGATACAATACACCTAAGCCGATGGGATTGCCCTTTTTGTCTTTGAGCACTCCACTAGGCAGCGCTTCCATGGGAACATGTGGCAGCCTTCTCACACCCTCCATTTGGTGCAAACTGAAAAACACGTGATTCAAAATACGTACCTGCTCCAAAGCAGTTTGCTCTTCATTCAACTCCAGCCATACCTCCTTTTTCAGCGCTTCAAAGCGCTCATTGGATTCCGCGTGGTTCCATGTAGAATCGGAAGCTGCATGCACAAGCTCAACTCCTTTCCACAAATCCATTCCACCATCGTCCATCCACGACCTCAGCGCTTCCTTGACATCGGTCTGCTGGAGCCCCATTCTCAACAGAGCCAAGCGACCTTTAATGAGATCATCTTTTCCGTCCAAGGTTTCAATTCGATCTACATATGGCAATACATCCTTTCCTTTTGACAACAGGCGTTCTCGCACATGCGTATAAACCGCTTCATCAGGATCATCCATCAATGCCAAAAGGGCGTGAATCTCGGAAATGCTCATTCTGTCTGCTCTTTGGAGTTTTGAATTCCACTCCATGGAACCCAAATCTAGTCGCTGGCATAACCAATGCGCACCGTGAAAAAATCACTTTTCAAATCTACCCTGTGGAATGCATCGAAGTCAGTTGGCGTATCTTTAAGAGGTGAGCAAGGAGAAAAATAGAATCATGACTCGCTGGAATCCAGCGGTTTTGGACCGAAATAGGTTGTTTTACGCCTTGTGGTCAACCGTCCTGTTCTTGATTCTAATATGGGGAGTGTATTGGATTAACGAGGTTTACACCTTGAACTTGCGGCAGTTTGGGAATCATCCCGGACAATGGAATGACTGGTCTGGAATTTTGACATTTCCTTTTTTGCACGGAGACCTCGAGCACTTGTGGAACAACACAGCCACTTTTTTCACCCTCAATGGGCTGCTCTTTTATTTCTACCGATCCATTGCTTTGCGCATTTGGATTCTCCTTTTCATCACTTCGGGCTTGGGACTTTGGCTTTTCGCAATTGGTGGAAACCACATTGGTGCAAGCGGATTGATCTACGCCCTTGCCGCCTTTTTATTTGCATCCGGCATTGTCCGGGACTCCAAGTTGCTACTGAGGGTTTCACTTGTCGTTGCCTTCCTTTACGGAGGAATGGTTTGGTGGATGCTCCCTATCGATGGCCACATTTCGTGGGAGGGTCACCTTTCGGGAGCCGTTAGTGGTCTGATTGCGGCAATCTTATTTCGCTCCCACGGCCCACTGCCCGATCTCCCCGTCTTCTCCTCCGAACATGAAGAGGAACCGCTGCCAGAATGGTGGGCACATGCTCATCCTCATCATCCTGACGTTCGCACTATGAGGGAAGATCAAGCGAAGCGGCGGGAAAAAGCAAATGCCAACACACACTCCACCAATCGTTCAGATGGAGAGGTCGTCTACCGGATTACACCTAAGAAAGACTAAGAATTAAAATGCAGGTGTGCCGAAGCTCAGGCATTCAGCATGACGGGCATGACAAGCATCAATACATCTTCCCCGGCCTCCTCAGGCTCTGAAGGCTTGATTATTCCCGCACGATTCGGTGCGGACATTTCCAATGACACCTCTGCACTTGACAGGTTATTTAGCATGTCCATGAGAAAGCGGCTATTGAATCCAATTTCCATGTCTTCTCCTGAATAACTACAATTCAACCGCTCATTCGCTTCATTCGCAAAATCCAAATCCTCAGCGCTCACATGAAGCTCGCTTCCTGCAAGTTTCAAACGCACCTGATGGGTAGTTTTGTTTGCGAAAATAGAAACCCGTCGAATAGCCTGCAGGAAACTTTGGCGATTGATGACCATGCGATTCGGATTTTCTTTCGGAATAACGGCCTCGTAATTGGGGTATTTCCCCTCAATCAAACGGCATACAATCGTAACGTCTTCAAAATCAAAGCGCGCATTGGAGTCTGTGTACGTCATGGTCACCTTCTCGGCGTGAGACGCGGCATTTTTCAGCAAATTCAGCGGCTTTTTTGGCACAATAAACTGGGCTCCGGCGGAAGCCTGGACATCTGTACGGGCGTATCGGACCAACCGATGGGCATCGGTTGCAACGAAACGAATGCTATCCGGATAAAACTCAAAATAAATACCAGACATTACCGGACGCAGGTCATCATTTCCAGCAGCAAAAAGGGTTCGATTGATTGCGGTAATCAATGTATTGGCATCGAGGCCAATCGCCGCTCCATCTTCCAATGTTGGCGCCTGTGGAAATTCATCTCCGTTTGCCCCGGTGAGCTTGTACTTGCCAGCGTCGCTAGTAAGTTCTATGGCCATCGTTGCCGGATCGACTTTAAACGTCAACGGGATATCGGGAAAGGCCTTGAGGATATCGAGAAGCATTTTTGCAGGAACCGCAATGGAACCGGTGTCTTCCGTTTTTACCTCGAGTTTTGTGGTCATAGTCGTCTCAAGGTCGCTGGCTGAAATCACCGCAACACCCGGCCCCAACTCGAAAAGGAAATTATCTAAGATGGGCAGTGTATTGCTGCTGTTAAGCACTCCGCTCAAGGATGACAAGTGGCGCAACAATTGGCTGCTGGATACGATAAAATGCATGGACTTTAATTGTACCTCAAAGATGCTCCAACAAGTCGCTTATTGGAAGCTTCCTACTTGTATATTTTTCCACACTTGATGAACCAAATTCAGCGATTCTTCAACAAAATGGGCTAAATTGTAGACATGAATAGGATCCTCCACAACACAGCTTTAACAGGCATTTTTGTTCTCTTGACTACGATTGGCCTCGCTCAATCTGAAGCAATTCAGCCAGATTTTCTGAATATTCACATTACACAGGCCACGTCACGGATGGAACTGACACAAATCCAATCGGACATGGGTGATTACAACATTGGATTCCGATACGACATGGTTACTTGGAGCAACGATCAATTGCAGAGTATTCGATTCGCAGTGCGCCTTCCGGACGGAACAATGCGCCGCACTGTCTTCGAAGCCATCGATGCAGAGACTGATATTTGGATTCGTTTAGAGGGCAGTGGCACTGAGCGCATATTTTGTGCAGGCAGTCAATGCGAGTAATTGTGCTGGTCTAATGTTGCTTGATTTTGAGGCTGGAAACGAAGAAATCCGGCTGAGAAATCAAGAGTAAACTTTTCTCATAGCTCTGAACGGAAGCAGCAAGCAGTACCGATGCAAGCGGAAGAACCGTTGGGATGATGCCATGGAACTTCGGGGGCAGTCGCTTTATTTTTTAGCAATGGGACCCGTTTGTGCAAGATGCGTTTTTAGCTTGTCTAGACTCACCCATGTTTCATCTTTATTGACTAGGTAAGAACCGAACCAAGGCTGAGTCTCCTCAAAGTCGGTAACGCCTATTAACCCCGTTACATTTGCGCCGAAAAATGACGCGAGGTGCATTGCTCCGCTATCATTTGTAATCACGTGCTCTGCCCGACGCATAATTGAGGCCGCCAATGTTAAATTGGTTGACAAAACGTCCGTTTTTGGAAACTCTTTTTTGAATCTTATTTCGTCCTGAGGAGCGACTATTCCAATTAATTTTTTCTCCTTATAACCTTCAATGAATTCCCGCCAATGCGGCCATTCCTTATTGACTCCATGGTGGCGGTTCGTCGCGTATGGACATACCACCAAAAACTCTCCGTCCACCATCTCTGATACGAGGAGATCCGCTTCGCTAATTTTCTCAGGACCAAGCGGAATGAAATTGGATTCACGGTCAAGCACCAGTGATTTTTCGTAAAACGCACGTCCCAATTCGAAGTATTGTTCCACTCGGTGAAGGTCGATTTCATTTGTTACTCGCTGCGCACAAAGCGGATGATATCCGGTCGTTGGCACCCCCGCAAGCAGCGGCGGAATCAATGCCGACGACGAAGGTGGGCATACGAGCACATTTGAAAATTTGCCTTGCCGATATTGCTTTGCTAACCAACGTTTATTGCTCACCCGATCATCTGAGACCATTTCAAAATTCGTCGCAGAAAAAATATCTGCAACCCAAGAATGGCCGAAGCAAGTGAATTCCAAACCTTCATCCGATAATGCGCGCAAGAGTGGATAAGTCATCAATGTGTCACCCAGCCAATTAGGAAGTCGAATTGCCAATCGCACCTCCCCGCGAGAAGTAAACGATTTTTTATTTGCTTTGATTGGCATGATGCGAAGATATATGGTTCACACTTGAAGTCTTAACTTGCAGCATGAGCCGCTGGATTGGAATTGATTTTGGTACCGTAAGAACTGGACTTGCCTACACAGACGGGTCAGGTCAAATGGCATTCCCCTTCAAGACTGTAGCGACAGCCGACGCGGTAACCATTTTGGATAAATTGGTCAAAGAGGCACCTTGCGCTGGATTCGTCCTCGGTCTTCCCAATGCCTGGGCACTGAACCTGCAAACCGGGGGCACCCACAGCACCGCTCCAATCCTCGCATTTAAGAAACAACTCGAAGCGAAGTGGCCTGCATTGCCAGTGCAACTCGTTGACGAAAGCAATACCAGTACTGAGGCTGTAACAGCTTCGATCGCCGGTGGAATGAAGAAGAAGAAAAGACGGGAAAAGGGTTCGCTCGATGCCGTAGCAGCCGCTATTATTCTGCAGCGTTTCATGGAACAACAGGCATAGTAGTCAACTCTTTCTACTCGCCTTTTGCATTGTCAAAGACCTCAATCTCCGCATTGGCTTTTACGAGGTTGCTAAAAGTCCCCTGGTAACGCGTGGCACGAACAATGTGGTTATCGATCCAGTGGTAATTGCCACCACGTGGTTTACCCATCAGCAAACCATGGTATAAGAATCCATGTTTATCCAACCACGCCACGGTCACGGCCCGATGCTCCTCCGTTCGGGACGTAAAAAAGGTAATTATATGGCCTTCCGAATGCCATTGATTGAGCGTCTCCAACGCATCTGTAAATGGTTCACAAGTGGCCATGCGCTTCGGCTCCTCATTGGGAACGTCCTCGGTGATTGTTCCATCAATGTCAATCATGTAATTTTTGATTGTAGATGGAAGCTGAGGGGAGGCTTCGTTTCCCGAATCATCCTGCACCGATTGCAATTTCACTTGGGAAGAGAGCGGTTGACTAGAATCTGAGTGCGCTGAATCATTCATACGCTAAAAGTAATTAGAAGCACGGAGACCCGCAACCTCGCAGGCATTCACTCAAAAATTAAAAATTGAGGATCATCGGTTCCTTTGACCGCCTCTAACCAACCTTTGGTGAAATCGGACCAGTTTCCCGCAGTGCTCGTCAATGCCAGCGCATTTATGAAGCGTTCCTGAGGGAGACCATTGGGACTGATCCAGCCCTCCAATTCATCGAAAATTGCCACACACTTCTCGTGGTGCTGCTGCTTCACAATTTTCCGCCACTTTTTCTTGACTGCACTGAATTCCTTTTCCATTTTCGCGAGTGCTGCGCGAGTCGCCGGGAGGGTCGAAGTGTGTATGCCTTTTGCATGATTTTCCAATGCTTCTCCCCAGCGATCAAAATGTACCTGCAAATCCCCTTGAGCTGATATTTTTTGATCTGCCCAAGCATTCACCGCTTCTTCCCCTCGCATTTCTGGCAGCGTTGGGTTCCAATTTAATTCTTTGCTTAACTGGGTCGTTTTTGTGTTCAAAATCAATGCACCGTCTCGGACCAGCAAGGCAGGTGGTTGTATTCCATGGTGAGCAAATGCCTTATCAAGAAGCATCCAATAGCTTACTTCTGATGGCCCACCAACAAAAGCGGTACTTTGAAGCAAGAACTCTTGATAAAGTGGGCGCAGCGCCACATTAGGCGAGTGCTGTTCTGGGCGAAGGTCACGCCAATTTCCCTTCCCATGCTTCTCCTGCCAACGGTCTGCTCGCTGTCGACTGCCATCATCATTTAGCACAAATAAGTTGTTTGCTCTCGGCTGGATTTGTGCCTGGCCAAATGTGTTTTCGAATGGTTCAACGACCGATTTCACATCCTGTCCAATCCCACTCCCATCCCACTCCGCCTCCCAAAGGTGGAGAGCCATCGATTTGAGCTCTGGATCATTGCCATCGACAATCAAAAGGTCCAGATTCCCGAACCATTCACTAATCCATGCCCTCATTCGATCAGCAAGAGTAAGAGACAATCCCTCTACGCCCACAGTTTTCACACCGTTTTCCATCGCCCAAGCGCTCCAAGCCTTTTCAGCTTCATCGTCCCACACCAATTCACCAACAGGTCCTTTTTTTTCAACTCCTTCGGGCGTCCAATCCAAACGACTCCCATGAGGACCATGGGTCGTTTTTATCTCATCAAAGTCATGATCCTCGGAAGCGAGCCAAAATACCGCCACAGCGTCATGCCCCTCCGCTTTCATGCGCTGCGCCCAGCGGATGGCACTTAAAATTTTGTAGTGAAAGTACCCCGGACCTCCCCCTACCTGCAGCTGATGGCCGGTGGTGATGACATGCGATCCATTTTCAAAATCTGTCATTGCTGAGGGAATGATTTGACCTGCCCGTTGGTATTGGTCTTTTAAAACCTCAGCAACAGCAATCCGGCGTTCCCGATCAATATCCGATTGGTGCTTGGCACGTGACTGAATTCCGCGCCAATTACCTCCCCATTTCCAAAAATGGCGCAAAGATTCGGGATTGGTCGTCCACTCTGCCGCTGGAGAGTTTTTCTTCAACACTTCCACTTGGGCGAACCGTGCCGTATTCTTCATCATG
>DDEH01000006.1:0-12531 GCA_002336085.1 Flavobacteriales bacterium UBA1959 | reverse complement strand
TGCCCAATTGATCAACAAGGGTCATCTTCCAGACATAGGAACCCGAAGCAACGGGAGCACCACTCGTGCTCTCTCCATTCCAAATAAAATCTTCTCCTGCGCCAGAAAAAATCACTTCACCCCAGCGGGAGTAAATCTGAAAGGACCGAATCGAAACGTTCTCAACTACCGGCCTAAATACGTCATTATCGCCGTCCCCATTTGGCGTGAAAGCACTAGGGACAAACCAAGCTGCATCTGTCTCAAAATCAATATTGGTCACATGTGGCTTCACCTGAGGACCACGCGTAGGCTCACCGTCATCTGAGCCAGCCACCAAGGCAGGTGTCAATGCAAAACCATCCACAAAGCAATACACTTTCGTTGCATTTTCTCCGTATTCCATTGTAACACTGCCCGGTTCACTTCCAAACAAACCCCATGCGAAATGCGTCCATGATTCTTGCGCAACAAAATTGAATGAAATTTGCTGCCACTCGCGGTTATAGAAAACGGGTGAAAAGACAAAATGCGGATTCAAGTCAATGAAAGAATCATTGACTTGCTGCAAAGCGTCTTCAGAAAACCGCATGCCCAGGCCACTGATTCCCAAACCCGCATCAGAAAATGCGGTCACCTCGCCATTGGTCATCCGCATGGTCATCTGGTAACGGACCCCAGGCGTAAGAGGGTCGCTGAAGCGGCCACTGATGTATTGCCTTCTATCTTGATTTAATGTGCTGTACGGAGAGAAGCCCGCAATGGCCATTCCTTCAAATGCATTCACCATTGCAATCGGAGTTTCAGGTAAATCACCCGCCGCAGAACCTAAAACGTGAAACAAATCCGGAGCATTCGATGCACTTCCCGTGTTGACCCAATGAGCCGAAAACTGCAATTGAGCGGGCTGTGATGGATAGTCAGTGACATTCTCAAATCCACCGTTCAAGACGCTTTGAGAATGGCCCATGGTCGGCGCAAACGCCAAAAACAGAGCAAAGCTTCCGCAAAGAATTAGTGAATGAGCTTTCATGGTCTTGACAAGGTAAGCAATTTGAAAACTATTGAAAGTACAATGACCATTTAACGCAGGTGACTTGCGGTTAGTCCCAGTCCAAACCATGCATTTTGAATGGATTTAGGCTGGAATGAACATTGGCTCCATGCCGTCCATTTCCAATTTCCTGCGTGCCACAAAACATGCCCCAGTCGCGCATTAGCTGCGGGCAAAATCGTTCGAGCTTCTTGGGAATAGATTCCCCAAGGATCTCCATCGAGTTCCGGATCCACCATTTGCACACGATGGACGTCTCGCGAATTAACAACCAAACCTGCGTGCAATTGCACTTCCCAACCATTGCGATGCTCAAAGCACAGGCCTAAGGCTAAGCTCAACTGAAACGCTGACTGGCGATGCGTAAACATGGGGACCGTGTCCGTTTCTATACCATTGGAATAACGTTCGTACACAACGGCAGACCACGCTTCTTCCCGATCCGCTGAAATGAAGCCAATCACAGAGTCGGGAATTTGTTCCACATCCATGTCGCCCAAATGCAATACTGCCAGAGAAATTCGTCCGCTCAATGATACATCCCACCCCATTTGCTTCAAGACTCGGACTTCCCACGTGTCCGCAATCGCCTGTAAAGAAAGCATTTGCGCCACATCAGACTGGCAAGTCCATTGCCTCCAACTCCGTCCCGCAAGCGGACCTTTTCCAATTCCAATTGAAGGGGTTAGCCCCAGTTCAATACGTGGGTTATTAAAACCCGAAAAAACACTCAGTGAACGGAAAGGATTGAGATTACGCCGCAATTTCGGATCTGTTGCGAGAGAATCGAAGTGGACTTGCGCATCCACAAAAATTGAACGTCCATCCACCGTTATCGAATCCTTTGGGACTTTCTCCAACGATGATACGCTCGCATCTTCGGCAAAGGCAACGCATGCCGAAGCCACTATTGTTGCTGTTGCAAGAAGACAGATTTTCAGCGACATACGAGAAAGGGCAGTGAACCGACACATTGTCGGCGCAAATTAGTCTTTGACGGTCACAACTGCAGGAAGAACCCAAGTCTCCTGACTCGACTCCAGCAGTGACTTATCGACTTTCACACCGGCGGCAGGCGGCGATGGCACCGGTTCAATTGGAAGCAACACCACATCAGTGGAAGTCGAAAAATGACTATCCAAAACAATAATTTCAGCGTTCATCACCGGGGTTTCTTGCACAGCAACTGCACCCTCGATGGTCACGGGCGATATCACACTTTTCAGCGGAGTGCCCTCAATAGCTCCTGATGATTTCTCGGGAGCGGGAATACGTGCATCTGTATTCTCTGACGGTGATGTCTTGGTTTCTAAAACTACTGCCTCCGTCTCAGAAGGAGCCGAAACTTCATCCGCCATTACGTGCGCTCCTAGCCAAAGGATTGTGCCCGCGAAAATCAGAGACCCCAGCAATTGGTACTTGCGTTTTCTAGATTCCAAGGCAGCCAAACGGTCAAATAACGCAGCCTCCGCATCATTCGACGGTTGTACTGTTTCATTCGCAAACATCGATTCAATGTGTTGATCAAACTGGTTGGTATTCATCACTCTGATTTTGCTCTGCGGGCCATTTCAGTCAATGCCGACTGAAGCGCTTTTCGGGCGCGACTCAGTTGACTTTTGGAGGTATTCTCATCGATGCCCAAAATGGAACCGATTTCTTTGTGTTTGTACCCGTCGATGACGTACATCTTAAAGACAGTTGCGTATCCTCTCGGAAGATTATTTATGGCCAATTCAATTTCTTTTTTTGTGAACTCCTCTTCCTTGAACGCGGCCAAGTCCCTTGGGGTTGCATGGACCTCATCGATGTCCACGTGATAAGTGTGCTTTTTTTGCCTCCGATAGTGGGTAATAGCCGTATTCACGACAATGCGCCGCAACCACCCTTCGAAACTATTGTTCTCGCTAAAAGATTTGATGTAACGAAAAACTTTGATCCATGCCTCCTGAATGATGTCCTCAGCGTCATGTTGGCCATTCGAATACCTAAGGGCAACGGCAAACATGAGCGAACTGTATGTGCGATAGAGCTGACGATGGGCCGCAGCGTCGCCATTTTTACATCTATCAATCAGTTCTACTTCTGCTGCATTCATAAATCGAGGTAATCAGGAAAGTAACGCAGGGCGAATGCAAAGGGTTGCTCCAGCTTGAGACCATCAAAATTCTGGTGTTACACGAATTGGTCGCGGCTCAAACCCAGCCATTGCAATGCTGAATTGCAAAATATGTTTTCCAAATCGACTGCGCTGAGTCCCATGTCTAACATGTACGCTCCTAAATCCAAATCTCCCAGAGGAAAAGGATAATCTGAACCCATGCAAATCTTATCCGAACCTTGAATCGCCAAAACATACCGAAGTAAATCTGCATCGTGTGTGATACTGTCTATCCAAAACTTACCTAAGTAGTCACGGGGATTGATTGGATTGTCAATCGCCACCAAATCAGGTCGACAATTGAATCCGTGTTCAAACCGACCCAAAGTGGTCAAAAATGATCCGCCAGCATGACTAAACATGACACGAAGTGCAGGCAATTTTTCGAGTACTCCGCTAAAAATCATCGAACTCGCCGCTCGTGAAGTTTCTGCTGGCATACCCACGAGCCACGGCAACCAATACTTTTCCATTTGTTCCTTGCCCATCATATCCCATGGATGAATCATCACAGCCATATCCCACTGCGCACACGCCTCGAAAAATGGAAAGAATTGTTTTTCGGAGAGATTCAATCCGTTGATATTGGATCCAATTTGCACTCCTCTCAGCCCCATCTCCTTGCATCGTTTCAGCTCTTGAATAGACGCCTCTGCATCTTGCATTGGAACACTGCCAAGTCCTACATAATGACGACCATCGGACGCCACCAATTCGGCGATGTGATCGTTCAAAAATTGGGCAATTTGAAGAGAATGACCCACATTGGCGTTGTAATTGAACATCACGGGAATCGTACATACAACTTGCACTTGCGTTTCCCGCTCAGCATATTCTGCCTTTCTCAACTCAGGGTCCCAACAATTCGATTCCACTTCCCGAAAAAAGCGGGTTCCCTGAAACATTTGTGCTGTTTGCTCATCTGCTCCATCTTCCAAATGAATAAAATCTCCTCCTCCAAAACGCTCCGTCCAACGGGGCATATTTCGAGGCATGATATGGGTATGGCAATCGATTCGCAGCATCGTTTTCATTATTTCTCTCCTCCCAAGTTAAGCACTCACCATTGAATTCAATTTCCGAACGGAGCCTACTTCTGAACTTGCTTGCGCACCTCCCTTAAATCGAGCCGATTTACTGAACTCACTTTCCATCCTTTAATCTCCTGGCGGACAAAGTGTGTCACCTGGTCATGAAAAAGCGGAATCACAGGCATGGAAAAGGCTAGGCGCTCATTCATATTGCGGTACAACAATTGACGATTATCTGCACCCCTAGTGGCCATGGCTAACGCAAACATAGCATCAAACTCAGTGTCAGAAAAATGCGTGTAATTGGGTCCCGATGGCGCAAAATTAGCAGAGTGAAAAAGCGAAAGAAAGTTTTCCGCGTCGGGATAATCGGCCAACCAAGATTTTCGAAACAACGCCGCTTTTCCAGTCGCTACACGGTCTCTGTGAGCTGCTGCTGAAACCACATCCACTTCGATCTGCAGTCCCAACTGCCCCCATTGATACTGCAAAGCAGCGCACAAATCCGTGTAATCAGAAGTGGTTGAAATTCGCAATGGCAGCCAAGGCTCCGGATGGAGTTTTCGCACAGAATCAAGAACGGCACGCGCCCAGTCTCTTTGAACTTTAGGCTCCGTCACTTCCGTATTCCCAAGCAAAATTGGTGGAACAAACGAGGCCGTTGGCATAACAGTACCGCGGCGTAGATTGCGCGCTATCGCCTCTCGATCGATGGCCGCTGAGAGTGCTCTTCGCACAGCAGCATCTTGTCCTGGATGCCAATTCCCTTCAGGGTCTTCTTCCGTGAAAAAACCGATATAATCCGTCTTGAGAAATGGCGTTGTTTCCAGGCGGAGTTCCGATGAGTAACCCACATTTAATTGACCTTCATCATCCAAAAGCTCATTCATGTATGCTGGATGAAGCCCGCTCATGAAATCAAACCTTCCTTGCTTGAGCCCCTGGAATTCGGCGCCCATATCCGACGCAAAACTAATGTGCACCGCATCCAAATACGGCAATGCCTCTCCAGCAGAATCTCGTTCCCAATGCAATGGGTTCCGATGCAATACACAAGCCACATCTTCCAGCCACCAAGCCAATTGAAAAGGCCCAGTGCCTACAGGATGCGACCGGAAATCCGCACCAAAATGCTCCACAGCCTCTTGAGGAACGATATTGGCATACGCTGTACTCATCAAGCCCAAAAAAGGCGGGAACGTCGAGGACAAGGTAATCTGAACGGTATCAGCACCAAGGGCCAAAATACCGCCTCCAAGGGCATTCTCATCAACTGCTTCAAGAATCCAAGCGCCACTCGAAGCCAACTTTGGATCACGCAAGCGATTCAAAGAGTAGACCACATCCTCGGCCTCACACCTTCGACCCGTTTCCAGTCCCTTAACCTCGGATACTGCGTGAAACCGAACATCGTGCCGGAGGACAAACGTCCACACCAGTCCCGATGAATCCAATTCAAAATGATGGGCCAAAAGAGGCTGAACACGCAGATTATTGTCCAACTCTACCAGACCATCAAAAAGTTGATCTACCACCCACATCGGCTCCAAGGTTCGAGCGAAAGCCGGATCCAACGAAGAAAGGTTGGCGCTTTCATTGTAGCGAAAAACGCGCGCATCTTCATTCGCTTCACCGCTGCACGCAACCAGGCCAAAAAACCAAATTAAAGGGAGCACAAGGAAAATAAAGGCAACGTGGAATTTCACACTTGCAAGGTAGGTCCCAACTTTTGCCAATTACTGGTGTTCTAACGATGTCTATCCACCGAATCCGGTAATTTTACACACATGCCATCAGAGACGTCCATAAAGACCATCGCGCGACTAATTTTTAGTCTCATATTCAGCGCCTTCTTTACTATTGCTTGGTCGCAGACAACGCACACCGTCAGCGGCAAAATAACAGACGGTGCAACGGGCGAAACCATTATTGGAGCGAACATAATCCCGGAAGGCATGGACCGCGGGACCTCCACAAATTCCTACGGATTTTATAGCCTTCCGATGCCTTCAGGAAATCAGACAATCCGGGTCTCCTTTATCGGTTATCAGCCCATGGAGTTCAAGCTGGATTTCACCCAATCCTTTTCGAAAAACATTGAGCTCATGCCGGTCGTCATTGCGTTTGAAGCGGCAACTATCGTAGGAGAGAAAAGCAACCACACAGAAAGCACAGACCTTGGTCATGAGTCTTTAGATGTGGAACAAATCAAAGCCTTGCCCGCTTTGCTTGGGGAAGTTGACGTCCTCAAAGTATTGCAATTTTTGCCTGGTGTCTCCAGCGCCGGAGAAGGCAATTCAGGCTTTTATGTTCGCGGCGGCGGTCCGGATCAAAACCTCATCCTGTTAGATGACGCGACCATTTACAATGCTTCACACTTGTTTGGATTTTTCAGTGTTTTTAATGCAGATGCCATCAAAAACGTCGAGTTGATCAAAGGGGCAATGCCGGCCGAATATGGCGGAAGGGTCTCCTCCGTATTGAATATCGGCCTCAAAGAAGGAAACAGCAAAGAATGGAAAGCCGCTGGTGGTTTGGGGCTGATCAGTTCGCGGCTCACGTTGGAGGGGCCCCTGGCAAAAGACAAGAGCAGCATTATTTTATCCGGCCGAAGAACATACATTGACGTTTTGACAAAGCCTGCTTTGAAAGGAACTGCTTTCGAGGGAACGGGGTATTATTTCTATGATCTCAACGCCAAAGCCAATGTGCATTTGACAGAAAAGGACCAGATTTTCTTTTCAGGATACTTCGGACAAGACGTCTTCAGTTTTAGCAGTGCAGATGCTGGATTCTCAACCCGAATACCATGGGGCAACGCCATGGGCTCCATTCGCTGGAACCATATCGTCAATGATAAAATGTTTCTGAATGTGGGCACGACGTATAGCTCATATGAATTTGCCTTTCTCGCGGGGCAAGAAGAATTTGAATTTGGTTTCGAAAGCGGGATTAAGGACTGGGCAGGACGTGCGGAATTGAGCTGGTATCCCAATCTTCGGCACGCCGTAAAAACGGGCATTGATTATGTCCACCATGATTTCATTCCAACCGATTTTATCGCGAGAAGCGGCGACACCGAATTCGATACCGGGGAATCCGAACAGACTTTTAGTCATGAGACCGGGATCTACATACAGGATGATTTTGATCTGACAGAGCGTTTGCGGATACATGGAGGTTTGCGCTGGTCCGGATTTTGGCACGTGGGACCATTCACACGCTACGATTTGCCGAACCTATTAAATCCCGATCAACTTGACGAACCTACTTTTTACGCGCCTGGTGAGCTCGTGAAATATTACAATGGGTTCGAGCCTCGTTTGGCTGTCCGATACATCACCGGTCCCAAATCAAGTATCAAGGCCGGCTACAGTCAAAACTATCAATACATTCATCTGACGTCATTGGGAACTACCTCGCTCCCCGGTGACATTTGGATTCCTAGTTCAGATCGGGTAGCTCCGCAATGGGGAGAGCAAATAAGCCTCGGCTACTTCACCAATCTCGGTAGCGAGAACATGTGGGAAGCATCAGTAGAGGGATATTGGAAAGGCCTTGAAGGTTTAGTGGCCTATGGAGAAAACTCGCGCCCCGAAGACAACATCAATAACAATGTCGATAACAACTTGGTCTTTGGAGACGGCTGGTCTTACGGTCTGGAGCTTTTCCTGAAGAAACGCCTCGGAAATCTCACCGGTTGGATTGGCTATACTTGGAGCAAAACCGAAAGAGAATTTGATGGACTGAATAACGGGATGATTTTTCCTTCGAAATACGATCGCCGTCATGACCTGAGCGTTGTAGCCGATTGGAAAATAAATGCCAAATGGCGAATCGGTGCTGCATTCGTCTACGCGACAGGCAACTCATTGACGCTGCCTGTGCAGCGTTATGTATTTGAGGGCCGTGTGACCGATATCTATGGCGCTCGAAATGGCTACCGCATGGCCGCGTACCACAGGGTAGACATCAGTGCTACCCTCACTCCCGATCGAACAAAAAGGAACACATCGAAATCGAAAAAAAACCGCGACATTCGCGTGGAATCAAGCTGGACGTTTGGCTTTTACAATGTATACAATCGGATGAATCCTTATTTTATCTACTTCAGCAACGAAGGAAACTCGAGCGAAGGGACGTTTGATTTGCAGGCCAACCAAGTCAGCCTATTTCCGATCATTCCTTCTGTGACGTGGAATTTCAATTTCTGAAGAGATGCGGGAATTACTGAAGCTCAATCCATATTTTAGAAAGTATCCGTATCTATTATTGAGTGGGGTAATCTTCATCTTCTTCACCAACGTTTTTGCGGTATTTGCCCCCGCGCTCATCGGAGAAGGTGTGAATGCATTGAGAGATGCAGATCAGGTATTTCTAGGTCCATTGAGGAATGGCATATCCGAAGCTGAATTGTTTCAATCCGCGCCAGCCGTCTCGTACCCAAAAACATTGAACAGGTTACAGTCGTGGTTCGGAAGTGCACTTGAACCGCCAAAGCAGGTCGACTCCAAAAAAGAAGTATTGAGCTGGATGGGAAAGATTGCAGGGCTTCAAGCCGGGCTTTTCCTTTTGACTTATTTGATCAAAGGAATCTTTCTTTTCTTCACCCGTCAGACCATTATTGTGATGTCAAGGCGCATTGAATTTGATTTGAAAGGCCGCATTTTCGACCAATATCAGCGATTGGATGCCGCATTCTACCGGGCCAACGATACCGGCGATTTGATGAACCGGATCAGTGAAGATGTGAGCAAAGTGCGCATGTATTTGGGGCCAGCCGTGATGTATACCATCAATCTTGCCATGCTCATCTTTCTTGTGGTCAGTGTGATGGTTTACATCGATTGGAAACTCACTCTATTTGCTCTGTTGCCTCTGCCACTCATGTCCCTCGGAATCTATTTCGTTAGCTCTCGAATCAATATCCAAAGTGAAAGAGTGCAGCAAAAACAAAGCGGTCTGAGTACGTTCGTTCAACAACACATAGCCGGCATCCGAGTACTAAAATCCTTCCAGCGAGAGAAAGATGCAAGTGAACGATTTACGGGAATTGCTGACGACTACAAATCTTCCGTTCTAAGCTTGGTCAAAACTGAAGCGCTCTTCATGCCCATCATCGTTTTGCTTGTTGGCTTAAGTACAATTTTGACTATTTACGTAGGAGGATTGCGCGTCATGTCAGGGCAATTGGAAGTGGGTCATATTTTCCAATTTGTATTTTACATCAATCTCCTCACTTGGCCTTTTGCATCCGTGGGATGGGTCACCTCATTGGTTCAAAAAGCAGAGGCATCCATGCGAAGAATCAATGACTTCATGGAAGCTCAACCGGCCATTCAAGCACCGGGTCAATTGTCCAAAGGAGCAAATCTCTTGCCACATGATGGCTTAGCCTTTGAACGCGTTTCTTTTACATATGCTAATACAGGTATTGAAGCGGTCAAGAATTTGAGCTTTCATTTAAAACCCGGAAAAATCTTAGCGATAACTGGAAGAACAGGCAGTGGGAAGTCCACAGTCGCACAGCTCGCAATGCGCATTTTTGATCCGGCAAAGGGCCAAATTAAATTCAACGGAATCTCTCTTGAAAATTGGCCGTTGAACGAATTTCGAAAGGATACGGGCTATGTGCCTCAAGACGTTTTTTTGTTTTCAGACACCATTGAGCGAAACATAGCATTTGGCTTGGCGGAGCAAGATTCTGTATACAGTGAAGTGCAGCAGGCTGCAGAGGAAGCACACGTGGCGCACAACATTGAAGAATTCGAAAAGAAATACGAAACGCTGCTAGGCGAACGGGGAGTTAACCTCAGTGGAGGACAGAAACAACGTATATCTATTGCACGGGCGCTAATACGCAAGCCTAAGCTACTCATTCTCGATGATTGCCTCTCAGCAGTTGACACAGAAACGGAAGAGACCATCCTACAATCCATCCGAAGCCAGGGTGAATCCACGGCCGTCCTTCTGGTATCGCATCGAATTTCTAGCATTCGCGGTGCAGACCACGTTTTGATTTTGGATAATGGCGAATTGATTGAGGAAGGGTCACCTGAACAACTCATCAAAGCCAACGGGGCTTACGCTCGCATGGTCGATCAGCAAGAAAACAGCACTTTCGAAGATTAAGGGATCAGAGACAATCGTCCCCGAATACACTGAGGTAACCCAGCAGGTCTCCAACGTTGACAACACCGTCCCCATCGAAGTCTGCCAGGCAATTCGTCGTACATCCAAAATCACCAAGCAAAACCAATAAATCCGCCACCGATATGGCACCATCTCCATTGAAATCTCCAGGACATCCACCCTCTTCACTGGGTTCGATTTGGCCATTGCAATTGTTGTCCAGTCCTTGTCCCGTTCCTGATGCTCCTTCGTAAATAAGCGCATTATTATCGTCGCAATCCGCTGTATTCTGAACGAATCCTGTGGGTATACTGCACGTTTGAATGGCCTCTGCCCCATCGCCATATCCATCGCCATCTGCGTCCACATACCAAGTTTCTCCCGGGTTGACTTGAAATATAATGGGCTCTGACACGTCATTCAAAGCTGAACTTAAATTCACCACAAACTCAACTGTTGCCGGTGCATTTTCAAGCCCTGTGATCATGAAGGCGAATGAACCTGGCGCATCCATGGTGCTCTCAAACCCACTGACTTCTAGGCCTGCTGGCAATCCTGAGATAGACAATTCATATGGGGGAAGTAGTCCTTCGAGCACGGTCAATTGAATGGCCATGGTCTGGTCCACACATACCACCGGAGATACAGGCATTGCATTGATGAATCTTGGTCGGACAATCGAAATTCCATCTTGGCGAGATGTCACCACGACATACCCTGATTCGAAATACGGATAGGTTGACCACGATCCGTTTGTAAAGACTGGCGCATCATCTTCAGGATAAACATCGAAAAATCCTATTTCCGTCAGCTCCCCATCAGCTACGTCGGACAGAGAAAGCATCCTTAGACCTGCTGCATAATTGGCCTGAAATAACAGATTTCCCAGCACATATTGATTGTGATCAATTGCCATTCCGTCTGCAAAATGCTCTCCAATAAGAATTGGCGATTCTAAATCTTGCACGTCCCAAATCAGTGTACGCGTGTTGATTCCTTGATTCTGTTCATCCGTCTCATCTCCCAAGATCAAATAGCGATGATCCTCCGTCAACCAACACTGGTGGGTATACGAATAATCGTAATTGGCAATGCTAATGGAGAAGATGTCGGCAGGATCTGTCGCATCAACAATCGCGAGTTTGTTGGCGTTTGCCGCGAACACCAATGACTTTCCCTGGTACTCCTCATGCGGACCATCATAAATGACTGCTTGTGCATCGTGTGTGTAACCGGCCTCACCAAAGTCACCGACCAACACGGGTGAATCCGGTTCGCTAATATCAAAGGCAACCAACCCTCCACTTGCCATATTCGTTCCAACGGCAAAGAGCATGGCGGCGTCTTCATTGATAATCACATTGTGCGCGTCTGAAAACACATCCAAATGCGTCGTAGGCTCCAAAATTGCGGGGAATTCCGTTAACTCCCTCAATTGATTCAAATCCAACACTTGAAGACCGTGTCCATTTGCTTCAGAAACCACATAAACCCGATCGGCATAAACCTTCATATCTCGCCACGTACTGCTGCTCGTATGCGTCTCCATGAAACCGGCTAAAAACGGATTTTCCGGATCACTCATGTCCACAATTGCCAGACCTTCTCGCTCCCCCACCAACGCATATTCTACCCCGGTGACGTGGTCCGTCCAACCCCAGACATCGTTAGAGCCTGTTCCCATAAGGTCTTCATTTGTCATCTGAGATACCAGATCCATTCGTTCACAAGGAAAACCATTGGCAAATCCATCAACACATGGCGCTTGACCCTGTGCTGTCAGCAAAGAGGCACAACCAACGAGCGTTGCCCCTAAAACATTTGTCACGTTACGGTACATCACTCTCGTATTGAATTGTAATTTCATGATTTCATCAATGATTTGTTGGCACAATGGAAACAAACTCACGTAGCACTCCTAATCTTAAAAGTAAGAAAAACTGATGAGTATCAAGGAAACAACTTTCAATTGCCTTAGGTTGTCTTAGCATGGAAAAAAAATCGATCGTCATCACAGGAGGTACAGGACTGATTGGACTTGCTGCTAAGCGTCACTTCCTTGCGAAGGGCTATGCGCTGCGAATTTTGAGCCGATCCCATCAGCGAACTGATTCTCAAGACATTCAGCATTTTCAATGGAATCCAGCACAAAAGCATTTGCCACTGGAAGCACT
>DDEH01000142.1 GCA_002336085.1 Flavobacteriales bacterium UBA1959 | reverse complement strand
ATGGGCAATTTGTTGTCTGGTATACTGGTCATTATTGGGCTATTCATTTGGCCTTTTGGATCGGCAATGAACGGCACCTTCACGGGCGATTCATTTGCGGAGTTCGGAGCGCTGGCTGAAAATCAGAAAGGCTGGGGCATGTTGGCTCTGGCCCTGATCTGGTCGGCCGGCCAACTGTTTGACTTACTGGATGGCATTGTGGCGCGATGGACCCAAACCCAAGGCCCAATGGGTGTACAATTGGACAGCATTGCAGATGCGGTCTCCAGCGGTGTTACGCCAGCGATTGCCGGCGTGGTGTTTCTTCACGCCTGGGCACCGGCGATGCCTGGGGTATTGAAATTTTTACCCTTGACCATGGCTATTGCGGCGACTTGGCGCTTGGCGCGCTTCAACGTCGAATATGCCGCGGGTTCTGATGTTTCTGGATTTCGTGGAATGCCGGCGCCGGCGGGTGCGCTGTGGTGGATTGGAGTCTTACTGACGGGCGCGCAATACGAAATGTTTGGAGTTGGCGGAACAGCAACAATGATTGCCTCCGTCTTCATTGGATCGACCTTGATTCCGTGGTGGATGATTAGCGACCGATCGATGATGGACCTCAAAGGGTGGGGGAGATCGGTGGATTACGACCGCAAACGCATCATGCTTTTGTTCGGACTCGGCATTGTGGGAATCGTGGTGGCAATTTTTGGTCGTGCGTTCGGTTTGGGATTGCAGGCCGCATTACTTTTGTATGCATTCTTCGGAAAATTCATTCAACCGAGCCAAAATCATTCTTAAGATTCGAACATGAAATTTAGCGCATCCATTGATATCATGCCTTTACCGGCGTTGTTGGACCCCCAGGGAAAGGCCGTTTCTAGCAATATGAAAAATATCGGGCTTGCAGGCATCGACAATGTCCGGATTGGCAAGCACATCACTCTTGAGGTGGAAGCGGCAGATCAGGCTGAAGCTGAAGGCCAGGTAAAGGAGGCCTGTGAAAAGTTGCTTACCAACCAGATCATGGAGCAATTTGAATTTCGTGTGGAAGTGATGGAAGCAGTAGCCTGAGGCTACTGAGCCGTCACAGCAAACCGAGAGCTAATAGAAATCCGAACAAGACTTCGGGTGAAGGAAGGCCTTCGAACACGCAAATCCGATCAAATACGCTGATGCTGTCTTCCTTGTACAGTCCAAAAGCGCCAGGATCGAGGGCATCCTGCTGAAGGGTGTAGACCAAATCAAGCGGAAAGGTACTGTCTCCGATGTAGATGTTGTTGCCTTCCAAGGTGTACAGAATGGCATCACTGAAATTGGAATCTCCTTGAATCAGACGGCCATCGCTCAACGTAAAGCGCAGGTCAAAGGAACTAGATGAATACCCTTCGTACAACGCTCCAGGACGAGTTGTCCATAGAACCGTGCCTCTCCAATCCCGTCCCTCACGCACGATGCCTTGATCGGAATGAAGCATCATTTCGCTCCAAAGCATGCGGTGATCGGGGTAAACGTTTACGCGGTCTTGTGCCATCAACGAAGTCCAAGCACACACCGTGCAGACCATCCAAAGGCCCAAGCAACGAGCGGCGTTCATGATCGGATGGCGGCGATTCCGGGCAATTCTTTGCCTTCCAGATACTCCAACATTGCACCGCCTCCGGTGCTGACATAGCTAACACGCTCGGCCAATCCGGCCTTATTAATGGCGGCAACAGAGTCGCCTCCACCAATCAGTGTAAACGCATTGCTTTTGGCAGTGGCCTGAGCCAACGCTTCGGCTACCGCATTGGTTCCTATGGCAAAGGCATCCATCTCAAATACGCCCATCGGGCCATTCCAGAGAACGGTTTTCGAGGTCAGTACGGCCTCCACAAATCGTTTGGTGGTTTCCGGGCCGATGTCTAGCCCCATCCATCCGTCTGGAATTTCTGAGGTAGCGACCACATTCGTGGCCGCATCGGCCGCAAACTGATCAGCAATTCGGGTATCCACCGGGAGTAAAAGTTCGGTTTCTGTGGACTTCGCCTTTTCGAGGATGGCAAGCGCTTGTGAATGCATGTCGGACTCTACAAGGCTGTTCCCAATGTTTCCGCCCTGCGCCTGGACGAAAGTGTAGGCCATTCCTCCGCCTACAATCAATCGGTCCACACGTCCCACGAGGTGTTCAATGATTCCAAGCTTTGAACTCACCTTGGCACCACCAATAATGGCGGTGAGCGGTTCTTCCGGATGAGCGAGGACTATCTCCAGGGCATCGATTTCTTTGGCCATTAAAAATCCAAATGCTTTGTCTTCGGGAAAGAATCGAGCAATGACTGCCGTGGACGCATGGGCTCGGTGCGCGGTTCCAAAGGCATCATTGACGTATACGGTGCCGTTTTCGGCGAGTTGACCGGCGAAGAATTCATCCCCGGCTTTTTCTTCCGGATGGAAACGTAGGTTTTCCAGCAAAGCGATTTCGCCTGGCTTCAATGATTGCGTCACATCAAGCGCTACATCTTCCACACAATTGCTCGCGAATTTCACCGGCTGGCCTAGCAAAGCTTCGAGCCGCGGCAAAATGTGCTTCAAGCTGTACCGCTCGTCTGGTCCTTTGGGTCGCCCCAAGTGGGACATCAGCACCACGGACCCTCCTTGGGATAGTACATGCTGAATGGTGGGCAATGCCGCTCGAATTCGGGTGTCATCAGTCACTTCACGGGAGTCATTCAATGGAACATTGAAATCCACACGGATGAGCGCGCGTTCGCCTTCGAGATGGAGGTCAGTCAGGTTCATGAAGCAGAATTAAACAATTGCGCGAGGCCGACTTTCTCCTGAACGCACCTGGCCAAATCGGCAATGGGAATGCGTTCTTGAGCCATGGTATCGCGGTCGCGAATGGTCACTGCATGGTCGGTGAGTGTGTCGTGGTCTACAGTGATGCACAAGGGCGTTCCGATGGCATCCTGGCGGCGGTAACGTCTGCCAATGGCATCCTTCTCGTCGTATTGCACGTTGTGTTCCAGTTGGAGCATTTTCAATATTTCACGAGCTTTCTCTGGCAACCCGTCTTTCTTGATCAAAGGCAGAATAGCGGCTTTCACTGGGGCCAATGGCGCGGGGATGCGCAGCACCGTGCGTTGCGATCCATCTTCGAGTGTTTCTTCTTGATAGGCCGCACTCAATGTGGCGAGGAACATGCGGTCCAGTCCAATGGATGTCTCCACCACAAATGGCACGTAGCTCTCTTGGGTCTCAGGATCGAAGTAGCGCAATTTTTTATTGCTGTGCTCTTCGTGTTGCTTCAAATCAAAGTCCGTGCGCGAATGAACTCCTTCGAGTTCTTTGAAACCCATAGGGAAGTTGAACTCAATATCCGTAGCGGCTTCGGCGTAGTGCGCCAACTTAATGTGGTCATGGAATCTGTGCAATCCATCGCCAAACCCTAGTGCTTTGTGCCAGTTGAGGCGGGCTTCCTTCCAGTATTCGTACCACTTTTCTTGTGTGCCAGGCTTCACAAAAAATTGCATTTCCATTTGTTCAAATTCGCGCATGCGAAAAATGAATTGGCGCGCAATAATTTCATTTCTGAAGGCCTTGCCAATCTGCGCAATGCCAAAGGGAAGCTTCATGCGGCCGCTCTTCTGTACGTTGAGGTAATTGACAAAAATGCCTTGCGCTGTTTCCGGACGTAAATAGATGACTCCGCTGTCTCCGCTGACAGCGCCTAACTCGGTTTTAAACATAAGATTGAACTGGCGTACGTCTGTCCAATTCCGGCTGCCGGTGTCGGGATCCGCAATACCGAGGTCCTCGATGAGGGTTTTTACCGCCGCTAAATCTTCCGCCTCCATGGCCGATTTGAAGCGTTCATTGATTTCGTCAATTTGCTTTTGACGATCCACGATGCGGCCGTTGGTTTCGCGAAACTGTTGCTCGTCAAAGGAATCCCCGAAGCGTTTTGCCGCCTTGGTTACGTCCTTGTTGATTTTGGTTTCAATCTTGGCAATGTGGTCCTCAATAAGCACATCTGCGCGGTAACGCTTTTTGGAATCCTTGTTGTCAATGAGCGGATCATTGAATGCATCGATATGTCCGGAAGCTTTCCAAGTATTTGGGTGCATGAAAATCGAAGCGTCTATCCCAACGATGTTTTCGTGCATGCGGACCATCGCGGTCCACCAATACTGCTTGATGTTGTTTTTGAGTTCGGCGCCAAGTTGACCGTAGTCGTAGGCCGCCGAGAGGCCGTCATAAATTTCACTGGAAGGAAATACAAAGCCATACTCTTTGGAGTGGCTAATGACTTTTTTGAGGAGATCGTCGCTCATATTGATTCGAATGTGCTGAGTGCGTTGGTAAAGGTAGCGCGCGGAAACGGGACCGCCTCAATTTTCCGACAGACACAACGCGCTCTCTATTACCTTTGCCTCTATGCCAAAAAAGTTGCGATATGGACTCATAGGAAGCGGCTCTTGGGCCACGGCAATTGCCAAGATGGTGCTCACGAATGAGGATCATTTGAATTGGTGGGTCCGAAGGGAGGAGACGCGCGACCATCTCTTGAATTACGGCCGCAACCCGAACTACATCCAGAGCATAGCCTTTGACGTGGACAAGCTGCGAGTTTCTAACCGAATGCAGGAGGTGATTGACGCGAGCGATGTGTTGATCTTTGCGATTCCCTCCATCTATCTGAATCAAGTGATTCAGGAGCACAACCCACAGAGAATGCAGGACAAGATCATCATCAATGCCATCAAAGGCATGGTCGTTGAGTTCGATAGCATTCCTGCGCGATATCTGCACAAGCAGTTTGGGATTCCTTATGAGCGTATTGGCCTCTTGGCCGGTCCATGCCATGCGGAGGAAGTGGCGCGTGAAAAGTTGAGTTACCTCACTATGGCTTGCCCGGATTTGGACCTCGCGAAAACCTTGTCCGAGGCATTTGCTACCCGCTACATTCGAATTCAAACTAGCCAGGACGTTGTTGGGGCTGAATTGGCGGCTGTGCTCAAGAACATCTATGCAATAGGTGCGGGAATCGTTCTTGGATTGGGCTATGGCGATAATTTCCTCAGTGTTTACATCAGCAACGCTTCTCAAGAAATGAAGCGGTTTTTGGCGGCCGTGCATGAATTGGATCGCGATGTCAAAGAGAGCACATACCTCGGGGATCTTCTCGTTACAGCGTACAGCCCTCACAGTCGAAATCGAACGTTGGGCATGATGATTGGCAAAGGATACAGTGTCAAAGGTGCCATGATGGAGATGAATATGGTGGCAGAGGGCTTCAACGGATCCAAGGGCATTCACCGAATGAATGAGAAGTTTGAGGTGGAGACGCCCATAGCCGATTCGGTGCATAGAATCCTGCACGAGCGAATGTCTCCCGTTATTGAAATGCGGCTGCTCACAGAGCAACTGGCCTGATTTTCTCTTTTTGTTTCGTGAGAGTAAAAAAGGACAGGCAACCTGCAAGGCCTTTTGTCCGTTATTTGTTTGAAAGCAAAAGATCCTAAAACCTATCGTGCACGTTAAAAATCAAATATTTACGCCTCTTTTGGTTTTGATGTCTTTGGTTCAAGGCGCTGTCACTTTCGCGCAGACTGAGCAAGATGATGCACGGATTGTGCAACGTGGCCATATGCCTGAGGGTGTTTGGTTTGTGCCCAACGAAGGTCAATTTCACGATGAAGTTTTGGCTGAGGCACGTGTTTTTGGAGGCGATTGGTGGCTGACGAATCGCGGTTGGAAGGCGGGAATGTTGGCGTCAGGTTATGATGAATTGGCTCGTCATGCGTCTCCTTCAGCAGGACTTTCAAAATACGTTTTGGATGTGGAATGGGAGGGCAGTTCCTCGGAGTATCAAGCCAGTGGGAGTTACCCGGCCGGCCACCATCTTTCGTATTTTCGCGGCAACGATCCTTCCCAGTGGGCAACGGGTGTGCGTCCATCAGGAAAGCTCAAAGTTGCTCATGTTTGGCCTGGGATTCACGCGATTATTGATGGGATGAAGGGCGACGCGGCTCACATCAAATGCGACTGGAGGGTGGATCCAGGTGCTGATCCCACACAAATAGTTTCCGTTTACAGTGGCCTAGAGACAACGCTTCAAGCCGATGGAACACTGAAGCACTTGCTCGGTCCGGCTGTGGGAGCAGGCGACGAAGTTACAGGTGCGTGGGGCCATATCACAGAATCTGCCCCTTTTGCTTATCAGATGGCCGGAAGCCAGATGGAGGAAATCATCTGCACGTATCGGCTGCAAGAGCTTGAGAACGGCGCGTATCGGGTCACGTACGAATTGGGTGTGTATGATTCGACGCGACCATTGATTATCGATCCGGAAATCGAATTTGCCTCGTACATAGGCTCTACGGCTGACAGTTGGGGATTCACGGCAGCCTACGATGATGACGGCAGGCTAATCGGTGGTTCTGGTGTGCGCGGTGCGGGATACCCTACATCAGCTGGAGCATTTGACGCCACTTACAACGGCGGGGATTTTGATTTTGGAATCAGTGTTTTCTCATCCGACGGCGCCAATCTGGAATACAGCACCTACCTCGGAGGAAGTAATCTCGAGTATCCACACAGTTTGGTGACTGACGCATCGGGCGACATATACGCCATGGGCACAACGGGTTCACCGGACTTTCCAACCACCGCCGGCGCGTTCCAAGAATCATTCATAGGCGGCCCCTTCATTGACTTGGGCAACTATAGTTTTTATCAATCGTTTACGGAAGGCAGCGATATCATCATTTCCAAACTCGACGGAGTGAACGGATTCCTCGAGGCGTCGACCTTCATTGGCGGATCGGAGAATGATGGGTTGAACTTGGGCCCACAATTGAATTACAACTATGGCGACGTTTGCCGCGGTGAAGTCATGGTGGATCCGCAAGGAGATGTTTGGGTGGCAACGAGTACGCGAAGCGACGATTTCCCCATGTCCAATGCATTTGATCCGGGGCTAAATGGGACAAGCGATGCGGTGATATTTCGGCTGTCAGCGGACCTGGTTGATCTTGAATTTTCCTCCTATTTTGGAGGAAATCAGGATGACGCTGCTTATGCCGTCCAATTTGCCCAAGGGCAATCGTTGGCCTATATCTCGGGGGGAACTCGAAGCGACGATTTGCCAACTGCACCGCAAGCGTATCAACCCAATTTAGCAGGAGACAGCGACGGTTATATTTTCTCTTTGAATTATGCGCCCGAAATGCCCATTTTGGAAAGCGCAAGTTATTTTGGCACAGATGATTATGACCAATCTTATTTTGTTCAGCTAGACACCGAAGACCGCCCTCATTTGTGCGGACAAACGGTCGGTTCGTCGCTTGCGCTCGTTGGGGATGTGTATGCCGCCAATCCGAATGGGAGCACATTTGTAGCCCGTTTCTCTGAGGAATTGGATGCGGTGGATTGGGTCACACGCATTGGACTTCCACAATCAGGCATTGACATTAGCCCCACGGCATTTTTGGTATCTGATTGCGATGAGATGTACATCAGCGGCTGGGGAGGCACAACAAACAATGCGAACAGTTCCAATGCAGGACAGTCTTCAACGAGTGGAATGCCCGTCACGGAAGGCGCGTATCAAATTGGCACGGATGGAAGTGATTTTTGGCTGGGTGTCTTGTCTCCAGGAGCTGTAGACTTGTCGTATGGAACATTTTTTGGGGGAACCTTTTCAAATGAACACGTGGATGGCGGAACGTCGAGGTTTGATAAGAATGGAACTGTATATCAAGCAGTATGTGCAGGGTGTGGTGGCTGGGATGACTTTCCGACGACAGCTGGAGCTTGGTCGAGTACGAACCCATCTACCAACTGCAACTTGGGCGTATTTAAATTCAATTTGGGATCGCTGGTTGCTGACATCGACATCGACGCGCCTGACCTTATTTGCGCTGGTGAGCCCATTCAATTCGTCAATAACTCCATCGGAGGCAATGATTACGTTTGGGAGTTTGGGGATTTGAATTTTAGTGATGAAGAAAACCCAGAATATGTCTACCTCACGCCAGGTGAGTGGGATGTGATGCTCATCGTTTCGGACGCTTCCGCAACTGGAGGGTGTTTGGAACCAGACACGGCATTTGCGACGTTATTTATTGAGGAAATCCCTCAACCTTTGATCGATGAGGTTCCTCCCGTTTGCGAAGGAGAAAGCACAAACCTACAGGCATATGGAACCGATAATTTGGAGTGGCAGCCCCACCCCACTTTGGACGATCCGTCGGTTCCCAACCCAACCGTGACCCCCACGCAGACGACTACTTATACAGTGGAAGATTCCAATACATGCGGATCGGGTTCTGCAGAAGTAACGGTGGTGGTGGAGGTACTGATCACAGACATCACAGACAATATGACCATTTGTCTGGGAGATGTGGTTGAATTGGAGGCCACAGGCGGCAGTGATGTCATTTGGTCGCCAACCGTGGGGTTGGGATCACCAACCGCGGATGTGACGACTGCCAGCCCGACGGAAAACACGACCTATACTGCTCTAATTTACAGTCCAAATGACTGCTTATCAGAGGAAGAAGTCACGATCAATGTGGTGCAATCAGCACCCGGAGGCCAGACGTATCCCACGATTTTCTTGTGCCAAGGACAAGGCACATTTTTGGAGGCCGCCGAAGGGATGAGTTACCTGTGGTCACCCGCAGATTTGGTCATCAACCCTCTGGCGCAGAATACATTTACATCACCATCTCAAAACACTACGTTTTTGGTTCAGATCGCCAATGCATGTGGCGTAGGGGTGGATAGCGTGAGTGTTGAGCTGATTGCGCCAACCGCTGACGCAACCGGAGGAGGATGGATGTGCCGCGGGGAAACCATGGAATTGAGTGCCTCCGATGGAGTTAATTATTCATGGATGCCTTCGGGGCTTGCTGCCAACCCCGCCGCCCAGTCTACCCAGGTGTTTCCCATTGAAACGACAACTTTTACGGTGTTCGTTACGGATCAGTTTGGCTGCACAGGAAGCACGGACATAGTGGTTCAGGTTTGGCAGCCGCCTTATGTGGATGCAGGGCCGGATCGATCTGTGGATTGGTTGGATCGAGTAAGGCTGTTTGGCACGGTCGATGGAGATTCGCTGTGGTGGACTCCTGATGATTGGCTGAGTTGCAGCGACTGTCTGACACCTGAGGTGGAGGTGCAGGGTCCCCAGTGGTTTGTCTTAGAAAGTGTTTCGCAAGAGGGGTGTTCCGCGCGCGACAGTGTTTTCTTGGATGTCTTTTATCCGTTGTATATCCCCACAGCATTCACTCCCAATAACGATGGAGTGAACGATGCCTTTCAGGTTGAGGGTGTCGAGCCGCGGGGGTTTTGGTTGGAAATTTTTAACCGTTGGGGCGATCAGGTGTTTTACAGTGAAGACCCCAATGAACCTTGGATTGGCAATAACCAGCTACTGAATTCAGATTATTTTGTACCCGACGGTATTTATCTCTGGCGCATGCGTTATGAATTGAAAGACGGTCCCATTTTGAAAACGGGTACAGTAACGCTCGTGCGATAATTTGAACCTTGGCGGTTTGAAACGATCGTTACTAGTTGCAAGACCCAATTGTTTCAGCTACATTCGAGGACGCATTGGCATTACGTTCGCAACACAATGAATCTTTTAGATCAGCACCTTCATCGCCTCTTTTTAGATCACGACTGCGTGGTGGTCCCCGGATTGGGAGGGTTTGTCTGCAACCGAATACCTGCCCGCTATGATGTTGCACGTCAGGAGCTGGTTCCGCCAGTGCGCAGCGTCTTATTCAATGAACGCATCATTCATCATGACGGTGTTTTAGTAGAAGCGATTGCCCGCAGTGAGGCCAGTTCAATGGATGAGGCTTTGGCTGCTGTCGAAGCAGAGGCAGCTGTATTGAAAGCAGAACTTCAAGCGGGAAAAACCATTCGCATCCACCAAGTGGGAAGATTGTACGCAGGTGATGAAGGGCGGTTGCAATTCATGCCGGACGAGGAGATGGAGCGTATTTTGAGGTCATTCGGGTTGAAACGGATTCCGCTCCAACCGCTTGAGAACAAGAATGCGCGCAACCCCTTGCAGCCTGCTGCCCGTGTCATTCCTATGCCGGACACTCCACGGACTGAAATTCAGTCACCATGGATTCGTGTCGCAGCCGCTATCGCGGTACCCGTCATTGGCGGTGCAGGGATGTTCTTCATGGAGAACTCAGGACAAGATGCTGCGTTGATGAGCACTTTGCCAACTGTTACCCAGACGCATGAGGTGGCCTCGTATCAACCTCGATTTTCGGAAGAAGCGATTCAAGAGTGGGAGGCAATTGATGAATCAACGGATTTGATCATCGAAGTTCGTTCTGCGGTTGAACTACCTAAGCCATTGAAAGACGTCGTGGAGCCGTCAGTTGTAACGGAAAGCACGGATATAGTCTTTATGCTTGTAGCAGGTTCTTTTACAGTCGCATCCAATGCACACAATCATTCGGCTGCCCTCAATCAGCAGGGATTTGTATCTGAGATCTATTTGCAGGAAAACGGTTCGCATCTGGTCACGTTTGCAACACATTTGACCGAAAGCGACGCACGGGCCCAATTGAAAGAATTGCGAAGCGACGAAACCACCGATCGCGCCTGGCTGAAGCGTTTGGACTCCTCGATCTGAAGGCGATAAAACATGGCGATTCGACTTCTGCCCGAGGCTTTAATCTTAGATTTTGGCGGTGTTTTGTATGACATTGACTACGAGGCACCTGTCCGGGCCTTTGAGGCATTGGGAGTCGCAGATTTTGCGGGACTGTATAAGCAATCGGCGCAATCCCCCATGTTTGATGATTTGGAATGTGGGCGCATCAGCCGGGATCATTTTTATTCTCAGATGCAAGCACATTGCGCACCAGGTACCACTCGTTTGGAAGTGGTTGACGCATGGAACTCTATTTTGACGGGAATGCATCCATCGAGGATTTCAATGGTGCAGGCCTTGGGTCGCCAGACGCGGCTTTTTTTATTTTCAAACACCAATGTCATCCACGCTCATGTGTTTGAAGCGTGGATGGAAGAAAACGTGGGCCTTTCGGCTTTTCGACGCGCATTTGAAGGCATTCATTACAGCCATGAAATGGGAGAGCGAAAGCCGAACCCTGACTCTTTTTTGTCCCTTTGCTCTCGGCACAGACTTGCTCCGGAAAAAACCTTGTTCATAGACGATAGTGAACAGCACGTGAATGGAGCGCGCGATGCAGGCCTGGAGGCGCACTGGCACCATCCTGTTGAAGATGATGTCGCCATCTGGTTGTCTCAAAGGGGATTTGAACTGCCCGAAGCGGCGTTTCGTGAGTCTTAGGCTCGTTTTTCCGTCTGCTCTTTAGACGCTTGCATTTCAGATCGGCAACGCTGGTATCGTTCAGGATCGCAGGGCTGAGCCCCTTGCTCCAAAAGTTGGAAGATTTCCTGCCCCCGCGCCTCAGGCTCATACGCCTTTCCTCCTTCTGACCACGTGGCGGTTTCTTCCTGGCGCACGCAACGGATCAACTGAGCGGCGTTTTCACCAAACTCAAACAACCACGTGTCCCCTTCGGATGGTGAGTGCTCAAGACATTGAATGGCTGAAGTTGCTCCTTCCCAGAACCGATTGCTGAAGTCATCGAGACAAGCCTCCATCTCATCGGTGTTCTCTGTTTGTTTCTTCGCCCAATCATCGGCAGCAATGCCTTCAGAGGCCAAATACCGCACAAATTCAGGACGAACCGCATCAAGCTCTTCCTGGGTCAATCTCCTAAACCGCTTCATATGTTTAGCTTGTCTTATTCTTCGATGCCTTCGAGCATCATGAAGAATGCGTATTCCATGGCGGTCTCGCGAAGACGCTTGAAACGACCAGATGCACCACCGTGGCCAGTTTCCATATTGCAATCCATGACGAGCAAATTCTCGTCGGTTTTCATCTCGCGCAACTTTGCCATCCACTTTGCAGGCTCCCAGTACTGCACTTGGCTGTCCCAGTAACCTGTGGTAACGAGCATGTGTGGGTAGTTTTGCCCGCTTACATTGTCATACGGACTGTAAGACATCATGTAATCAAAGGAATCTTTGTTTTTAGGATTGCCCCATTCGTCAAATTCTCCTGTGGTTAGCGGAATCGTTTCGTCTAGCATGGTGTTGATTACATCAACAAAAGGCACAGCTGCGATGATTCCGTGAAACAATGAAGGCGCCATGTTAATTACGGCACCCATCAGCAAACCCCCAGCCGATCCGCCCATGGCATACAGATGCTCAGGGGAGGTGTAACCGAGATCCACCATCGCTTCTCCACAATCGATAAAATCTTTGAATGTGTTCTTTTTATTGAACATTTTTCCATTTTCGTACCAGTCTCTGCCCATTTCCTGTCCGCCTCTTATGTGTGCAATAGCGTAGACAAACCCTCTGTCCAGTAAACTGAGGCGAGTGCTTGAGAATCCTGCGTCCATGCTGTATCCGTAGCTTCCATATGCATACAACAGCAGAGGGTTGCTGCCGTCTTTTTTCGTGCCTTTGCGAGAGACAATGGAAACAGGGACCTTCGTGCCGTCACGGGCTTCAACCATGACACGCTCACTCTCGTAATTAGCAGGATCAAACGTGCCCCCAAGCACTTCTTGTTGCTTGAGCATTGTCACATCTTGGCTCACCATGTCCATTTCAAATACGGAGCCAGGAGTGGTCATGGAAGTGTATCCGTAGCGCAGCTGCTTGGTATCAAAGTCAGGATTGGAACCAACGTACGCCGTGTAGGCAGGATCAGGGAATTGGATATAATAATCCGAAGCCGCATCCCATCGTTTGATGCGAATTTGATTCAACCCTTCAGTCCGCTCAGAGACGACTAGGTAATCTTTGAAAATGTCCACGCCTTCTAGCAGCGTCTCTTCCCGGTGAGGCAGGACATCTTCCCAATTGTCGTATTCCGTTGCCGTAACAGGCGTGCGTACCAATTTAAAATTCTTGGCATCACGGTTTGTAGTGATGTAAAAGTGATCACCGTAATGGCTGCAGCTATATTCGAGGTTGCGCTCCCGCGGCTGAATGATGGACCATTCTCCATTTGGAGTATTCGCGTCCAAATAGCGCCATTCGTTACTGAGCGTCGAATAGCTAGCAATCATTAGATATTGCTCGCTTTTTGATTTGCCAATGCCACAGCCGAATGTCTCATCTGCTTCTTCATAGACCATAACATCTTCACTCGCATCGGATCCAAGCACGTGCTTATAAATCCGCGAAGAGCGCAAAGTAACGGGGTCTTTCTTGGAGTAAAAAACTGTCTTGTTGTCGTTGGCCCATGTTGCACCACCGGTTGTTCCGGGGATGCGATCTGCCAAGATTTCTCCAGTGCTCAAATCCTTGAACTGCAGGGTGTATTCACGTCGGCTCACGGTGTCTATGCTGAAGGCCAGAAGGTTGTTACTGGTGCTAATAGATTGGCCGCCGACAGAGAAGTAATTGAACCCTTCGGCCATTTCATTGACGTTTAACATCACTTGCTCCTCAGCGTCCATTGAGCCTTGTTTTCGGCAGTAGATGGCATATTCCTTTCCCTCCTCATAGCGGCTGTAATAGTAAAATCCTTTGTCCAGGACAGGGGGGCTCTGGTCGTCCTGCTTTATGCGGCCTACAATTTCATCAAATAGTGCCTCTTGGAACGATTCCGTTCCTTTCATTACCTCTGTTTTGTAAGCATTTTCTTTGTTGAGGTAATCAACGACTTTGGCCGTTTGAACATCAGGCTCTGCCGCTTCTTTTTGTTCATCGCTCAAGCGCATCCAAAAGTAATCGTCTTCCAATTGGAGTCCATGAACTTCGGTGATGTGTGATTGCTTTTCTGCAACGGGTGCTGCGGAAAATTGAGCTTCGGTCAATTGGGGCTGTTTGTGAGATGCCATTGAAGAATCGGAGGAATTACAGGAGCTACTGGCTACTGCGAACGTGAATGCAATTGCAAAGAGCGCGCAAGATACAAAGAGGGGATACCGAGACATGAGATAGGGGTAATTGTATTGCACAAATTTACTCCAATTCGCCGCCCTCTAAAAGATTCTGTAGGTGAATTAAATCTTCAGGGGTGTCAACCGCGTGGGTCAGATGTTCCGTGCGCCCCACTGCAATTTTCCAACCGTGCTCTAACCATCGCAACTGCTCCAGTCGCTCGCGCTTTTCCAATTCAGTGGCATGCAGGTGAGTCAGAGCTTCTAGGGCGCCCCTGGAAAACGCATACAGCCCCACATGTTCCAGCCATGGACCTGGACTGGATGGAATGGGTGAACGACTGAAGTAAAGGGCAGATCCATTCAAGTCACAGGTGACTTTTACTCGGTTTGGATTTTCTCGTTCGGGGTCATTTGCACTTTTGGGCCTCGCCAATGTTGCAATCCCAGCGCCGGGCTTGCGAATTAACTGAGCCAATTTTTTCAGTTGCTCAGGATGCACAAAGGGCTCGTCACCCTGAATGTTGATGATCCAATCGGCTTCGGTTTTTAGGTCGGTTTCCCACTGCACCAATGCGGCGTGGCTGCGCAATGTTCCGTTTGCCAGTTTAGGGTCTGTCATGCGCGCTTCGGCGCCAGCACGTTCGGCGGCTTGCGCAATGCGATTGTCATCAGTAGCCACTAGGACGGCGTCGCAGACACCTGCGCTTAGCACACGTTTAACGACGCGCTCAATGACTGTCTCCCCGCCCAATTCCGCTAGTGGTTTGCCCGGGAATCGCACGGAACCCAAGCGGGCTGGAATAATGCCGATGAGTTGTGGATGTGCTTCAGCCATCAATTGATTTCGTAAGTGTACATTAGAGTGGTCAAGCGAGGAGCTTCCATCGCCATAGGACGTATCGCGTATTCTTGATTTGCGATGTTATTTACGATTAGGGTCACCTTGTGACCGTTGGACCACTCTCGTCCGATGCGTGCGTCAATGATCCACGGAAGAGAAGGGTTTTGTTCGAGCCAAGCCCTTGCACCCCAATTGATGCCAGAAATCGCTGGGTTTTCTTCAAATGCGATGAATGCCTGGTCGAAGTTCCGCAAGTTTGTTTGGTAACGCGCGCTCAATCCTCCAAACCAATGAGCACCTGAAATTTGCGCATCGAAACGCCAAACATGTGGGGATCTGTATTTTAAAAGAAGGCCGGTGGTATCGTGGCTTGTTCCATAATAGGTAGCAGCATAATTGGAGGTGCTATCGGGGTTGTAATTGTATCCCGGAGTTGTGCTCACGGGGTTGGTGTAAGTGTATCCCGTAAGCAGATCAATACGAAATCGCTCCAATTGAAGGCGGCCGTTGATTGAAATTTCGGCCCCAGTAACTCGGCTTTCACCGGTATTGACACTCATAAAGCCCAACCCATATGCATTTCCTTCGTTGGCCGCCTCTCCTTCGTCAGGCCCCCACGGCCCGAAAGTAAACTCAATAAAGTCGCGGAAATCTTGACGGAATAATGCCAAGTCTATGAATCCGGCAAACGGGCCGATTTTGACTCCTTGTTTCACGGCAATTTCAGCAGACCAAGAGTATTCAGGACGCAATTCTTCATTTGGATAAATCTGCAATGCTCCTAGTCCAGTGCGGATGTACCGTTCGGCGATTGTTGGGAATCGAAACCCTTGTCCGTAGCTGCTCCTCAAAAATGTAGCCTCGGCCAATTGGTAATTTCCGCCAAGTCGGAAAACAGGTTTTCCAGCGCCGGTTCCATTCACGGTGAAATGCTCGTAGCGCCCACCTCCAGATAGATTGAAGCGTTCGCCTATGGATTGATCAAATTGAACGTAGACGGATTGATTGGTGGCCGTATTATTTCCATCAGAAGATCCACCACTGTATAGTTCTGCCCGGCTCAGAGCAGTCAAGTTTACTAGGCCTGCCGTGATTTTGAGCCCGGGAATGTTCCAACGATCGCCATCGATTAAGGCTTGGTATTCACCATAGAGAACGTGCGAGCCATTGGACTGTTCATTGTCATTGTCATTGTTGAGGTACTGCCAACGGGTACGAAGGTTGTGTCGGATGCCGGAAGGCGACAAGTACTGCACATAAGGATCTACGGTGCCAATGAGCTGATTGGTGCGCGTTGAGGCTCCGTCAAATGCCCCGTAAATAGAATCGGGGGCATTCTGCCAGATCAGTGTATTCAGCGACTCGCCGAGCTGCCAATTGGTGTTGAGGCCGTATGTCAGACCTTTTACTTTCGATTCCCTTTTTCGCAAATTGGCATTGAGTCGGGCCCGGTACTCGGCGCCGTAGCGGTCCACTTTCCACGGCTGGTATCGAAATTCTTCCGCATCGTTGGCCGCGATGTCTTCAGGTGCCAAAAAGCCGTCATCTCCAAGGAAATTCCCACCAATAACTACGTCCCATGAACCCAATTGTTGGCTGTGAAGGAATCTTATATTGCTTTGCTGAGCCGTACCCTCCCAGTATTTAGCATCACCGGACCGTGGGGTGGAATACGCCCCGTGTTGAACGCTTATACGAGTCAGTGGTCGAGCATCGGGAAAACGGGTGCGAACATTGATGACACCGCTCAAAGCGGCGCTGCCGAAAAGCACGCTGGATGCTCCTTTGATTATTTCTATTTGTTCGATGTTTTCAACCGGCAAAAACCCCCAAGTGGGCCGACCGGCATCCCCGCTTAATACGGGCAAATCATCGACCATGACCATGACACGTGATCCGGCTCCGTAACTGAATCCGCTGCCGCTGCGAATCTGCGGCTCACCATTTACAAATGTGACTCCCGGGTTCATTTCGAGCGCGGTTTCCAAAGTTGTCGTGCCTCGGGACTCAATGATTCTTGGCGGAAGGACATCAATGGAAACAGTTACCTTGTTTGCGGACTGTTCGAATCTCCCTGCACTCACGACGACTTGTCCAATCAATTCAGAGGACTCCCTGAGCGCCCAATCCATGGAGTAAACTCTTCCTGCGATTAAGATACCTAGGGATTCTTCCTTTTTTTTCATGCCGATGTAACTGCACCGCAACATGACAGATTCCCCTGCTGATGGGCTCAGGTCCAAGACATAACTTCCGTCCACGAGAGAATTTGCGACGCCAATGACCTCTTGTGCGTCGTTGATGCCGGACACGAAAGCACCGGGCAGTGCATTTCCATTGGCATCACGAACCACACCTGAGACGGTCTGGCTCAAGACTGAGGTGGACACTATGAGAAGTGTCATTAACAGCAGAGATATTCGCTTTTGCATGATTGCAAGATGCAACAAATTGAATTAGAATGGAAGGCAAGTGAATCGGTGAATTCCTCCTTGAATTGTGCAAATCGAAGCTTTTTTCATGTCGAATTAATT
>DDEH01000035.1:368-12926 GCA_002336085.1 Flavobacteriales bacterium UBA1959 | reverse complement strand
TGCGTTCAAATCCAGGAGTCCACTGAATATTGGGGATTCCAGTTGCCGCGGTCGCTTGCTTCTTGTCCAATTTTGCTCCTTCCCAAATGGCGAGTTCTTCATTGGTCTCCGTGGTAAACAAAATCTCACGATCCACTGGATTGTGGGCATCAGGAAACAAAACCAACACCGTATTCTCTTGGTCCACGCCCGTCAACCACAAAATATCGCTAGCCTGCTTAAACGGCAATGTGCCATCCGCACTGGTGGGATAGATGTCGTTCGAAAAGAAAACCGCAATGCTCCTTGGCTTCATTTGAGCCATGAAGTTCGCACGGTTGCGCTTGTACAATTCGGAAGAGAGAGATTGGTATCGCATGAAACGAAGATACCGGCTCACTTGCTTTGAACCAAACCCAACCGAAAGACCAAGGCGCTGAGAGCCAGAAATTCGGACAATGACGAAAATCGGAGCATCTTTGCCGTCAATAAGATTGAATAAAAATGAATCAAGGTCCCAAACCTGTTGGCAATTATCCCCACACCAAAGCGGTTGGTAATTTGTTGTTTTTGAGTGGCGTTGGTCCGCGAATCGCAGGAAGCGACTCCAACGATAGCGGCGTGCCCGGGCTGGAATTGGACCACAATGGAAATTTCAAAGCGTTTGACTTTGCAGCACAAGTCCATAGCGTGCTAGGCAATGTCAAGGCCATCTTGGAGGCCAACGGAAGCCAATGGGAAAACCTGGTTGATATCACTGTTTTTCTCGTCGATATGCACCGCGACTTCGCTACGTTCAACCGCATTTACGCAGAGTACTTTCCTGATCCCGCAACACAGCCCTGTCGGACCACCGTGGAAATTAACCGCTTGCCTACGCCCATTGCCATTGAACTGAAATGCATGGCTGTATTGAGTTGAACTCAACCCATTCGCCACGGTTGGCCCAATCATTGCATTCCAATAGCATGAAACGGCTATTTTTTCTTCTTCTTGCAGGGCTCGCTTGTCACCCATTAATTGCACAAAATGGGGCTTCTGGTAGCCGTTTTAGCAATGCCGCGTTTGCACCCGGCGAAACCTTGAGCTATCGGTTCCATTATGGCTTGCTCGATGCTGCAGAGGCTGTTATCACAGTGAAAGGTTCGAAACAAAACAGCGATTGGATCATCGATGCCAAAGGCAGAAGCGTCGGCGCTTTCAATTGGTTTTTCAAAGTAGACGATCATTACCAGTCGCACATCGACCCTCGCACCGGACTGCCCAATTACTTTCTCCGTGATATTCGCGAAGGCGGATACAAACTGCACCAAGACTACACCTTCAACCAAAGTGACTCAAGCGTCTTTGCTGTCGCCTTCAAAGGGAAGAATAATCCCAAACAAACCCAACATGAGCTTCAAGGGCCTGTGTATGACATGGTGAGCGGAATCTATGCACTCCGCAACATTGCCTTCAATACACTCGCTGAAGGAGATACGGTATCGGTTCCCATCTTCATGGACGAAGAGTGGTTTGATCTTCAAGCCGTGTATGCTGGCAACGAAAACATCAAATGGAAAGGGCAAAAATGGAACTGTGCACTCATTTACCCGGTGATTCAAACCGGTCGGATCTGGCGAAATCCCGATGACTTGGCGGTTTACATTACGAACGATACCAACCGCATCCCACTGCTCGTAAGCACACGCATCTTATTCGGGTCCATTAAAATGGAACTGACCAACGCGTCAGGGTTGAGAAGTCCATTGGGTTTTGCTCCAAACTGAGCAGAATTTCACGAATTTGGTACCATGCCAGAATCGCACCCTTTTGACAAATCCATACTCGCCAAGCTCGAAGCCCTTCAGGCTAAATACGCGGCAATGGGCCAGGACTTGAACTCCTACTTGGATGGCCTGCTTCATGCAGACTTCTTGACCTACTGGGATTACATCAATTTGGATACATTACTAAGCCTACAGCATCCTATTACACCTTTTCCAGATGAGGAAATCTTCATCATCTATCACCAGATTACAGAGCTTTACTTCAAGCTCTCGCTTCATGAATTTCGTCAGCTTCAGCATGCAGAGGCAATGGATTCGGCTGATATGCTGAAACGCGTGAGTCGTGTGAACCGGTACTTCGAAGCACTGACACACAGCTTTGAAATCATGGTTGACGGGATGGACAAGGATCAATTCTTAAAGTTTCGCATGTCCTTGCTTCCGGCAAGTGGATTCCAGAGTGCTCAATACCGAATGATCGAAATCCACGCTACGAGCTTTGATCGGCTGCTCAAAGAAGAGTTCCGCGCCGACCACGCCGATCACTCACCGGGCGACCTCATCAGCCTCTTTGATAAAATCTATTGGAAGGCGGGAGCCGTTGAACTTTCTTCAGGAGAAAAAACGCTGACGCTGCGGCAATTTGAGCAAAAATACGATCACACCCTCATGGAGTTGGCGGAGAATTGTTTCGATGGGAACCTCAGATCATTTTGGAAAAAACTCGGGCCGGGTCAACAAACAGACGAATTGCGCCAAGCATTGCGGTGGTTGGACGTTAATGTGAACATCAACTGGCCATTGAGCCACTACAAAAGCGCTGTGCGTTACCTGCAAAAAAATCCGGAAGACATCGCTGCAACTGGAGGGACAAACTGGCAAAAGTATTTGCCTCCGCGCTTCCAAAAGCGCATTTTCTATCCAGAACTTTGGAACGAACAAGAGCAAGCGGAATGGGGCAAAGGTTGGGTCGAAAAAGAAGTGTTTGGCTTGTGATGAATCCCCCGTTTTCCACCTTCCCAACCGTTCTTCTTGTCCTGCTTTTCGGCACCTTCGGATGCAAAGATGTAAGCGACAATGTTCCAATCCGCGAAGCGAATTTTCAGCCTCCGACCAACCCCGTCGAACGCTTCGGACTGATGTGGGAAGGGCTTGACATCGATTCAGGCATCGTGGCCCCTGGCCAATCACTCTCCCACATCCTACGACCAGCGGGAATGAATGCAGGGCAAATAACCCTACTTGCCCAGGCAACCAACGAGGAGTACGATGTGCGAAACATGCGGAGCGGAAAACCGTGGTGGATCGCATTCACGCGTGATTCACTACCGAAACCTGCTCATTTCATTTACCAGCGAAACGCCCGTGAATATGCACGATTCTCACTCCAAGAGCCGTACAGCGTGGCACTCGAAAGTTTGCCTGCCGATACGTTGATTCAACGCACAATAGGCACCATCGAAAATTCCCTGTCCGTAGATCTCGAACGTCTCGGAGCGCCCACTACCCTCGCTTTAGCAATGGCCAATGTCTATGCCTGGACGGTTGATTTTTCACGTTTGCAAAAAGGCGATGCCTTTGACGTCATGTACGAGCGAACGTACATCAACGGTGAGCCCATGGGCATGCCACGCGTCATTGCCTGCCATTTTCAGCACCGCGGGCGGGAATTGCCAGCATTTCGATTTGACCAGGGAGAAGGGTTTGATTATTTTGACGACGCGGGGCAAAGTTTGCGAAAAGCCTTCTTGAAAGCTCCCGTTGAATTCAGTCGAATCAGCAGTCGATATAACCTCAAGCGTTTTCATCCGATTTTGCAAAAAACGAAGGCCCATTATGGCACAGATTATGCCGCGCCCAAAGGAACGCCAATCCTCGCTGTTGGGGACGGTATGGTTAGCAAGTCCAGCTACACAAAAGGCAATGGGAAGTATGTTAAGATTCGTCACAACAACACGTACGAAACTCAGTATTTGCACATGTCCCGACGCGCAGTTTCAGCAGGTCAGAATGTGAAACAAGGACAAGTCATTGGGTACGTTGGTTCCACGGGGCTGGCCACAGGTCCACATGTCTGTTTTCGGTTTTGGAAGAACGGAAAGCAAGTGGATCACTTGCGCGAAGATTTTCCTCCGTCCACACCCATTCAACAGGATCAAATGGAGGCATTCCAAGCCACCGTCCAAGACCTCAGCGCAGCCATCGCCAAACTGGTTCCTGCCACTAAATAGGCTTTTTATCGGGACCAAAAACCGCAGCTGTGCAACCCTCGTCGCTTTTGGCGCGTTGTACCCTTAAGCTTTCTCAGGCTGGAGTGGCGTCAGTTCCAAAAATTTTGTGATAACCTGCAAGAAGTCACAACTGAAAAGGATTCTGGTGCCACTTCTTTATAATGCTCACTTCGCCTGAAAGGCGACGCCATATCGCTTCATCTGCTGCACCATAGAATGCAGTCCGTTGGCACGTGTAGGACTCAAATGTTTGTCCAAGCCAATCTTTTCGATGAACCACAAATCCGACTCGGCAATGTCCTTGGCGGGCAAGCCGTCCAATACTCTCACCATTAAAGCAACCAAGCCCTTTGTGATGATGGCATCGCTGTCCGCATAGAAACGGACATGTTTTTCTTCGGTCCGCGTGGCCGATAACCAAACACGTGACTGGCACCCGCGAATCAAATGCTCGTCTTGCCTATGCTCGTCGGACAACACAGCCAGCTCTTTGCCCATGTCAATAAGCTGCTCATATTTCTCCATCCAATCCTCGTAGAATGAGAACTCCTCTACAATTTGTTCTTGACGGCTTTGCAATTCAGCGTTCATAAGAGAGGAGGGGATTGCATTTGTTCAGCGCAACATTTTTAGCGCGCGCTCAACGCCTTGGACAAGCACGTCAACTTCTTGCAAAGTGTTGTATGCTCCGAAGGATGCCCGCACGGTTCCAGGAATATCGAAATGCTCCATGATGGGTTGTGTGCAATGATGGCCTGTACGCACTGCGATCCCTTGCTGATCGAGCAGTGTACCCAAATCATACGGATGCACACCCTCTACCACAAAACTCACTACACCCGAAGTTGATGGGGCCGAACCAATGAAACGCATGCCGTCAATTTTCCCCAATTGATGCCGTGCTTGGGAAGATAAAATTGTCTCGTGATCCATCACAGATTTGAGCCCGAGGCCCGTTAACCACTGCAAAGCAACACCCAGACCAATGGCTCCACTAATGTGCGGCGTGCCAGCTTCAAACTTGTGCGGCAGTCCGGCATAAGTAGTGCCGTTCTTCAGGCTCACAACATCAATCATTTCCCCTCCACCGCGCCACGGTTTCATGGCTTCCAAGATCGCCTTCTTGCCATATAGAACTCCAATTCCTGTCGGACCGTAAGCTTTGTGCCCAGAAAATACATAAAAGTCACAGCCCAGATCCACCACATCCACCATCATGTGCGGCAAAGCTTGTGAGCCATCAATTAACACTACAGCCCCTGCGCCTTTGGCCATCTTCGTCAACCGCTGAGCATCGTTGATGGTACCCAAGGTATTGGAAACATGCATGAAGGCAACAAGTTTTGGCCCTAGTTTCAGTTTTTCTTGAAAGTCGTCGTCGTCAAGTGTCCCGTCCTCCAAAATATTCACCGCTTCAACTTTTGCACCCCGCTCTTCAGCCAGCATTTGCCACGGCACAATATTCGCGTGATGCTCCATACAAGTAATCAAGATGACATCCCCGGATTGAATGTGTTCTCGTCCCCAGGCTTGAGCAACCAGATTGATGCCATCGGTCGCCCCTGCCACCCAAATAATTTCTTCCAAATGCTCAGCACCGATATGGTACTGGACTGTTGAACGTGCTCGCTCAAAGGCGTCTGTGGCCTGTTGAGAAAGCGCATGCGCTCCGCGGTGCACATTTGAATGATAATGCATCAAATACTCACGCTGCGCTTCGATAACAGCAACCGGCTTCTGAGAAGAGGCGGCATGATCGAGGTAAACAAGTGGTTTCCCATGGACCTGCCGACCCAAAATGGGAAACTGCGCGCGAACGGCCGATGTGTCGAGTGCTGAGCTCATCCGGCTTCCAATGTATCGTTCCAAGTATCCCATCCATGCTTCGTGGCTAAGCGATGCTCCAATTCCATGCGCACTTCCGGCACAGCAAATCCATCAAGAACATCGCCGATGAAAGCATTCACCAGCATGGCCTTGGCTTCCGCTTCGCTAATTCCTCGGGAGCGTGCATAAAACAACGCCTCTTCGTCAAACTGGCCGATGGTGCAGCCATGGCTACACTTTACATCATCAGCGTAAATCTCAAGCTCGGGCTTTGCATTTATTTTCGACTTATCCGTCACCAAAATATTCCCATTTTGCTGATATGCATTGGTCTGTTGAGCATTCGGACGAACGAAAACCTTGCCGTTGAATACACCTGAACTGGAGCCGTACAAAATTCCTTGGTACTGTTCCGAACTCGTGCAGTTTGCTGCGCAATGATCTACTGTAGTGTGGTTGTCTACAAATTCGTTTCCGCTAGGAAGAAAAAATCCATTCAATACCGAATCGCATCCTTCTCCGTCCAATCGAAAATTCAAATCGTTTCGGACCCACTGTCCCTGAATGGTTCCCGTGTGCACACGCACTTGGGTAGACTGGGCTTGATTGATTTGCTCAAAGGCCAAGTGATGCAATTTCCCTGCTTCGTCTTGCACTTTATCCAATGCCACATGGCTGCCTGTAGCTGCCTCTATATGCGTCATAATATTCACCATGCCTGACGCTTGTGAGTCAGCTGTGCTCCAGTGAATCAATTGCACTTGCGCATTTGCTTCCACTGTGATTTCGTGGCGCAAAAAGTTCGCACTATTCGGGCCATGGGTGTGATGATGAACCAATAATGGTCGATCCAAAACCACCCCTTTTTTAATGTGTAGTCGCATGCCTTCAATAGCGAACGCCTGGTTCAACGCCGCAAACCACTCCGTTGCTTCCAGGTCACCTGCTTCGCGGGGCGGCGAATCACTCATCGAAATAGGGGCGCATTGGACTCCATTGTGCACCGGCAAATCACTGGCCGCTGGGTCAAATGTCCCATTGACGAATACCATTCTGTACGCATGCAAGCCGGGCACGGGACACGCCTCGCAACCTGCCGCTAAAACGGTTTGTACTTGAGGCGCTTCGTAAGTGGACCAAAATCCAGCAACTGGAGTGTGTTTCCAGCGTTCTACTCGGCGATGCGGAACCGGCAAAGCATCCAAATACTCCGCTGCCAGTCCTGTTCCTGATCGCAATGCAACGAGGGCTGCGCGCAGTGCTTCACCTTTGGCTTGAGTAGCAAGATGAATATTGGGCTTGCGCTCCAAGTCCATAACAATGGGCTTTGCCATTCCGGTCATGCGATTGTTTCTTCTTTGATCCAATCGTACCCCTTATCCTCGAGCTTCAGGGCCAAATCTTTGTCGCCTGACATTACAATCTTTCCGTCAACAAGGACGTGAACGAAATCAGGTACAATGTAATCGAGTAAACGCTGGTAGTGCGTGATGACGAGAAAGCTTCTTTCGGGAGAACGCATAGCATTTACACCGCTCGCGACAATGCGCAACGCATCGATATCCAAACCCGAATCTGTTTCGTCCAAGACTGCAAAACGAGGTTCCAACATGGCCATTTGAAAAATCTCATTGCGCTTTTTCTCTCCTCCCGAAAACCCTTCATTTACTGAACGATTGCGCAATCGACCATCCAATTCCACTAGAGAAGATTTTTCCTTCACAAGGCTAAGGAAGTCCTTCCCTTTGATCGGCTCTAGGCCTTGATGCTCACGCTTGCCGTTGATGGCAGCTCGCATAAAGTTGATATTGGACACGCCAGGGATTTCCACAGGATACTGAAAAGCCAAGAAAAGGCCCGATCGAGCGCGTTCTGTGGCATCCATATCAAGGAGGTCTTGGCCGTCAAAATCAACGGATCCCCCCTTGACAGCGTAATGCTCTCGTCCTGCTAAAACAGAGGCCAATGTGGACTTTCCCGCACCGTTTGGACCCATGATGGCATGGACTTCGCCCGGTTTAATTTCGAGATTGAGGCCTTTTAAAATCGGTGTATCACCGATTGAGGCTTGGAGTTCTTTGATATTTACCATTATCCTACGCTTCCTTCCAATGAAATGGACAAGAGTTTTTGTGCTTCCACGGCAAATTCCATGGGCAATTGGTTCAATACTTCTTTCGCGTATCCATTGACAATTAAGCTAATCGCTTGTTCCTCGTCAATGCCGCGCTGAAGGCAATAAAAAATCTGATCTTCTCCAATCTTCGATGTCGTCGCCTCGTGCTCCACTTTCGCGGTCGGGTTTTTGACTTCGATGTACGGGAACGTATGAGCACCGCTAGTGTCTGTCATCAACAAGGAATCGCACTGCGAAAAATTTCGAGCGTTGTCTGCTGACGGCATTATCTGCACCAACCCGCGGTAACTGTTGTGGCTTTTTCCAGCACTTATTCCTTTCGATATAATCGTGGAGTGCGTGTTCTTGCCCAAGTGAATCATTTTGGTTCCTGTGTCCGCTTGCTGGGCATTGTTGGTGACCGCAACACTGTAAAATTCTCCAACACTGTGATCGCCTTTGAGAATGCAACTTGGGTATTTCCAAGTCACCGCAGACCCCGTTTCCACTTGTGTCCAACTGATTTTAGAACGGCGGTGGCAGATGCCTCGCTTCGTGACAAAGTTGAATACACCACCCTTGCCTTCAGCGTCACCAGGGTACCAGTTTTGAACAGTGGAATACTTGATCTCTGCTTCGTCAAGAGCCACGAGCTCCACTACCGCCGCGTGGAGTTGGTTTTCATCGCGTTGAGGAGCCGTGCAGCCTTCCAAGTAGCTCACGTAGCTCGATTCATCTGCCACAACCAATGTGCGCTCAAATTGGCCAGTACCCGACTCATTGATGCGGAAGTATGTGCTCAATTCCATGGGGCATCTCACCCCTTTAGGAATATAACAGAACGAACCGTCTGTGAAGACCGCCGCATTAAGGGCTGAAAAAAAATTGTCTTTGGTTGGAACCACGCTACCCAAGTACTTGCGAATCAATTTTGGATGCTCCTTCACCGCTTCGCTCATGGAGCAGAAAATGATGCCGAGTTCCCCAAGCTTCTTCTTGAAAGATGTTGCAACCGAAACCGAATCCATCACAAAATCAACCGCAACTCCGGAAAGGCGCTTTTGCTCTTCCAGTGAGATGCCTAGTTTTTCCATGGTTTTCCTCATCTCAGGATCTACATCATCCATGGAACCGAGTTGCTTTTTTTGCTTTGGAGCCGCGTAATAACATATGGCCTGATAATCCGGCTTTTTGTACTGCAAATGCGGCCAGTCCGGTTCTTCCATTTTTTGCCAAACAGCAAAGGCCTCTAACCGCCAATCCAACATCCACTGAGGCTCTTCTTTTTTCGAAGAAATGAGCCGAATGATGCCTTCATTGAGGCCTGGAGGCGCCTTATCAGATTCAATATCCGTAGTGAAACCGAACTCGTACGATTTCCCAGTGACTTCCTCCAATACCTTATCCTTCCCGTCGTATGCCATCGGTTTGATTCAAATTTGAATGCCCTTGCGCTTGAATGCCTACAATGAAAAACTCTCTCCGCAGCCACATGTTCGATTGGCATTTGGATTGTAGAACTGAAAACCCTTGCCATTCAGCCCTCCACTGAATTGTAATTCGGTGCCTACGAGGTACAAGTAGCTCTTTCTATCCACCACAACTTTAACCCCGTTATTCTCGAAAACTTCATCTTCTTGCTTCAAGTCATGGTCAAAGGTCATTTCATACAACAGACCCGAGCAACCTCCTCCTTTCACCCCAACCCGCACAAAACTTCCCTTGGGATACTCATCCGCACTCAGCAATTTGAGCACCTCATCACGCGCGCTTTCATTTACTGTAATCATCGTGTACTTTTTATTGGTCACTACAAATATACTTTATCTACTATCAGCATAGACAACAGAGACAAACGCCTAGCGGCTGGATAACAATGATTGGCACATCATTCGTTTTTATCGCGCATCTTTGGAATTCGAACGAGCCCATGACTTCCAAATCAAACCCTTCTCGGCGACCTTCTGGAGCGCAACTCACCACCGCAGTAACCACGACCGTGGGGATGAGCCTCACGCTGCTGCTGATTGGACTGCTAATTGTTTTGGGTTTCTTGGGGATGCACTGGGAACAAAAGCTACGGCAAGAGGCACGCGTGCAGGTTTTCTTTCAACGAGAAGTAGAGCCGAACATCCTCATGCAGGCCAAAGAGATGCTGCGAACCGACCCCGCAGTAGAGTCTGTTTCATTTACCGAAGCCAAAGATGCCAGCGCCGATTTGGAGCAACAACTGGGGGAGTCTTTTGTGGATTTCCTCGGGTATGTTCCTTTGTCAGACGTTATGGATTTGCGCATGAAACCCAGCTGGAGCACCACAAAAGAATTAGGGAAAGCAGTTAGCCGAATGGAGCAAATCCCAGGAATCGCAGAAGTCGTCTGGCAGTCAGAGTTGCTGGAACAGATTGAAGGGGCTATTGAGCGTTTGGTCGCACCTCTTGCGGGACTTGCTCTACTTTTCATGGCGGCGGCGTTTGCGTTGATGAACAATACCATTCGGCTCACAATATTCGCCCGTCGATTCGTCATCAAAACGATGCAGCTCGTTGGCGCTCATCCCCGAGCCATACGGGCCCCCTTCATTCGCCAAGGCATCTTTTATGGAGTGTTTTCTGGAGGAATCGCATTCATCGCTGTCAATGGCATTCTCTCGCTTGTCACCTTTCAGAACACCTCCTTGTTAGAGCCATTCAATGCAATATACCTCAGTGCTTTGTTTGTTATTCTTACGTTCATAGGTGGGGTGTTCGGGGGGCTTTCAACGGCCATTGCAGTCAATCGGTTCCTGCGAAGCCGATTGGACAGGTTGCACTAAATTTGCTCTTACATGAAAGATTCCACTGAACGTCCATCCGGATTTGCTTTTCAAAAATCCAACTACCAGTGGCTTATTGCAGGCATTGGTCTCTTGATCATCGGATACATCCTCATGTCAGGAGGGGCAACCGAAGACCCCACCGCCTTCAATCCGGAGATATTTAGTTTTCGTCGAATCACACTTGCACCGATTGTCGTCTTAGGAGGTTACGGAACGATCTTTTACGCCATCTTGAAGCGCTGATGACCCATTGGGAAGCCATCATCCTTGGTTTCATCCAAGGGTTGACTGAATTTTTGCCCGTAAGCAGTTCGGGGCATCTGGAATTAGGGAAATCTCTTTTTGGCCTGGCTGAGGTGGACTTGACATTCAGCATCTTGGTACACGGCGCCACTGCCTGTAGCACATTGGTCGTATTTCGAAAAGACATTCTCCAGCTAATCACAGGCTCATTCGTCGCAGATTCTGCCAAGCGCAGCACTTCTCAGAGGTATATCTTTTGGCTTGCCGTCTCTGTCGTACCTGCGGTCTTGGTGGCATTTACTATGCGGCATACGCTAGAAGATTTGTTCATCAATCACCCGAATCGAGTGGGCTGGTCTTTGTGTGGCACTGCATTGATTCTGTTTGCTTCTGAACGCTTCCGCCCCAAAAAACAAGGAATTTCATTGAAAACCGGACTGCTCATTGGATGCGCACAGGCCTTCGCTATTGTCCCTGGAATCAGTCGATCGGGCTCAACCATTGGCGCCGCTATCGCCTTGGGAATTTCCCGGGAAGAGGCAGCGCGGTTTAGCTTTCTCATGGCACTTCCTGTCATTTTTGGCGCCACAACACTCGAGCTCTTGAACTTGTATCAGGAAGGAGTCGGTCAGGGAAGCGGAGTGAGCTGGCAGTCTTACGCCTTGGGTTCCATTGCTGCCTTTGCGAGTGGCTGGTTAGCGTGCCAATGGATGATTCAATTTGTAAAACGAACCAAGATGCACACGTTTGCCATTTACTGTTTGATTGTCGGAATCTTAGCTTCCATCTTACTTGCTTGATATGAATGTTCGAATTTTACTTGTACTCGTTTTCGGCGCTTTGGTTTTGTCAGGTTGTTCCAACATCGCTTTCGAAGAACCCATGCCCCATCAACGGCGAAATCTGAAGAGTTTTCCCGCCAAGTGGCAGGGAACATGGTCAGATGACGAAAACCTCAGCTTGGTCATCACGCCCGCTTCTTTTTATGATGTGAGCTCCCCCTCTGATTCCATGGTATTGGGAAAAGATGTGCTGCTTCGTCGATTTCACGGGTACCTCGTCGTGAACCAAATTGGCGACAACGGAAATTACCAAATCGTTCTAGCGCGGCGTTGGAAAGATGTGGTCAACGTTTATTCTTTTGAATCCAGCGATGACGCCATGGCCGTCTGGCAAGAAGTGCTGAATGGGTCCTTCGAGGCCCGCTCAGAAAATCCACTGGAAAAGGAAACGTACATTTTGAATCCTGAAAACAACCTTGCTTTCAGGCAATTAATAATGAAAGGTGGAATCACCTTATCTAGTACGCTGTCCCGAAAAGACTGAGGATTAGGCGCGATCGTTTGACGATACGACGTCCCAGTTTATCTGGCCCATAAACGCCGCAATGTATGCCTTTCGGTCGTTTTGATAATTCAAGTAATAGGCGTGTTCCCACACGTCAATGCCCAATAATGGAGTCCCCGTTGATTCCACAATTCCAGTCATGAGCGGATTGTCTTGATTGGGGGTGCTTGTCACCTTCAGCTCTCCATTTGAATCCCGCATCAACCAGGCCCATCCCGATCCAAATCGAGT
>DDEH01000035.1:0-195 GCA_002336085.1 Flavobacteriales bacterium UBA1959 | reverse complement strand
AATAGGCGTGTTCCCACACGTCAACTCCTAGCAAAGGCTGACCTAACTGTTCCACTATATTGGTCATCAAGGGGTTGTCTTGATTCGGTGTACTCGTTACTTCCAATTGCCCTTGGCTGTTTCGAATCAGCCAAGCCCAGCCGCTGCCAAATCGAGTTGCTGCCGCCTGAGAAAACGCCTCTTGAAACGCCTCTA
>DDEH01000048.1:34163-35783 GCA_002336085.1 Flavobacteriales bacterium UBA1959 | reverse complement strand
CAGCAGCGGAGGAAGCTCCAGCAGAAGAAGAAAAGAAAGACACGAAAGAAGATTAATTCTTCATTTTTAATATTGCAAAGGGCTGCACCTCCGGTGACAGCCCTTTTCTTTGTCCTAAAATTGCCTCTGCATGAACATCGAAGACTGCTTTCTTCTCGGTAAGATTACCAAACCCCACGGCTACAAAGGCGATGTCATTCTTTACATCGATGCAGACCAACCCCAGTATTATGCAGATATAGACTGCATATATCTTGAAATTCAGGGCCGACTTGTCCCTCACTTTTTAGACTCGGTAAAAGCACATAGCTCAGCGCACAAATTAATTGTCCAGCTAGAGGGTGTGGAAAGTGAAGCTGCTTCTAGAGCACTTGGCGGCGCGAATGTCTTCCTCCCGATCAAGATGCTTCCCAAGCTTGACAACCGTGAATTTTACTTGCATGAGGTCCAAGGATGGACAGCGGTCAATGCTGACAGCGGTCAATTGATTGGGACAATTGGCAAGGTGTTGGATTACGCCATGTACCCAATTCTAGAGGTACAATGCGAAGGCAAAGAGGTATTGATACCCCTCCCATCTGAAATCAAGATCAATGTGGATCGCGACGCCCGACGCTTGAGTGTCTCCATTCCCGATGGGCTATTGGACGTGTACTTGGGAGAAACCAGCGAAGAATCCGACCATTTTTGGGATGGTGAGGAAGGGGAATCCGAAGATTGAGACGGAACTTTATCGCCTCACCATTGCTTTGCGCGAAACGACTTCTCCGTTGTCGAGGTGCCAACGAATCACATAGGTTCCCTGCACCCGCGGCAGGGAAATAGCCATGCCCGGTATGGTCCAACCAGAAGAAATCCGAGAACCATCCATTCCATAGACTTCCCACAGGGAACCGCGGGCGCGTTCAGGCACTTGCATAGTGACTTGGCCATCGCGTGATGGATTCGGATAAACCGACCAACGTTCCAGTGCAATAGACTCATTCATACCTCCCATGAAGTCCAGCACAAACGTAGTGTCCTTTACCAATTCTGGCGCAGCACCTTGCGCCTCAAACAAGGTTTGGAAAGCTTGGATTGTACTGTCTTGAAATTCAAACATCGGATTGACCCATCGCGGCGGCATTGCCTGATACCAAACATTGACATCGACTTCAACTTGGCCACCGACTGCTGCAGGTGGAAATTGATAGGTAATGATATCTGAACCATCGGCAACATCAAAACTTGCATCATCGTAGGCCAACCCTTCCACTCGGGTGGTGTCATACACGGCATGCTCATAACTGAATCCTTTGGGGGTCAATCGATTGTCCTTGAGTGAAAAGGCTGCACGTTCCAACAAATTGGTGGGCAAACCTGTCACATCGGCTGCGACCAACTCATAAATCTGCACTTGCGTCTCTTCCGATATGATGTCATGGTGGGGTTCATAAACTGACAGCCCAGCCTCGTCAACACCAATGATGGATCCATTATCAGTGGACCATGCACCGCTGTGCCAGATGGTTTCATCGCCAACCCGCGCCCTAACCTCTACCCACGAACGTCGCGCCGGATAACCGGAAGGAAACTTGTGCCCTGCCTTGTTGGTGAGTTTCAGCTGAAGATTGCCTCCCG
>DDEH01000048.1:6211-33762 GCA_002336085.1 Flavobacteriales bacterium UBA1959 | reverse complement strand
GTCCGAGCCAATGTGCTGTCAAATTGTTCTTCTGTGGCAGAAAGCCCCAATTCATCAACATTGTCACGCATGATTTCAAGCATTTGCGCATTACCCCCCACCATGTAATGCAAACCATAAGGAGCTCGTGGCTCCAAAAAGACATAACCTGAGCTGATCACCACAGGATCGTCGATGCGAGGCAGATGGCAGGTGTTGCATGTTTGGGGGTCGTCTCCATCATCCGCGTAAGCTGAATTTAACCATTCATGGTACGTCGCTTGTTCTACATAATTAGCTCCTGTGTACTCCCCATCCATATCCGTAGTCTGCGTGACCAAGGAATGACACCCTGCACAAATTTCACCGTTTGCGATGTGAGCTCCATAGGCAGGCTGATATGCCGCGTATGTCACCATAGGCAAGTCGTATAGCGGAGGCTCATCCTTTCCTGCACCATAGGGTCCGTAAGCCATACTATCGTCAAAGGTCAACTCGCCACTAAATGTATTTCCCGCATCCATGGATTGCTGGTGACAAGCCAGACAGCTCACTCCGTCCAATGCGAGACTGTCTTGAACGAGCGCTGCCATTGTATAATGTGGCTCGCCATCATTGTGCGCTGCGAAATGGCCTAGAGGAGCGTGGCAAGAGGTGCATTTGTCCTCCAAGTCGAGTTGGTGGGACGGATTTACCAATACTTCATGCCGCACTTTCGCCTTCCAAAAAGGGTCCTTTGCAGAATTGGCCATCAGCGAACTCCGCCAGTCATCTGTCACATTGACATCCCATCCATCGGGCATAGGTGTGATAGGTGAACTCTGTCCTGCGATGCTAGCAAAATGATTTGGATCTTTTCCATGGCAGCCGGCGCATTTCCCGCTTCCAGTAAATAAACTGTTCGTTGTATCCGGCAACCCTCCATACGCCATTCGAAATGTAGCTGTATGGTACGGACGGCCCTCAGAATGCATATGGTCTGGGCGCAACACAGCTCCCGTGAGGAGCAACCCCCCCGCGACCACGGTTAACAAGACGAACAATTGGACCTTCTGCATGCGCTGTATCAACAGGTAAAATAGTGATTTAGTTGCGCTTAAGGCGAGAAAAAGGAATGCAATGCGCTAAAGGGGGCACTGAAGTCAATCTGAAACTGCCTTGAAATCACTGAATAATGACCTCTGAGATGATTTTTCGCCCCAAATGTTCGTTCAGTCGCTCCACCATTTTCCCCTTGCTCATCATCAACTCCTCTTTCAGCGGACCACTGTTTAATTTGACCCATAGCTTGCCTTTTGCCTGCAAACGAATCGAACGCGTTTGGCGCTGGACCATCTTTCCGAAGCACGCGTTCCAAGCATTCACCGTATCCACCTCGTCCAATCGATTCTGCATCCGATATGCTTTCACAAATTGTTCAATCGCAGCCTTCAGTGGTTTCGGTTCATTCCGGTTCATTGGTCGAATTTACGTCTTTAACCGATTCTTTCACCGCTCCATTTTGGACCAAATACACCCGTACATTCGCTCCAATTTCCTCAAACATCCGTGGAATTCGATGGGCATCCGTATCCGTGATAAACACCTGGCCAAATGAACCGCTAGTCACGCGACGCATCAATGATTGAACGCGTTTGTCATCAATCTTGTCAAAAATATCATCGAGCAAAAGAATGGGTTTCACGCCCGTTGCAGCTTCAATGTGCTCCAATTGAGCGAGACGAAGTGCGATCAAAAACGATTTTTGCTGGCCCTGGGATCCAAAGCGTTTCAGAAGGTGTTCTCCCAACAAAAAGAGTACATCATCTTTGTGAATGCCACATGTTGTTCTGCGCAACCTTCGGTCATCATCGCGCGCCCTGAACAATTGATCTGAAAATGACTCATCGGTGTCCCCCACATCTGAGCGATACATCAAGCTTACCGACTCCGCCCCTTGCGTAATATCCGCATGCACCGCTTGAAAGACAGGAGCATAACCAGCAATGAACTCTACGCGCCGCGCTCGGATCGCCACCGCCAAAGGAATGAGTTGTGCATCCCATAACGCCAAGGATTCTTCATCCCAGGTTCGGTTTTCTCCAAAGTACCGCAACAGCGCATTGCGTTGGTTCAACGCCTTGTTATACGTCATCACATTTTGCAAATACCCCCGATCGGATTGAGAAATGACTGAGTCTAACCACTTCCGCCGCATTTCACTGCCCTCATGAATCAACGCTGAATCATCTGGCGCAATCATCACCGCGGGAAATCTACCCACATGATCAGCCAGCCGATCGTAGGCTTTATCATTCCTGCGAAACACTTTTTTCACTCCTCTCGCGATGGCACAACTGACTTTTTCACGCTGTTCGTGGCGTAAAAACTGTCCTTGCACAAGCATCTGATCTTCCCCGTGAGCGATATTTTGGCCATCAATTGGGTTGAAATAACTCTTGGTATGGCACAAGTAATGCACCGCATCCAGCACATTGGTCTTCCCACTACCATTGTCTCCCAGAAGGCAATTGACCTGTGAACCAAAGGCCAAATCCGATCCAATGTGGTTCTTAAAATGATGCAGGTGAAGTTGTTCGAGTACCATGATGCGAATTTCACTATTTTTGCTCGGTCTTTCACGACAAAATATTTGACCCAACAAAAAACCCATGGCGAAGAAAACAAAGCCCCAAGACGATACCCTCCTCGATGTAGGGGAAGCCTACACCAAAACGGAGAAGTTCGTTGATGAAAACCGATCCTCATTGACCTACGGTATTGGAGGTGTTGCGGTCTTGATTGTCGCTGTTCTAGCCTACCAAAGTTTTATTGCTGCTCCTGCAGAGGCGCAAGCCGAAGAAACCAGCTGGAGAGCCGAGAGCTATTTCGAAATGGATTCTGTGGACCTCGCTGCTTATGGCGATGGTTTTGCTGCCGGTCTTGAAGAAGTCATGAACGACCAAAGTGGAACAGCTGCTGCCTCACGTGCTGCTTATCGTATGGGAATCGTTCACCGCGACGCTGGAGCCTTTGAAGAAGCAATCGCTGCATTTGAGCAAGCCGAAGCAAGCGACGATGTGATTGCAGTCCTTGCGGTTGGCAACATCGGTGATTGCCAGGTAGAATTGGAGAACTATGCCGCAGCTAAATCTGCTTTTGAATCCGCAATTTCTCGATCTGAGGCTGGTATGGCTGAGGCAATTCTTGCTCCAATGTTCTTATACAAAGCAGCGTTGGTAGAAATGGAATTGAACAGCAACTCCACCGCCAAGTCTTACTTGGACCGCATTGTGAACGATTATCCAAAGAGCCAACAAAAGAGTGGTGCCGAAGCAATGGCAGCATCTTTGGCTGGAAGCTAATCTGAAGCCAAGCCAATTACATGGCCACGACAGGAAAAAATCTAAGTCATTACGACCGGGCCCAGTTGCCCAATGGTGCCCACTATCGCGTGGGCATCGTCGTTTCAGAATGGAACGGTGAGATCACGAACGCCTTAAAAGATGGTGCCGTCCAAGTGCTGCGGGATGCCGGCGTCTCCGAAGTCAATTGCATCGTTCGGCCTGTACCTGGTGCATTCGAATTGCCATTGGCTGCCAAATGGCTCCTCGACGGACCAAATGCCTGCGATGCGATAATTGCCATTGGCGCGGTTATTCGTGGCGAGACCGCTCATTTCGACTTTGTATGCCAAGGGGTAACACAAGGGTTGATGCAACTTGGTCTTGATTCGGGAAAGCCTGCAATATTCTGCGTGCTTACGGATGATAATATCGACCAGTCGCGCGCGCGCTCAGGAGGAGAGCATGGCAACAAGGGCATTGAAGCAGCTGTTGCCTGCCTTCAAATGCTAGCGTTGAAAAACCAAGCACAATAAGCGAATCAAAATGCACGGAATGACCGCTTGGTTTCGGTTAAACCCACTCGCCGGTATCCTCCTCATTGGATTGGCCTTTCGCCTCGGAGCGGCTTTGAACGCGCCAGGTTACCTCATGCACGACGACCATTTTCTCGTCATCGAAACCTCGGCGTCATGGGCGGAAGGAGAAGACTACAATAATTGGATGCCCTGGACGCAGCGCGACCAAGGCATTGCTTCGCCCAAACCCCATCAGGCAAACTTGGCTTATCCCGGCGTTATCAGTGGCATCTTTCGAGTGTTACTAGCAGTAGGAATTGTCGCTCCCACCACGCAAATGTTGATTATACGGCTGTTACACGGACTCTTCAGTTTACTCATTGTAGCATTTGGATACAAGATAGCAGAGGCGCTGGGCGGACGCAAGAGTGCCGTTTGGGCCGGACTGGCCTTGGCCGGGTTTGCATGGTTTCCACACCTCGGCGTTCGGCAATTGGTGGAGGTAGTTTGTATCCCACCCCTCATGTGGTCCGCATGGGTAGTCATTCAAAAACCACAAATGGAGCGCTCATGGCGCACATGGTTTGTTGCTGGAATCGGACTGGGATTAGCGACGACCCTGCGGTATCAAGCAGGTATTTTCGGAATCGGATGGGCAATTGCCATCGCCTGGGTCAACTACAGTTCGAATCAAAAAGTCTCCAAAACAGTTTCAGAGATTGGCATCCTTTCCTTTTCCTCCCTTTTGTTTTTCAGCATAGGCCAAATTCAGGATGTATTCATTTGGGGAGAGCCGTTTGCCCAGTTGCGCGCTTATATCGAATACAACTCAACCCACTCTAGCGGATATCCTCAAGGATTTTGGCACCAATACATTTGGGTCATTTTGGGACTGCTCATCCCGCCGTTTTCATTCGCTTGGGCAATCGGTATGGGCGCCATTGTGCGAAAGCACGCTATGTTGGTTTTGCCTCCACTTGTGTTTTTTGTTTTTCACAGCTATTTTCCAAATAAGCAGGAGCGATTTATCTTGCCGATGGTGCCTTTTGTGATCGTGGCAGGAAGCGTAGGATGGATGGCCTTTCGCGAGCAATCCTCCTTTTGGAAAAAACGGAGAACATTGGAACGCCGCTCAGCTCTATTTTTCATTTCAATCAACTTGGTTATTGGCTTGGTGTTTTGCGGCGTACAGCCCAAAAAATCTCGGATAGAGTCCATGACTGCACTCTACAACCGGGGAGATTTAACAAATTTCCTTATCGTTCACACGGACAAGCCGGCAATGCCGCCACAATTTTACAGCGGGTCATGGGAGAAATACTGGAGCAGCGATCTGAAAACCAACGAAGTCAATCATCGCCAAGTGATGTGCAACAGCCCCAGCCGATCATTCCCCAACTACATCGTGTTTTCTGGCAGTCAGCATCTCGGCGAAGGCGTTGAACGTTACAAAGCTTCTTACTCCTCCATGAAGTACATTGAACAAGTTCCACCGGGCCGATGGGATCGACTTCTCTCGTGGCTCAATCCCATCAACTCAGCGGAGCGGATGATGATTTACGCCATTGACCCTCTTGCAGAATGCGGAGCTAGCACCGCATCAATCTCCCAATGACCTAGGCCTTATTTTCGCGACAATCAAAGCTTGATTTATCCTCTTTTGAAATCGATTCCTATGCAAATTCGTTCCATACTCCTAACCAGCTTGATTGCGTGCGCCACTGTCTCGGCTTCAGCACAATACCCCGGATGGCAGCAATCGATTGACTACACGATGGATATCACCTTGGATACAGCCTCACACCAGTATCGTGGGGAAATGACTGCCAAACTAAAGAACAACAGCCCTGATGCACTTGATCGTGCGTTTTTCCATCTTTTCTTCAACGCTTTCCAACCGGAGAGCATGATGGATGTGCGTTCCCGCACTATCGCTGACCCCGATTCACGCGTGGGTTCTCGCATCGTTGAATTGCCCGAGGAAGAATGGGGATGGATCAGGGTCGAATCATTGCTTGTGAATGGCCAACCCGTTGAATTCGTTCATGACGGAACGATTTTAGATGTAATACTCAACTCGCCCATCCGAGCAGGCAAGCGAGCAACATTCGAAATGACTTGGACGGCACAGGTGCCTCGACAAATCCGCAGAAGCGGGTGGATGAATAAGGAGGGAGTTGAATACTCGATGACCCAATGGTATCCGAAAGTGTGCGAATACGACCATGATGGATGGCATACAGAACCATACATTGGTCGCGAGTACCATGGAATCTGGGGAGACTACGATGTCACTATTCATGCGCCAAAAGGCTATGAAGTAGGTGGGACAGGCGTCTTGCAGCAGGACTTGGCATCGGCCAGAAGCTCCGGCAACTGGAATTTTGTCGCCGAAAATGTGATTGATTTTGCTTGGGCAGCAGATCCAGATTACGAGCATACTTCAGCAGCCGCTGGAGAAGTAATGCTGCATTTTTACCACCAGGCGAGTGAGGATTATGACGCGAATTGGGAGGCACTTCCGGCATATGCGGCCAAAGCCATGGCCTTTCTCAATGAACTAGTGGGGCCCTACCCATACCCTCAATACTCCATAATCCAAGGTGGTGATGGCGGAATGGAATACCCCATGGCCACGCTGATTACCGGAGAGCGGAGCTTGCGAAGTCTTGTCGGAGTTACCGTTCATGAAATGTCACACTCCTGGTTTCAAGCAGTTCTAGCTACCAATGAAAGCCTCTACGAATTCATGGACGAAGGCATGACGAGTTATGTAACTAGCCTGTGTATGCGTCACCTTTTTGAGGAAGCAATGACTTCAGGAGTTCCTCATCGCTCGTCGTATAGTAGCTACATCAGTCAGGCGCTGAGCGGCAATGAAGAACCGTTGATCACCCATGCCGATCATTACCAGACCAACCGAGCTTACGGGGTAGCTGCTTATTCAAAAGGCGAAGTACTTTTGGCGCAACTCGCAGCCGTGATTGGACCCGAAGCTCGGGACAAAGGACTAAAAGACTACTTCGCAAAATGGGCATTCAAGCATCCCGGACCGCTAGAGCTCAAGCAGTGTATGGAATTCGCAAGCGGCCTTGATTTGGATTGGTACTTCCAGTATTTCATCAATACGACACATACGATAGACTACGCGATTAACTCCATCTATGAAGGCGCTGAGCAGGCCACCATCGAAATGGAGAGACTGGGTACAATGCCAATGCCTCAAAACATCACGGTGACGTTCGAAAATGGCGATATCCAAAAGTTCCACGCGCCGCTGGTGATGATGCGTGGAAGCAAAGCACTGGACGAAGATGAAATCCTGCTCGAAGATTGGCCTTGGACAAGTCCTACCTATTCTTTTACAATCCTCACGCCTTCTCCTATCGTTTCAGTGGAGCTAGATGCCGATCGACAGACCGCAGATGTGAATCGAGGCAATAACACCGCAGCTTTTGACACGCAATGGCAACGGGTGTTCCAACGCCACTAATGCATGTTTGAACAACAACTTAACCAAGGCCCCTCGTGGGCAAAAAGTGCTGCGTTTTTTGTAGCACTGGCCTTAATATTGCTGCTTTCGCCCATGCAATGGACAACCAGCGAAGGAGTACCCATCACGATGCAGTCGCTACTCGTTGTTTTGATACCGGCAATCCTAGGGTGGAAAGCCGGTACGGCTGTCGTACTGATTTACCTCATTGCAGGTGGGTTCGGGGCTCCGGTATTTGCTTATGGCACCTCAGGTTGGAACCGTTTTACTGGAAGCACGGGAGGATTTCTCTTGGCGTTCCCATTGGCTGCAATGCTCAGTGGTTGGGCGATGGAGATGCGAACCCGCAGCACCATGATTGTTGCAACTGTCATTTTATTCGCTAGCCAGCTTCTAATACTCGCTTTGGGGCTGCTTTGGCAGCGTTCCATCGTTCCCATCGAAGAGACGGTGTATACTACCTTGATTCGATTGGGACCAGGTCTTCTGGTGAAAACGGCATTTGGCAGTCTTGTTTTGGTCCTATTGTCTAGGGCTGCCGCCGCATTAACCAAGCTGCACAAGCAATCCAACAACGTCACCGAATGAACCCAGATTTCATGAGATACTTTTACACCCTTCTTGCATTCGCTCTGATTCTTGCCTCAATAGGTTGCAATCAAGCCATAGAAAACAGCCGCAAAAGCCAAGCCATTCTTGAAATGAAAAGAGCCACAGACTTTCACAGCTATAGCCAACCAGAAGAAGCTGTAGTGACGCATTTGAACTGGAACGCCTCGGTCAATTTTGAAGACCGAATCATCCGAGCCACCGCAACCTATGACATCGATGTCAGTGCGACGGCCGAACGCATTCTATTGGATTGTGTAGACTTGACTATTGAAGCGGTTACTGTAGATGGAGAATCCGTCGATTGGTCTTTGGGCCCGGAGCAACCATTCATTGGACAACCTCTCAGCGTTCCGGTGAATGGCGCTTCCAAGCGGATTAGCATTCAATACGCTAGTTCTCCTTCTGCAGGAGCATTGCTTTGGGTAGAAGGCGCACAACCGTTCTTATTCACCCAGAGCCAAGCAATCTTGGCTCGAACGTGGATTCCGTGCCAAGACTCCCCGGGCATTCGCTTCACGTACGAAGCCCATGTAGATGTGCCTGTTGGAACCATGGCGCTCATGAGCGCCACCAATCCGACCGTACAATCCGCAGATGGTCATTATGATTTTCGGATGGATCAACCGATTCCATCCTACCTTTTGGCGCTCGCTGTGGGAAATGTTGAATTCCGGTCAGTCGGGCCGCACACGGGTGTTTATGCCGTCCCTGAGCTCATCGACGCTGCCGAATACGAATTTGGCGAAATGGAAGCGTTGCTGGTCGCCGCTGAAAACCTCTACGGCAAATATGCCTGGGAGCGTTACGATTTACTTGTACTGCCCGCTGCTTTTCCGTTTGGAGGAATGGAGAACCCTCGCCTGACCTTTGCCACTCCCACGATTATCGCTGGGGACAGAAGCCTGGTATCGCTCGTAGCGCATGAATTGGCGCATAGCTGGAGTGGTAATTTGGTCACGAATTCCACTTGGGACGACTTCTGGCTCAATGAAGGCTTTACGGTCTATTTCGAACAACGCATCATGGAGGCTGTCTTTGGCCGTGAAATCTCGGAAATGCTAGCCACACTCAGCTACCAAGGGCTGGTCGACGAAGTGGACGAAATCATGGATACAAATCCCGATGACACACACCTCAAGCTCCACCTTCAAAACCGAAATCCCGATGACGGCATGACGGCTATTGCCTATGACAAGGGGTACTTCTTTATCCGACTCATTGAGGAGACCGTTGGTCGAGAGGGTTTTGATGCGTTTTTGAAAGCTTACTTCACGGAGCACGCATTCACGGTCATGGATACAGATCGGTTCATCACCTATTTGAAAGAAAATTTACTCAATACTGAAGACCGATTGATGGCCGTAAATCTCGATGCATGGATCTTTGGCGCCGGACTTCCGGAAAACTGCCCAGAAGTGCGCTCAGAGCGTATCGAACAGGTCGATGCTAATCTTACTGCATGGGAGGCCAACCAAATTGGCACAGAAGAATTGCCCTGGGCGGACTGGGTTTACCAAGAACGCTATCGATTCCTCTCCAACTTGGACGATAGCACATCAGCGGTACGAATGAAAGAACTCGATTTGGCATGGAGCATTTCGAGCACAGGCAACAACGAGGTCTTGTTTGCGTGGCTTGAGCAAAGCATTCGAAGTACTTACTCCCCATCCTACGACCGTCTGGAAAACTTCCTGATCAATGTAGGACGCCGCAAGTTCCTAACTCCTCTCTACCGAGCGATGATTGAAACGGACCAAAAGGAGATGGCTCTTGCCATCTACAAACAGGCTCGTCCAAACTATCATAGCGTTGCCACTGGAACCATGGATGAACTGCTCGAGATCGAATAAAACAAACAGCGACATAAAAAAAGCCCTCGGTTACCGGGGGCTTTTTTGTTGCAATTCGATCAGATTTTCAGGACACTACCGCACTAGTGTCACGGCGCCTTTTACTTCTTTCCTTTCTGCTGGGCTGCTTTTGCTGAAAACCACCACACGATAGAAATAAACACCGTCTTGGGCAAAATGCTCAGATTCATCATTGGAGTTGCCATACCAAACCTCATTCATATCGCTCGTTTCGAACACCAAGTTTCCCCATCGGTTGATGACTTGTAGAGAAAACCGATTCGGATCGATGTCCGAACCCATCACATAAAAGGCGTCATTGCTTCCATCGTTGTTTGGCGTAAACGCAGTTGGGATATAGAGCGAGAACAAGTCTAAAATCTCAATGGTTCGCGTAATCTGAGACGAGCAACCGTTCTCATCGGTGACCACAAGCGTTACCGGATAGTTCCCGCCTTGGTCAATAGGAAACTCAAAAAGCGGATTTGGCTCATTCGAAGCTCCCAGATTCTGAATACTATCAAACAGCCAGAACCAATCCACCACATTTGAGCTGTTGACTGATTCAAATTGAACTTCAGTATCGGGCACGCGTGTTGGTTGCGGCGTTGCACTAAAACCGACATATGGAGGGACAAACACCTGCAAATAGTTGGGCTGAAAATTGATGTATTCACAACCGATTAACGACGTGATGTTAAACGTAATGTCGAACGAGCCTGGGTTCAAATAAGCATGTGCCGGGCTCGCATCATAGGAGAGTTCGCCATCGCCAAAGAACCATTCTGTTTGTGCTATGGACGCTGGATCCACCAAGGATTCGAATTGAAAAACACCGGGAACACACGACCGAGTAGTATCCGAGGTGAACGCTGCTAGAATTGGGGTTTCAATCACCACTTCTTCACACGTTGTCACTGCAGGAGTCTCACAATTATCACTCAGGGTGACGCAATACGTTCCGGTTGACACGGGGAAATCCACCCAGTAATTCTCATCTCCTCCCACGGAATTATCCTGCCAGGTCCAATCAAACGAATACCCCCCTCCACTACCGCCATTGAAAACATCGAGCTCGAGCTCTGCAAAAGCACCACCGCAAATAAGGTCCGGCGCAATCATAGAAACACTTAGTGAATCGTAAACTTGGACCGTTACAGTCTGAGCATCAGATGCGCAGCCATTTGGATCAGTCGCAAATACTGTGTAATCCGTATCTATAATGGGATTTACAAGCTGAACATTGCCTTCATTGAGCCCGTTATCCCAACTGTATGTCCAAGTCTGTCCAGGATCCATGTCAGATGACGTTTCGAGGGTAGCAAATCCGTTGATGCAAATATTCGGATTTGGAGTCAGATCAAAATCCATCGGCTGAGGGGGACTCAAGGCAAACGGAATGCTATACGAGCAGCCCTCTGTGTCACTAATTGTAACGGAATAGTTGCCTTCTACAAGGCCAGAAAACACGTCAATACCACCATTGGAATTTATCGTTTCAATCAAAACTCCATTCTCAAACAAATCCGCGAACCACGGTCCGTCCGCCGGAGACTCATTGATCTCAACCACGATGGTACCGTCGGTGAATATGCATGTGGGGTTCGTGAAGTTGGTGGTAAAATCAAAGCCCGGTACTACAAAAACCGTATCCGTTGTTGCGCAGTTATCCAAGCCAATGGGCTCAACAAAAGCGACATACTCTGTAGGTATGCCGTCAAACGAATTGACGATAGGATTCGCACTATTGGGGTTCGTCAGGTTGTCCGCAGGTTCCCAGTTCCACAAAAAGCCACAGGCATCTTGACCACAACCTGCACACCAACTAACCGGTTCATAATTTCCTGCTCCACAGCTTGCGGATGCATCAGACGTAAATTCAACATACAAACATCCGTCCGGATTTGTCGCAGCAACAAACGAATCAGGATACGCTCCGGTCAAATCGAGAAGCAGAGGCGCCGAGTTGTCATCGCCATTAAAAATCAGGATGTGATCAAAAAAACCTTCAATCTGTCCGCCGCTGAATAGGATCTCCATCATGGTTCCATCACCTGGAGTATCAGGGCAGTATAACCAAGAAGAATTCTCGTTGTTTTCGTAACAATGCACTACGGTTTCTGCACTGCCTGCACACGGGGAGATTCCCCCTCCAAGAAATGCACCTTGCAAAGAGACAGGAGCGCCACAAAACACCTGATCCTCGCCTGCTGTAATGTTGTTTTCAGGACCTTCAACCACCTCTATGGTCAGCGTTGTATCAAATGTGCAATTGAAATTATTTGTTACCGTAAACACGTAGTCATAGAAACCCGGGGTATCCAGAACAATGTCACAATAGTTCGCATCAAAATCCTGATTCACAATGCCTGGACCAGTCCAAAACGAGCTATCCGCCTCCAGCCCAATGGTAGGAGTGAATGTTGTTACCCCGGGAATAAGCGCTGGATTGAGATTCAATCCCCACTCAAAAATAAATCCATTGTCAATCGCCAGGTTATCCAAAACAGAAAACGTCCACGTTCCATTCAATGGACAACCTTCAAAATCACACAAATCTCCCTCGGAAGCATAAATTCCAGGATTAGCAATGTTGTTATTCATATTGTTTCCCGCATTGTCTATGTACGCGGTCTGTGTCCAATTTGCGTTGTCATTGATGTTCGACTCAATGTCCGGATTCGGTGACCAGCCATAATTGTATCCGGTGCCGGGGGTGTTTGAACCATCGTCGACAGCCTCACCTAAAAAACAGGCGCCACCACCGTTTGGATAACTCATCAGAGAGACGGTAGTACCGTCGGGACAAGATATAGACAAGTCCAAGTCTCCCATATAACTGTGCTCCATATTGACCGTCAATGACAACAAATCATCGCAATCCTCTAACGTCGCGCCCTCCTCGAAAAAATCAAAGTTCAACTCGGAACTGTAGCTAAATCCTGCCCCGTCAGCCAAGTACGTTTCGCCAGCCACAACTTGAGGAGGAAGTGCTGTCCAAGTAATACTTTGCACTGGATTTCCATCAACAAATGCTGGAGATCCCGCGCAGACAGGAGTGCTCTGGTAACTATTAAATAGTGGAATCGTACTCACCAAAACTTGAAGAGGCTGTAGGTTTAACGAGACGCAACCGTTGTTATCAACCACTGCAAGACTGACAACGTATTCTCCGGGCTCTGAGAAATTATGCGTCGTGTTCGTTGCAGTGTACAGGGTGTCTATTGTACCATCATCATAATTCCATACCCATTGGTCCAAATTAAATCCGACATCCGCGAATGAACCATTGTCTCCGAAAATGACATCTTGTCCCAAACAGACACCGACACTTATTGAATCAGGATTGGAAAGCTCGGGCTCTACGATTGAGCTAGCTGCAGTCGGCGTTGCACAAGGAGTCGTGCATGCGATATTCGCCTCCCATCCAGGAGAAGCAACATTAGCAGGACCATTGTCCTGAAATACGAATGTTAAACAACCTGTTGGATTATTGATCGTAGCTGTTACTGGAAGTCCTTGAAGAGAATTGCCTGTATAGCTACCCATGGATGGAGACCCTGCGTCTGGACCATCATAGATGTTCAAGTAATCGCTGTTGTTTCCATTCGGATTTGTCTGCAATCCAAAAGCAACAAATGCTACAGATACGGCATCGCCTGGTGTATCAGGGCATATGGTGTAGGTGAAATTCGCATCCGGGTATGGAGCGCCCTCTCCGGCTCCCGCATCCAAAAACACACCAGCACATGTTTCTACCTCACCGTCTGACATAGCAAAAACCTGGGAATGTGCGTCATTGCTGCAAAAACCAACTAAAAACACGACCAACAATAGGGTCCAAACAAGACTAGGTGAGAAAAATAGCTTCATTTCTTATGCTTGAGAACTGAGAGGAACAAAAGCTCTGGGTTATAGTGAGCAGGCAAGAATTATCAAAAAAAAAACAACAAAAACTACTCAATGGTTGCATTTGACATTCTAAGACGCAAAGATGCACAACAGACTGGGCAAAGATGAGCTATCGCTTTTTATTTCTCAACTTTCACCTGATCAGAATAGAGCCTCATTTTACCGTTTGAATCGATGACGTTTAGCTCCCATCTGTATGACGAATTGGGAACTGCAAACAATCCATTTTCAAAGCTACCATCCCACGGACGTGTCGCATGGTTGGATTGAAATCCAACCTGGTCTTTGTCGTCATAGACCGTCAAATTCCAATCACCATCGCATTCGTGGATGACCAAAGGAAGGAATTCATCATAACGGCCGTCGTTATTTGGCGAAAAAACTCCTGGAGCATTAGCGTCCATTCGGTCTCCCAAGTGAATCGTTTCTGATTTTACATCTTGACAACCAAACGTATTGCTTGCAACCAAATTAACGTTGTAAACACCAGGAACAGACAACGAAACCTCCGATCCCTTCATCCCCTTTTCACCGAGAAGCCAAGTCGAACTGCTTGCGTTTTCTGTTTGATCAAAAAGCCTCACATCGACAAAATCGACGTCATCACAAGCCAACGACCAATCCATTTTGGCATCCGGCTTCGGTCGAACAACAATCATATTTTCAACCTTTCTAGTTCGGATGGTTCCATCGGTATGGTCTCGTATGGAAACAGTAATATCATAAGTGCCGGCATCATCAAAGACGTGCATGGGCGCATCCTCTTGTGAAAATGACCCATCCCCAAAGTTCCACAATACCGACCCTTCATCCGTCAAGCCTCTCAACGCAAACGAAACCTCAGTTCCTGCGCAAGCCTCTTGAACTGAAGCATCCAAAGTGAACCTATCAGATTCATCGGTCACGATTGAGGCAGAGTTGGTCAAATCAGTCACATCTTGCCACGATTGTTCTTTGGAAATCATCGATTCGTTGACGACATTTTTTCTCGCAGACCCACTAGACATCAATTCATCCTCAGGACTACCCGACACCTCCTCCAAATCCTTTGACTCGCTCAATGTGGTTTGCGCATCAACAAAGAAAACCTTTGACGTCTTCGCCATGAAACTAGATTGCAACCCGATGTCCTCGCTCAAATTGGTCTGAAGCAAACCATCATGGTTTGAGTCCATCATTTCAAGATTATCTGCCTTATTGACAAGACCAACATGGTCGAGCTGGAGTGCCGGTCCTTCATTAATCGCTTGGTGATCGCTCGACAGTGTCAATTCTGTCGTCATCGTTTCATCTTGCACAGGAATATCCATATTGGATGTTTGAACCAACCAAACAACCAAACCCGTCGCTACAGCTGTTGCTCCGAGCGCAAAACGCTCTGCAATTTTAGCACGGCGCGCGAAATAATCGCTTTGGCTCGAGCCACTATTCTGTGCTTTTTCCAACTTTGATCGCATGCCCTCCCAATGCGCTGTGACATCCGGTTCAAAGCCTTCAAAGGCATTTTTTATTCGTTCCCAACCGTTCAAACCCTCGTTCATTTAGATACTTTTTCGTTCATAACTCCCAGCAATGCCACTTTCATATTGCGTCTTGCTTTGGCAAGGTTTGACTTTGATGACCCAATTGAGATTTGCAATTGTGTTGCAATTTCTTGGTGGGTCAAGTTGTCGAAAACGTAAAGATTGAAAACCGCTCGATATACGGGAGTCAAATCTTTCATGGCCTCTAACACATGCTGAATGGTAATGGCCTTCTCTTCTTCTTCAGAAAAACTCATTTCCTCCCCTTGATCGGGGAATTCCAGCACGCCCTCCGCACTCAATTCTTCAGGCGAAGATTTCTCTTTCCTAATAAAATCAATCGCAGTATTGATCATAATACGTTTCATCCAACCTTCAAAAGAACCTTTCGAAGTGTACCCTTCAATGTTAGAAAACACCTTAAGGAACCCTTCTTGAACAATGTCTTGAATTCGATCATGATCGGAGTGATACCTTAAGCATACTCCAAACATTCGCCGGTAATAGCGGTCAAAAACCCATTTCTGGGACCTCTGGTCATTCCGCTTACAACCTTCTATATGCTTGATCAAGCCGATTTCTGACATGGTGTTCGCCGAGTTAAAGACGCTCAGTTTGGCAAATAGTTGCCTCAGTTTGTTATCCTTCTTTGCAAATTACTTCCAATCCCAATGCGCAAAGATCCTCATCATCAATAGATTTCACATTCGATGTGTTTATAGCCTATTCCTCTGAAGTAACTTTGGAACATGCGAATTGTCGTCGGATTATCGGGTGGCGTTGACTCAAGCGTTGCCGCTTGGCTTCTCAAGGAAGCCGGCCATGAAGTCATTGGATTGTTCATGAGGAACTGGCACGATGAAACCGTTGTAATCGACAATGCATGTCCTTGGATTGATGATGCCAATGACGCTATGCTTGTCGCCTCACACATTGGAATCCCTTTTCAAGTGCTCGACTTGAGCGAAGCGTACCGGGAACGTATTGTGAACTACATGTTCGCGGAGTACGAGCAAGGGCGCACCCCTAATCCCGATGTCTTGTGCAACAGAGAAATTAAGTTTGATTTGTTTGCAAAAGCCGCCCAAGAAATCGGAGCCGAGGCCATAGCTACCGGGCATTATTGCAGAAAAACCACATCAATCATTGACGGAGCTGAAGTCCATCACTTACTCGCAGGAGTCGATGGCAATAAAGACCAAAGCTATTTCTTGTGTCAATTGAATCAAGCACAGTTGAGCACAGCCCTTTTCCCCATTGGAGAATTAACAAAACCCGAAGTACGCAAATTGGCGCAGAAAATTGACTTGCCTACAGCAGACAAAAAAGACAGCCAAGGCCTCTGCTTTATCGGCAAGGTGCGACTGCCTGATTTCCTGCAGCAGCAGCTCGAAGTCAAAACTGGCAAAATCATTGAAATCACCAACAACCATCATAAGCTCATCTCAGAAGCGCCAAATTTAGAGCAACAAGCTGCCCCCATTCAATGGGCGAAAGAAGACGGCGTAGTCATCGGAGAGCATCAAGGCGCTCACTTTTTCACCGTAGGCCAGCGAAGAGGATTGAATGTTGGAGGCAAAGCGGAACCACTGTTTGTTTTGGCGAAGGATGTGACTGAAAACGTATTGTATGTCGGACAAGGCGAACGTCATCCCGGGTTAATTCGGTCCGCCTTGAAGATGACAGTCAGCGAAACCCATTGGATCCGAGCCGATTTGGCGCTGGAGAATGGAGAATCAAGCGATGTCTACATGTTTCGATTTCGCTACCGACAGCCTCTACAACGGGGAAAGATTCAAAGGATTGACAATGGCATATTTATCGACTTTGAGTCTCCACAATTGGGAATCGCCGCCGGTCAATTTGCCGCATGGTATTCCGGCAATGAATGCATCGGATCAGGCGTTATTTCTGATTGACTTCAGCCGATGCCCATGGGCATGAGACAGAGAAAACGTCTGCCATGGCAAACGACCACCATCCCCAAAGACGAGCCGATCATTGAGCCAATTCCAGCAAAACATGGAATCCATCAACTCCTTAGTGGGGGCGGTTGATTTTGGCAGCAATTTTATAATCGCTTCGGCTGCTGTCATTGCGAGAAGACATCTCCGCAATGAATCCAGCTAGAAAAAACTGAAGCCCCATAATCATCCCCGTAAGAGAAACGTAAAACGCTGAGATCTCTGTGATATTGCGAGAGGGGTCTCCCTGCACAATGGTGGACAACTTCCCCAAGGCAATCCAACTGAAACCAACGAAGCTGATGATAAACATTAGTGCTCCTAATGCTCCGAAAAAATGCATGGGTTTTCGACCAAAACGCGACATGAAACCAATGGTCAACAAATCTAGGAATCCATTCATAAAACGCTCCAATCCAAACTTAGTGGACCCGTACTTCCTCGCTTGGTGCTGAACGACTTGTTCTGCAATGCGATCAAACCCGGCATTCTTAACCAATATCGGAATATAACGATGCATTTCGCCTTGAACTTCAATCGCTTTCACGACTTCCAATCGATATGCTTTGAGGCCACAATTAAAATCATTGAGTTGGATGCCACTGACCATCCTTGTCGCCGCATTGTACAGCCGTGTTGGAATCGTTTTGCTCAAAGGATCGTGACGTTTCTTTTTCCAACCACTCACCATATCATACCCCTCTCCAATAATCTTTCTTTCCAGTTCTGGAATTTCTTCGGGAGAATCCTGAAGATCAGCATCCATCGTAATAACTACTTTGCCCATGGCCGCCTGGAAGCCCGTGTGCAGACCTGCACTCTTGCCATAATTGCGGGCCATTTTAATGGCTACAACGTGTTCTGGATCGTTTTCGGCCATATCCTGAATCACTTGCCAAGAGGTATCGCGGCTTCCATCGTCAATGAAGATAACTTCGTAGGTCCTTCCTTCTAAGACGACATCAATCCATTGCTTCAACTCACGGAGGCTCTCCTCTTCGTCAAACAAGGGGACAACAAGGCTTATGTCGGGATTTTCAATACTCATGGTATCCTTTTTACGGCACTAATTGACTGATGGTTTCAATGAATCGCATTGGGTTCTTCACGCTTCAATACTGCGCCAACTATGGCCGCAAGAACGGCCCAAAAAATCAGTCCAATAAGCCATCCTAATGCCTTCCCAAAAGCTCCAGACCACCAAATAATGCTCGATTTGGTATCCTCTATGAGTGCTTCTGGCAAGTCGGCAAGTCCAGACAAATCGGCTTGCATGCTTTCCATGGTGAAATCAAGAACCTTCTCAGCCATCTGCGAATCAACAAAAGTGAAGAGCACCGCCTCGAAAACAAACACAAGAAAAGTAGAGACAGCCGCTGCTGACCACGCCGTGTAAAATGCAGCACGAAAAGGCAGGTGCCCATCCGCTTTTCGCGTGGCAATACAAGAAATGCACATGCCTGCTATGATAAAGACCATGGAACCCAAACCAACCGATGTCCCCAAATAGGCCTCGACCCCGATCAAATAAGCTATCAATTTCATCACGATCACCAAACCGCCGGCTGCGGCTCCTTGGTTCAAGGCGTTCTCATTCAAATTCATGACCGCAAGGTAGCACAAGCCAATATTTCTATGGTATCTTTGCATGGGGCAAGTCTCTTACGACCAGCTCCCGTTGACTCCCCCAGGATCGGAAGGTAGCAAGGGTAAACGGTTGTAGCGGTGCGATAGGAATCGCTTGCCCCATCTTTCTTATCGGATATGAGCCCCCAGCAATGAATGCCACTACCGTCCGACCGATCCACAAAATCTTAGTTGCCAACCGAGGAGAGATAGCCCTTCGCGTAATGAAAACAGCGCGAGAAATGGGCATCCGCTCCGTGGCGGTATACTCAGACGCAGATCGAGAATCTGCATTTGCCCGTTATGCCGATGAAGCTATATACATCGGTCCATCCCCCTCCTCCGAGAGTTATTTAGTTGGCGCCAAAATCATTGAAGCTGCCAAATCCGTAAATGCAGATGCCATCCATCCGGGATACGGCTTTTTGTCTGAAAACGCGGCATTTGCAAACTCAGTGCGTGCTGCTGGCATAGCTTTCATTGGCCCACAAGTCTTCGCCATAAAAACCATGGGGTCCAAACTAGCTGCAAAAGAAGCAGTCAAGCCTTTTGGCGTTCCACTTGTTCCTGGAACAGATCATCCGATACAAAACGTCAAGGAAGCCCAAGAGGTCGCCGAGAACATTGGCTTCCCCCTTCTCATAAAAGCCAGTGCAGGAGGCGGAGGAAAAGGCATGCGCGTTGTGGAGAAAATGTCCGACTTGCCCAATGCGCTCGAACGTGCAGTTTCGGAAGCGATTAATTCCTTTGGAGATGGCTCGGTGTTCATCGAACGTTTTGTTACATCACCGCGGCATATCGAGATTCAAATACTGGCAGATGCCCATGGAAATTGCGTTCATCTTTTTGAACGTGAATGCAGCATTCAAAGACGGCACCAAAAAGTCATTGAAGAGGCACCATCGGCTGCACTGACGCCTGAACTCCGGGAAGAAATGGGAAAATGTGCTATTCAAGTAGCAAAAAGCTGCAAATACGAAGGTGCTGGAACTGTAGAATTTCTACTGGATGACGAACACCGCTTTTATTTCCTGGAAATGAACACACGGCTGCAGGTCGAGCACCCAGTAACGGAATGCATCACCAATATTGATTTGGTGCGTGAACAAATCCGAATCGCAGAAGGACATGCCTTGCCATTCCAGCAATCTGATCTCGAAATCCGCGGCCATGCCATTGAAGTGCGTGTCTACGCCGAAGACGCACGTGCCGGATTCTTGCCCACCACAGGAACCCTAGACCGCTACATGCCCCCAACAGGACCTGGTATTCGTGTGGATGACGGCGTTGAAGAAGGCCAAGAAATTTCGATTCATTACGACCCCATGCTATCCAAGCTTATTGTGCATGGACAGAACAGAGAAACTGCCATCGAACGCGCCCTAATGGCCATCGACGAATATGAAATAACCGGGGTATCAACAACTTTGGATTTCGGCCGATTCGCTATCGGACACGCTGCCTTTAGAAGTGGTAATTTTAATACCCATTTCGTGAAAGAGCATTTTCAAGAGGGCGTATTGGATCGAAACACATCTCTAAACGACGCTGAGCTCGCTCAACTTGTGGTTGCCACCATTGGCAAATCCAATCCGAACAAAGTTCAGTCTGTTTCTTCAAATGGTCCAACCTCATCCACCAATTGGAAAAAACGGAGGCACGCGGACTAGTGGAATGGCAACGATGTGATCGGTATTCAGTGCTATCCGAACCATGCTGCATCTAACATTGCCAGCCCTTTGGACGCGTTGTGAGGCCAACGATAGGTTGGTTCCAGTGCAAGCGATGCTGCTGACGGGTCAACCAAATGAATCGGAACACCAGGCGAGGCAATGTAAGCCAACTGGGCTGCAGGGTATACCTGCAACGAAGTCCCCACAACAACCAAGCAATCCGCAGATTTCACGAGGGGCACGGCAAGATCCATGGCTGGCACTTCCTCGCCAAACCAAACAATGTGCGGCCGAAGGCCAAAGCCCTCAGAACATTGGTCCGAAGCATTCATTTTCCATTTCGTCATTTCCGTCACGGCTTCGCTAGGTCCAAGGCTGCGCGCCTTCATCAATTCACCATGCAAATGCAACACAGCACTTGAACCGGCGCGTTCATGCAAATCATCGACATTTTGAGTGATAATTTGAACTTCACAGTTTGCTTCCCATCGGGCGATAATCTCATGACCCGCGTTGGGCAGGCAATGCATGAGGTGTTTTCGACGTTCGTTGTAGAATCTGCGCACCAATTCAGGTTTGGAATCCCATGCCTCTGGCGTAGCGACGTCTTCCACACGCTGGCCTTCCCAGAGTCCCCCATCTCCTCGAAAAGTTGGAATACCACTCTCGGCGCTCATACCAGCGCCCGATAAAACGACCAGTTTTTGGGGCTGAATCATGTGCGAAGATACCCACCGTTTGCATCCAACCTCTTGACTTTAAGCCGAAACACTGATCATCAGTCCCTATCTTTGTTCCCATGGACCAGCGGCACTTTATCATCTACGATCTCGAGGCAACATGCTGGAGAAGCCGAGCGCCGAAACAAGTGGAAATCATAGAAATTGGCGCGGTCAAAGTAGATGAAAACCTTGAAATAATCTCCGAATTTTGCCTTTTCATTCGCCCGTTGCTTCATCCAGAAATTTCCAAATTTTGCACACAACTCACCAGCATTACGCAGCGCGACATTGAGGGGGCTCCGCAGTTCGATGAGGCCGTTGAGGCGTTCGAGGACTGGATGAATCCTAGGGAAGTTCGAACCGTCCTCATGAGTTGGGGAGAATTTGACAAACGACAATTGCTCAACGACAGTCGTCTCCACGAAATGGAACTGCCTTGGTTGCGCTACCACGCTTGCCTGCAGCACCACTACAGCCGATGGAAGAAAAGTAAAAATCAAATCGGACTCAAAAATGCCATGGAATTGGAAGGACTATCCTACAGCGGCACGCAGCACCGAGCTATCGAGGATGCACGTAATATGGCACGACTCTTCCAAGCCATCGCCAAACCCATGGACTTGTTAAACTTGAATGACTGATCCATGACCGGAAGTTCTCCCTCGAGCCGCAAGGCATCATCATGGACACGATACGTCTACCTAACACGGCACGCATTTCAAATGGAGTTGCGTCAAAAAAACGGATTGGCTGGACTCGTCCTATTTGCTATTGCCGCGGTATACACCTGCTACCAAGTCGCAGGATCTCGAGCCGATGCCGATGCATGGAATGCCCTAGCCTGGGTCGTCCTTTTGTTTTCAGCGTTCAACGCCGTGTCAAAATCTTGGCCAGACGACTCGCCTGAAATGCGGAACTACCTCATCCATGTCGTGCGTCCCCATGAATGGATACTGGCGCGCATTACCTTCTTCTGCCTTCTCCTTTGTGGACTTACCTGTATCGTATTTCTGGCATTCACACTTTTTCTCGGCACAGAGCACTTATCTGGAAACCAGGGGCTTGCTTTTTTTGGAGGCATGCAACTCACGGCCATGGCGATGGCTTCACTGCTTGCAATGATTCAAGCATTGGCAGTTAGGGCAAATGGTGGTTTTGGATTGATTGCAGTCCTAGGACTTCCATTGATCATTCCAGTCATCCTAATCGCTACACGATACGGAATGGAAATCTTGAATGGAGTCGCATTCCTCGATACCGCGCATAACTTGCTTTTTTTGGCGACATTAAGTGCCGGTTTTGGGGCTTTGGGCTACATCCTCTTCCCCTATCTTTGGAGTGATTAAAAACCGATGGCTCAAAACATTTGGAAAACCGCAGGCTTCGCGCTCATTGCGTATGTATTAATCATGGTATTCGCTGTCCCTATGGGGCCTGGTCTGCTCGAACTACGAGAAACAGGAGAGAACACCAATGAAGTGGTACTGGGCAGCAACGCCCTTGAGTATCATCTTACTGGATTTGGAACCCACTGGAGCGAAGATCCGGAGCAATTGCAGGTCATTCTTCGCTCAAAAAAGAACCTTGCCTTGCTCAACGTGATTGAGGTGTTAGACGACACGCATGCCCGGATTGGATTATCGTTGCCCTATTCTTTGCCATCAAAGTCTTGGGATGTGTTGATCAACCACCCGATCGACGGCACACTCCTCTTAGAAAACGGTCTATTTCTCTCAGATAGGTTTGTCGATGAATCCATAGTCCTTCCAAAGGTTTCCATTGTCGAAGCAGAGCCCAACCTTCCCTTTCACTTCCCCTATCAACCAAGTATTCTCGAAACCATCCGCAATTTGATGCTCCATGTACCCATGTGGTTCACCATGTTCGTTCTCATGGGAATCGCTTTCGTAGCTTCGATACGTCAACTTGCTACTCCAAAAGCCATTGCCGAAGACGAAAAAGCCGAAGCAGCGGTCAAAGTTGGACTGCTCTTCGGACTCCTTGGTTTGACCACAGGCAGCGTTTGGGCTCGTTTTACGTGGGGTGCCTGGTGGGTAGATGATCCACAGTTAAACGGAGCCTTGGTGACAGTTCTGGTCTATTCTGGATACATGGTGCTGCGGAACAGCCTGGAGTCAGAGCGGCTGCGGGCTCGCCTCAGTGCGGTATACAACTTATTTGCGTTCATCATTCTTGTCATTTTACTCATGGTACTTCCCCGATTTTCGGAAAGCCTTCATCCGGGCAAAGGAGGCAATCCAGGATTCAACTCCTATGACTTGGACAGTGCATTACGAGCCGCCTTCTACCCTGCCGTTTTGGGGTGGATTCTCATTGGCATTTGGATGTATCGCATCAACTTGCGTTTCACTCGCTTGAACAAACAATTACGATGATTGGATTGACACCTATCCTGCTTCAGACGCATCCACTTGAAGGTTGGTTTTTCAGCAGCGGAAAAGCACTGGTCGTGTTGGCTGTGACGCTTATGTTGCTCGTTGGCTTTGGAATTTGGATGTGGCGCGCGGAAGCGCGCTTGAAAAAAATGGAGCGTTTACTCAACCCGACAGAATCGAACAAGCAATGAAACGAAGCCACATCATGAGCTTATTGCTCGTCGCTATACTCGTGGGGACCTTCATTGCAACGTTCACCAGCACGAGCCGTTCAGTTGGCTTTGCACAAGCGGCGAACATTCCCGGAGAAGAATGCAAAGTCTCAGGCACACTTGTCCGTGAGCAGCCTGTTATTTATGACCCCATTGTAGACCCCACCAAAACAGTCTTCCATATGGAAGATAAATCGGGTGCGAAATGCAAGGTAATTTTGGAGAAGGCAAAGCCTACGGGTCTTGAAAATAGTGAATCTATTGATCTCTATGGAGCGATGGTCGATGGCGAATTTCATGCAACAGAAATGCTCATGAAATGTCCTTCAAAATACAACGAAAGCAATCACGTCCTCTCCCTTGAGACGGATGAATCCACTTCGTAATGGGCATTGACTACCTTCAAGAATGGACTTTGCTCGCATGGGCAGGCCGATTTCTAGTGGCCTTGGCCTTTGCTTCTGCAGTTGCAGCTGTCATCTCGTTTAGCCAAGGCTGGAATGAATGGGGAAAGCGCGCTTTTCAGTTGCATGCAGTATCCACATTCGCCGTCATTGCATTAGTCTTTGTTCTCTTTGGCTTTCATCGGTATGAGTTTCAATACATCTGGAAGCACCTCAACAACGCGATGCCCATGCGGTTCATCCTAAGTGCATTCTGGGGTGGTCAAGAGGGTGGGTTCCTCTTATGGATGTTTTGGCACAATGTATTGGGGCTTATTCTGCTGCGAAAAAAAACGAAGTGGACTGCAGTTACCATGGCCACACTAAGCGGCATTCAAGTATTTCTTACGTCCATGATTCTGGGCATCTATTTTGGCGATTTTCAGCTTGGTCTGGATCCCTTCTTGCTCCTTCGAGATGCCCCACAGTATGCAGGTTTGCCCTGGACACTACGCGCAGATTACTTGACCGCTTTCCCACTGTTTCAGGATGGTCAAGGGCTCAACCCACTTCTCCAGAATTACTGGATGACCATCCACCCTCCCACACTCTTTTTGGGCTTTGCCGCCACGTCCGTTCCCTTTGCCTATGCCATCGCTGGCCTTACCAATCGCACCGACAACAGCTGGATGCGCCCCGCACTGCGGTGGTCATTCTTTACCATTGGCATCTTGGGCACCGGAATCCTAATGGGAGGTGCCTGGGCATATGAAGCACTCAGTTTCGGTGGATTTTGGGCCTGGGACCCCGTGGAAAACTCTTCCTTGGTCCCTTGGATCATGAGCGTCGCGGGAGGACACCTCCTTCTGATCAACAGGAACCGAAAAAAGCCCTTGGCCCTATTCACCACCTATTACTTCCTCATCCTGTCTTTTTTATTGGTCTTGTACAGCACATTCCTGACCAAATCAGGAATACTCGGAGACACCTCCGTGCACAGTTTCGTTGACAGCGGTATCCTGCCACAGCTACTCGTCTATCTCTTGACATTTGTAACGCTCGGACACATCATGCTTTTGCGTCCAGGCAAGTGGCGCAGATGGACACTATTTGCCATTTTTACGCTCGCTCTGGCATGCTTTAAGGGCTATGCCATTGAGACGCTAACGTTATTCCTGTTGCTCATGGCTACGATTGGGATAAAGGCTTACCGCACAGACATTGAGCGGACAGAAGGAGAAGATTCGGTGTGGAGCCGAGATTTCTGGATGTTTGTAGGAGCCTTGCTTCTTTTGGTCAGTGCGGCGCACATTACTTGGCAGACTAGCCTGCCAGTTTTTAATCATTTCCTGGAGCCCTGGAGTGGCACTTTAGCGAGTCTTGGCGAATCCTGGAACAGTGATTTGCTCCGTGACTTGAGCGAGCACAACCTCGCACCCGGAACTGATTTCGACCAAACGTACCACCTTGTCCAAGTGCCTTTGGCCGTATTAATCATGCTGGGCATAGGCTTTGCTCAGTGGCTGAAATACAAGCACACTAATATTGGTAACGTTCTAAAGAAAATCTTTCTTCCCATACTAGTCAGTATGTTGCTCACGGGCATTTTGCTCTGGCAGTTCTCATTCGAATGGTGGGAAGTTCCTCGAGTGGCATTGTTATTTGCGGCCTTGTTTGCGGTGGCATCAAATGCGGATTACATCATTCAACTGGGAAAAGGAAAATGGAGGCAGATTGGATCACCTCTCGCCCACGTTGGTTTTGGACTGGTCATTTTTGGAGCTGTCTTGAGTACAAGCCAAAAAAACATCATTTCCAAAAATCAAATTGGCGATATCAGCACACTGAATGAAGAGTTAAATAATCGGGAAGATTTGCTCATCATGGAAGGTGACACGCTTAACATCGGGGAATATTTCGTAAGCTATCGCGACCGCTACACCGAAGGCATACATGTCAAGTTTCGCATGGATTACTTCGATAAGGAGCCTCGGGTCTATGAACCGGGTGAAGTTGTCTTTTTCGACGGAATGGTTTTCGAAGCGCTGGAAGACCATGAGGCCTCTGAGCAATTTACGGACGACATGGAGGACCATTGGATGTTCATTCCTTTTCCCAATGAACGTCAGGCCAAAACCGCTCGAATATGGGAGTCTGGAGTGCCGGGTGAAAAACAGTTTACGCTGGAGCCACGCATTCAACTCAATGAACAAATGGGCAATGCGCCCGAACCCGATACACGCCATTGGCTGCACCGTGATTTATACACCCATATCAAATGGGGACGAGTTACTCCGCCGGAAACAGATGAGGAAGGCTGGATGGGCGGTCGCAGTCATACCCTTCAAGTGGGCGACAGTATGCTGATTGGCCATACGCTGCTCACAATAGATAGTCTGCGAGCCATAGACGATTCTGAAAAGCCAAACCGAGGTCTGCTGACAAAAGACTTGGCGATTGCAGCATGTGTACAGCTCAAAAACAAGGACATGCGGTCCCAGCATGAGCCACTTTATATCGTCAGAGATAGCTTAGTAGTCCCCGATATGTTTGAGGCAGATGATTACGGCATCAAAATGCGTATCGAAACCTTCAATCCTCAACAGGAGACGCTTGAAATGACCATTTGGGAGCACATTTCCGTACGACGTGATTTCGTCGTTATGCAAGCTGTGCTCTTCCCTCTTATTAATGTGCTTTGGTTGGGGTGTATCATCATGGCCATTGGATCTGGGATGGCCGTTTTCGCGCGTTGGAAAAGGGACAACAAGTCAACAGCACCAAAATCGAGCGGACTCAGCGATGAATGAAATTCGAACGGTAGCGCTGATAGGAAATGGCAATGTAGCTAATGCGCTTGGCCACGCATGGCAAAGGCAAGGAATTCACATCGCCGTCTTTTGCAACCGGTCCGGAGTCCTGCCCGAAGGTTTTGAAGCCAACGATGCTACAATCGTCTCCCAACCGAGAGACATTTCTTCTCGTGTTGACGCTGTGCTCATTGCCACTTCTGACGATGCTGTTTTTGACGTCATCGCTGAATTGCCCGCAGGCCCATTTTTTATTCACTTCAGTGGCTGCTTGCCCAATCCCAAAACACCCGGTGCCGTTCTTTGGCCTATTCAGAGCATTGTCCCTGGAACCAACGATTCCAACCAAAGCTTTCCCATGGCAATCTCTTGCGATTCTGAGCATCTTGGGGTCGTAACTGCATTTGCAGATCTCATTGCCTCCGAAATGCATGTCCTGACAGAACTCGAACGGCAAACAGCGCATATTACTGCAGTCTTCGCAGCAAATTTCACCAACCACTGTTTTGCTATTGCACAAGAACTTTGTGAAAGGGCGGGGCTTTCTTGGGAATT
>DDEH01000048.1:4853-5825 GCA_002336085.1 Flavobacteriales bacterium UBA1959 | reverse complement strand
ATGCATCAAACCGGTCCGTCCATCCGAAAGGATCAAACGGTCATCGATGCGCACCAAGAGCTCCTCGACCAACATCCCGAATTTAAATCAGTCTATTCCGCCCTTAACGCGAGCATTCAGTCCTTTCACCATTCTCCGGAGAACAAGAAGCAATGAGCCTTACCAACGAACAACTTAACCCAATCAAACTGCTTGCGTTTGATTATGACGGCGTCTTTACAGACGGACAAATATTGATTACCACAGAAGGACATATGCTTCGCTCGGCAAATGCCCGCGACGGATTTGCCATACAATGGGCCTGCAAACAAGGTATACCGATTGCTCTGATCAGCGGAGGAAAGGAAGAAAGTGTCGGTGTGCGCATGCGCTACTTAGGTGTCCAAGAAGTTCACATGGGAAGCCATAACAAAATGGAAGTACTCTTGGAAATTTGCGAGCGAATGAACCTGGGTTTGCATGAGATTGCATACGTAGGAGATGATTTGCCCGACCTCCCCGTCCTCCGGAAAGTTGGACTTTCCTGCTGTCCAGCTGATGCAGCAAGCGAAGTACTCCACGCGTGCGACTACATCAGTGACAAAGGAGGTGGAAAAGGATGCGTTCGCGACATTGTGGAATCATTCATGAAAAGCAAGAATATCTGGCTAGCTCCCGGGCACGAACAATGGTGAACACTCAGTTCACAATCGCACAAACTTCCCCTTGATTCACCTTAACTTCGTCTTTGCTCATGGATAAAAATCAAATCACAGGCATCATCTTAATGGTGGCTCTGTATGTCGGATACATCTGGTATTCCACACCGTCGGAAGAAGAACGAAACGCTGCTATTGCCGAGCAAGAGCTTCTGGTTGAGGTCGCCCTGCAAGACAGTCTATTGCAAGTCGAAGAGGAAGCTTTTCAAGCTTCGCTGCGCGAAGAAAATACTGAGGCACTGGCCGAATCCGTCGGATCAGTAGCCCCAATGCT
>DDEH01000048.1:1782-4463 GCA_002336085.1 Flavobacteriales bacterium UBA1959 | reverse complement strand
TATTGGCCAATGAAGATGTGAGCATTGAATTCAGCAGCCGCGGTGGCACGCCGCATTCAGCGTCCTTGATCAATTACAAGCGCTACGGTTCTGAAGACCTAGTGAGTCTATGGAATCCTGCAAAAAGCAACATAGGTGTATTGTTTGAATTCAATGAAATCGATCGCCCCTTGTCCTTGACTGAATTTCACTTTTCTGTGGAAAGACAAACAGCGAACGAGTTGACTTTGGTGAGTACAAATGCCGAGGGGAAAATCATGCGTTGGAGGCATACCCTTGAGGGGCCTCAACTCAACTCAGAAGTGAGTTTCGATGGCTTTGGATATGACATAGGTGAAGATTTTGCTCTGTCTTGGAACGCAGAAGGTGTAGCCAATGAAAAAGGATTGGAATGGGAGCGGCAACACAGCAGTATCTATTACAAAGAGAAAGGCCAAGGCCGCGATTACCTATCGGATGGCAGGTCAGATGATTTTGAAGCCGAAACAAGCCTCGAGTGGGTGGCGTTCAAGCAGAATTTCTTTTCGGCCATCGTATCCTCACCGGAAGGTTTCGGAGTGGGATCCATGCTCACGACCGTCGTTCCCGAGGAGGATTCCACGGTAACCATGGAATATGCTGCGTTGCTTCCACTAAAAGCACAACGAATAGGAGGTCAACACTCCGCTGAGATCAACTTCTACTTTGGTCCTAACGAACAAGGGGCTTTGGAGGCGACAACGTGGGATGAAGTCGATCGAATAATCGATTACGGATGGTGGATTTTCGGATGGGTGAATCGCAATGCTATCCTCCCGCTTTATCAATTCTTAGCGAAGTACTTCATGTCCGCGGGAATTATCATTCTTATCATAACGCTCATTATTAAACTTGGTCTCTCTCCCATCACCTGGAAGAACTTCAAGTCCTCTGCGAAAATGAAGGTGTTGCGACCAGAAATTGATGCCCTGACTGAGAAACACGGCGATGATGCGATGGCAAAACAACAAGCCACGATGGCCTTGTACCGTCAAACAGGTGTGAACCCACTCGCCGGCTGCGTTCCTGGTCTTCTTCAAATGCCAATCCTATATGCCATGTTCCGCTTCTTTCCAGCGAACATTGACATGCGCGGGCAATCCTTTTTATGGGCCGATGACCTCGGTGCATTCGACAGCATATTGGACCTCCCCTTCTCCATTCCTTTTTATGGAGCCCACGTCAGTGGCTTTACCATTTTGATGGCAGCTTCGACCTTCTTTTACATGCGGTTAACCATGGCCAATCAACCCCCGCAGCCACAACAAGCAGGCATGCCAAACATGAAGGTAATTCAGCAGATTTTCCCGTTCATGATGCTTTTCTTCTTCAATCGTTTCGCCTCAGGCTTGAGCCTCTATTACTTAGCGGCAAACGTAATCAGCATTGGTCAAATGCTAGCCATCAAGGCGTTTCTCATTGACGAAGATAAAATCCGGGAAAAGATTGAGGAGAATAAGGCGAAGCCAAAGAAAAAATCTGGATTCCAAGAGCGCCTTGAGAAAATGCAAAAGGAGCAGAACTTGAAGACAAAGGAAATCAAGGAAACTAGAAAAGGCCGTAAAAAATGATGGTCAGGAGAATATTTCTGCTGTTCATAATCGCCTTTGGAACTTCAAGTTGCACCATGCATCGCATGGAGCGGCTGCTCAACAAATCAATGGCCGTAAACGGAACGGCGCAAATGACTTCCCCAGGAAGAATGGGACCCATTCATTTCGAGAAAACTGCCTGTTTCGGTCGATGTACGGCGTTTCAATTCACTTGGAATGAAGACAATACAACCGATCTTAAAATTACTCGCCCTTTTCTCGATGGTCCGCTTTCAACACTGGAATCCGGGAAATACCAAGGGCAACTCTCCACCAAACTCGCCCGAAAGCTCTTGCAGTCCCTTGATGCCGAAGCCACTGCCTGTGGATATGAGACTCTTGCAAATGAATACGACAATCCGCGCGTGACCGATTTGCCCTCCACCATTACTGAAATTGGTGGCAAACGTGTTCAAAACCGTTATGGCGGGCCTAATTTAAATAAACTGTACAGTGCCTTTCAAGAGATCTTGGATCAAATTGAATGGGCTCCAATTGATTGAAAACCAAATTGAATAAAATGAAAAAATTCACCTCGATTCTCTTGGTCATCGGAATGATGCTTCCAGGACTGACAACACAAGCCGATGAAGGCATGTGGATCGTCAACATGCTGAACCGGATCACCATGGCAGAAATGCAAGGCATGGGATTAAACCTCACCGCTGAAGAAATCTATGACATCAATAACGCATCCCTGAAGGATGCAATCGTTCGACTCAATGGAGGATCATGCACGGGAGAAGTAATTTCCTCTCAGGGATTGGTTTTGACCAATCACCATTGCGCATACGATGCTATTCAAGGATTCAGTTCTACTGAGAACGATTATCTAACCGATGGATTTTTCGCCAAAGCATTGGACCAAGAAAAAAATATTGACGACTTTGTCATAAGTTTCTTGGTGCGAATCGATGATGTATCCGAGCGTATGCTTTCCGAAGTCACCGGCGCAATGTCAGAAGATGAGCGCGATGCAGCCATTGGTGAAGCCCGCAAGGCGATTATGGCAGAGATGAACCCAGACGGAGAAAAAGAGCTCGACCTCAAGAGCTTCTACTACGGAAATGA
>DDEH01000048.1:0-1367 GCA_002336085.1 Flavobacteriales bacterium UBA1959 | reverse complement strand
GACAACTGGATGTGGCCCCGTCACACCGGCGACTTTTCAATGCTCAGAATCTACGCAGGCGAAGACAATGAACCCGCAGATTACAGCGAAACCAACGTGCCTTATCAGCCCAAGCGGCACTTGCGCATTTCAATGGATGGTGTATCCGAAGATGATTTCACGATGGTCATGGGCTACCCAGGCAGCACGGATAGATTCCTCAGCAGTTGGGGCATTGAACAGGCCTTGGACTTGTACAACCCTTCCGTGGTCGAAGTTCGTGACCTGAAACTACAGACCATGAAGAAGCACATGGATGCCGACCCAGCTGTTCGGATTCAATATGCCGCCAAATATGCACAAACCGCCAATTACTGGAAGTACTACATTGGCCAGTCCAAGGGACTCAAACGATTGGACGTACAGACAAAAAAACAAGACTTGGAAGCTCGCTTCAATGAGTGGATGACCGAAACTCCCGAGCGATTAAGTGAGTATGAAGGCACCCTCGAACTCATTAGTGACTACTATGATGAAACGGACGCCTCTGTTCGCGGCAAAGTATACGCTCTCGAGGCTGGGCTCATCGGTTGTGACATCTCACTGTTCGCGTTCCGGTTTTACAGGATGGCTGCCGGCCTATTCAGCGAAGACGCAGAGGAAGTAGCCGCCACCCAAGGCGCAATGACAGAATACGTCAATGGACATTTCCGCGAATATGATCAATCCACAGATCGCGATCTTTTCGTCAATCTAATGACGAAGTTTCAAGAGGATATTGATCCCGCATTCCACCCCTCGTTCTTTGAACTTGTTGCAGACAAGTACAAAGGTGATTTCAGTCGATATGCGGACAAGATGTACGCTAAGAGCTTCTTAGTGGATGCTGACCGTTGCGCTGAATTCATTGCCAGTCCTTCTCAAAAAGTGATGAACAAGGACCTCGCGATTATTGTCGGGAACAGTGCTATTCAAACCTACTTTGCGGGAATGGCAAATCCAGCAGAAGCCAAATTCAATCGCGGCTATCGCATGCTTGTCAAGGGCCTGCGCGAAATGGATTCGGACCAAGCGATTGCTCCAGACGCAAACAGTACGATGCGCATTACATATGGAGCTGTACAGCCCTACAAAGCTGCCGATGCAGTGAATTACGATTTCATCACAACTGCCAACGGCGTACTTGAGAAAAAAGATAACTCCAATCCAGAATTTGTTGTTCCCGATGCGTTGGACGAACTGATCCGCAACCGAGACTTCGGACCCTATGCCGACGAATCTGGGGAATTGGTAGTTTGCTTCATTCATGGAACCGACATCACCGGCGGAAACTCCGGCTCACCGGTCATGGACGCCAACGGCGACCTCATCGGGTGTGCCTTTGACGG
>DDEH01000029.1:29795-30903 GCA_002336085.1 Flavobacteriales bacterium UBA1959 | reverse complement strand
TCATTGGATTTTTTGCCATTTCGTTGGTGGCATGTAAATCTGAATTTTTGGACGTAACGCCCTTGGTGGGATCGACGGAAGCGAATTTCTTTTTGAATGCAGCAGATGCAGAGTCTGCCACCATTGCTTGTTACAACAATTTGCAGCAGGAGGTGACGAACATACAGGGTAGCGGCCAATTGGCGCCGCATTTCCGCTGGTACTTTGGCGATGTCGTCTCTGACGATTCACACAAAGGAGGAGCCAGTGATGGTGATGAGCCCGATTTGTTCTTGTTTGAGAATTTTCAAGGTTTGGCCTCAAGCAAGCTAGTGCTTGCAGAATGGCAAGTGGCATACCGGGGCATTGCTTATTGCAATCTTGCAATTGATCGAATTCCTGATGTTGATATGGATGAGACGGAAAGGAATCGATACCTCGGAGAGGCGTCATTTATCCGTGCATATTGGTACTTCAATCTGGTAACCATGTTTGGAGATGTGCCACTGATCCTGAACAATCTCGCCCCAAGTGAATACCAGCAGACCCGGACACCTTCCGCTGAAGTTTGGACACAGATCGAAACCGATTTGGAGTTTGCGCGTCAGTTTTTGCCCAAGCGCAGTGGGATTTCTGTCTCGGAGATTGGCCGTGCGACATGGGGAGCTGCAACTGCATTGTTGTCGAAGGCTCACGCACATCAATTGGAATGGACTCCCTGCCGGGACCTAACGTATGAAGTGGTCGCATCAGGTGAGTACTTTCTAGATCCCGATTACGCAAATATTTTTACGGAAGCCGGAGAAAACGGACCGGGTTCCATTTGGGAGATTCAATATATGAATGCTTCTGGGGGCAACTGGGGCAATCAATTGGAAGGGACTTTTACCAACGTCTTCACCCGAGCGCGAGGTCAATTCGGAGGATATGGTTTCAACATTCCGGAACAGAATTTTGTGGATGAGTTTGAACCGGGCGACTTACGTTTGGCCGCCTCAGTATTCCAAGTTGGGGATCAGATGGGGGACAGGGGTGAGTTCACACTCGATGCCACGGGAATGCCACATGAGTACTACACCAAGAAGTTCTTCATCAACGCTTCCGATGAGGCGCCCTTTGGAGATCCCAA
>DDEH01000029.1:10917-29410 GCA_002336085.1 Flavobacteriales bacterium UBA1959 | reverse complement strand
TTTCATGCGGAGGCACAGTATCATCTCGGCGATGCTGCTGCGGCTCGTCTATTTGTCAATGAGGTGCGCAATCGTGTCTCTCTGCAACCAATTCCTGTAAATGTAATAGGGCCCGACTTGTTGGAAGCAATCTATCACGAGCGTCGTGTAGAACTTGGCCTTGAAGGGCATCGCTTTTTTGATTTGGTCAGGCAAGGTCGTGCGTCGACAATTTTAGCGGATGCAGGCTTTTTGGCTGGAGTAAATGAAGTTTTCCCAATTCCAGAGGTAGAGATCACGTTGTCTGGTGGCAGCATTACCCAAAACAATGGATACTGATATGAATAATACACTGAATATTGCTCTTGTGGGCTCATTTGCATTGATTTTATGTGTTCAAGGTTGCAAGCCTTTTGAGGAAGAAGGCATTGCCTTGCCAGGAGCGCCAGTTGCGAGTATTTCATGGGAATTCATCGATTCAATTGATTCTACGGGGCAAGTTGTTGGCACGGATTTCAATCGAGTCGCTGTCAATGCTGATCCGGTGGAGGGTGCTTTTCTTCAGCTTTGGGATTTTGGCAATGGTCTGACATCAGATCAGTCGTCAGACACAACGTATTACCCGGTCGAAGGAGAGTATACTTTGTCGTATTCTGTTCATACAGCTGGAGGAATGGGGACAGCCAATGCTACTATTGTTATTGATGAAACATTGGAGTTGCCTTGCGAAGGTTCCAAAGCATTGCTCACAGGATGCGACAACCAGAGAACGTGGAAATTGTCCAATGAATCAGGTGCGATTTCTGTGGGACCTGCGCCATATTCGACAGAATGGTATACTTCTCCCGCTGACGGCCACACTGAGTGGCAGGTGGATGACCGTTATCAATTCACAGAGGACGGAGCATATTTGTACAACAACAATGGGAGCACGATGAACCCGTTTGACGGCTATGTCGAGACAATACTTGACATTCCTCCAACATCTTACTTGCTCACCGAGGGGGCCGGTACTTCCGGTGAGGATCAGGTTAGCCTTGCTGCTTTTGATGAATTGTTGTGTGGATTTATGGGGGTTTGGGATTCAGGTCCGTATTACGATATCATTGAATTGACAGAGAACCGCCTCGTTTTGCATGGTCCTATTCAAGGTGGCGATTGCATTCAAGGCGAAGGTTGGTTCACCATTGTATTTGTAGCTGATTAACTGCTGAACGAGGAAGAATGATGAAGAATGCATTAGGATACTTGGGCATAGCAGGATTCTTTCTGCTTACTTCGTGCGAGGCATGCAATGAGCCGATTCCGGAAGTGAATTCGGAAATTCGATGGGCGAATGACGTGACTGTTTTTGAAACGTCATTATTGTCTTCGATTGATGTCGAAGTTCGAATAAATCCTGCCAACACACGAGAAGTTTCTGTTGAATACGCAACAATTGAGGGCACTGCACTCGCTGTCGAAGATTTTGTAGCTGCATCAGGATCTGTAACTTTTTCTCCGGGTGAAACATCAAAGAAAATAACCATTCAAGTGGTAACAGATGAATACTTGGAGCCTGACGAAACTTTTCAGGTGGAATTGAAGAATCCAGTCAATGGGTACATTAAAATTGGTGAGCCTAGGGTTGACGTTGGATTGCGGAATGATGACACCAATATTTTTATTTCAGACGAAGGCTACGACGCGGCATCGTCATATGAAGGAATGACGCTTACTTGGTCCGATGAGTTTGATGATGAATTCATTGATCCCGCCAATTGGACATATGATTTGGGTTCGGGCAACGGTGGTTGGGGAAACAATGAATTGCAGTCTTACACGAGCAATGCGAACAACAGTTTTGTCGGCGACGGAAAGCTATTCATTGTGGCGGAGAAAGTTGGAGAGAATGCGTACACCTCTGCACGCCTCAAAAGTGTGGGTTTGCGGGAGCATCAGTATGGAAGAATCGACGTTCGGGCTCTGTTGCCAAAGGGTCAAGGTGTGTGGCCAGCGATTTGGATGCTTGGTGCAAACTATGCCGATATGGGGTGGCCTGCGTGCGGTGAAATTGATATCATGGAGTTACTGGGGCATCTGCCAGGTACCGTCCATGGCACGGCACATTGGGGATCGGATTGGCCAAGTTGGACCCACCAAGGCACATCTGTCTCAATCTACCCAGATCATTTTGATCAAGAGTTCCATGTGTTTTCTGTGGAATGGATGGAGGATGAAGTGAAATTCCTTTTGGATGATCAGTTGTACTTTGCAATCAATCCTTCAATGATGCAGGGGGAGCCTTACCCGTTTAACAATCCATTCTTCTTCATACTGAATATCGCGGTGGGAGGGAATTGGCCTGGTAATCCTGATGATTCAACGCAATTCCCTGTCTTTATGGCCGTGGATTACGTTCGTGTTTACCAGTAAATCGAGGCAGATCATAATAAAAAAGGGATGGCTGAATAGGCCATCCCTTTTTTATTTGCTTCAACTTAAATCAGAGGCAGTTTTCTGATCAGTCGGCTAGGATTTGATTCAGTGTTGCGGAAGGACGCATAATGGCTTCAGCCTTTTTGGCATCTGGGCGATAATAGGAGCCGATATCCGCCGGTGCTCCCTGAACAGCGATTAATTCTGCAATGATTGCTTCCTCAGAATCTTTGAGCGAGATAGCCATTGCCGAAAACTCATTGCTGAGTGCCGAATCATCTGACTGTTCTGCAAGCGCTTCAGCCCAATACATTGCAAGGTAAAAGTGAGAACCTCGGTTGTCGATTCCTCCGAGTCTTCGTGTGGGGCTTTTGTCCTCATCAAGAAATCGCGTAGTCGCATCGTCGAGGCAGCGGCCCATGATACGTGCCTGCGAGTTTCCTGTGTGCTCGGCGTAATGTTCTAACGACACGGCGAGTGCGAGAAATTCACCTAAACTATCCCACCTCAAGTAGTTTTCTGCTTGCAATTGTTGAACGTGTTTCGGAGCTGACCCACCTGCGCCGGTCTCAAAGAGTCCGCCGCCATTCATCAGGGGAACGATCGATAACATTTTTGCAGAAGTGCCTACTTCAAGGATGGGAAAGAGATCTGTGAGATAGTCACGAAGTACATTTCCTGTGACGGATATCGTGTCTTCTCCTTTGATGATTCGTTCCAAAGAGTAGTGCGTTGCATCCACGGGTGATAAGATTTCTACTACCAGTCCGGATGTGTCGTGGTCTTTCAAGTAGGCGTTTACTTTTTGAATCAATTGACCATCATGACTGCGGTTGGAGTCCAACCAAAAAACTGCGGGATTGCCTGTGGCTCGCGCTCTCTTCACACCGAGACCTACCCAGTCGCGGATGGGAGCATCTTTGACTTGGCACATCCGGAAAATATCATCTGCTTCGCCCTCTTGTGTCAATAACACCGAACCGTCCTTGTCGATAACATTGATGATGCCGTCTGCGGGGAATTCGAAAGTTTTATCGTGTGAGCCGTACTCTTCGGCTTTTTGAGCCATGAGACCAATATTCGAAACACTGCCCATGGTTCTTGGATCCAATGCGCCATTTTTTTTGCAAAAATCGATGGTCGCTTGATAAACGCCCGCATAAGAACGGTCAGGAATGATGGCTTTTGTGTCCTTTGGAGCGCCGTCTTTGTCCCACATACGTCCGGAATTCCGGATCATAGCGGGCATAGAGGCATCAATGATTATATCTGATGGAACGTGTAGGTTGGTGATTCCTTTGTCCGAATTCACCATGGCCAAGTCTGGACGAGAGGCATAAGTTTCTTCAATTGCAGCGTTTATAGCAGCTTGTCGACCTGCAGGTAGATCATTGATTTTATCCAATACATCTCCCCATCCGTTTCTCGTATCTGCACCAAGCGCTGCAAGTTCAGCTCCAAACAATTCGAATACAGGCGCAAAGAATACCTCAACGAACGCACCGAAGAGAATCGGGTCAGAGACTTTCATCATCGTTGCTTTCAAGTGCACAGAGAAAAGCACTCCTTTTTCCTTTGCATCGGCCATCTGGTCTGCCGCAAATGAGCGCAGTTGTGCTTTGCTCATTGCAGCCGTGTCGATGATCTCACCTGATTGAAGCGGAAAGGAAGATTTTAGCGTTTGCTCTGTTCCATCTTTTCCCACGAAAACAATTTTCACTTCGGTTGCATCTTCGAGCGTGATGCTTTTTTCCGAACCGTAGAAATCGCCGGATGACATGTGCGCAACGTGTGACTTGGATTCGGCGGACCAAGCGCCCATGCTGTGTGGGTGCTTTCTCGCATAGGCCTTGACGGCTTTGGGTGCTCTTCGATCGCTATTTCCCTCTCGCAATACAGGATTGACAGCAGAACCTTTGATGCGGTCGTATCGCATCTTGGCATCCTTTTCCAATAGACTTGAAGGTTCTTCAGGGTAATCGGGAAGGGCGAAACCTAGGTTTTGTAGTTCTAAAATGGCTGCTTTCAATTGAGGGACAGAAGCACTGATGTTCGGCAACTTGATGATGTTGGCTTCAGGTCGTTTGGCGAGTTCGCCCAATTCTTTGAGCGCATCTTCTACACGCTGTTCAGCAGGCAATAAATCGTTGAATGCTGACAAGATTCGCCCGGATAAGCTGATATCCCGTGTTTCTAATTCCACGTTTGCCTTTGCCGCGAAAGCCTTCACGATAGGTAGAAAGGAATGGGTCGCTAGCGCAGGTGCTTCGTCCGTCTGTGTATATATGATCTTTGCCATGTTCAATCAGGTTTTGCTCGTTGCGAATTCGACGGCTCGTTTTCGTCGATTTTGCAGGTAGGCGCGCAATTGGAGCGGACGCAAAGTTCGGTCAGAAATCGAAATAAAGCAATGATTTATAGGCCTTCAGCTGACTCCCATGTCAGGTATGATGCAACGTTCCAGAAATTCATTGCTGTATCTGAAAATGCTTGGGCCGTGGGGACATCAAAAGTCAATTGATGAATGCCGGCTTCAATGGTTCCTAAATTAATTTTCAACGCGGGTACATCACTTCCTGGGCACCAGCCAGAGCGGGAAAAATCTGATGAGGCGATGCGTTCATCGATGCTGTCTCCCCGCCAAAAGGTTCGCTCGGTCCAAACTCCAGATGAGGGATTGAATCGCCGAAAGCTTGCGCAGTCATCCCGCCAAGGTGTAAACTGAAAAACTGTATCGTTGTCGAGTGCAATTATGTGCTCACAAGGCACAAATTCATCGCCAGTTGAATGTCCTCCGTGCCCAGTTACGATGTAGTGCAATTCGGCGTTAGCAGCTTCCTTGTTGAGATGGAATGTGAGGCCGAGCGGTTCCGATGCAAAGCCGTCAAATGGGACTTGTTGGGAGTGGTATTTAGTGGTGTTAGCAAGGGACAAGACTTGGGTAGTTGGTCGGGGGTATATGAGTTCTGGTTGTTGTATGAAGTCGATGACCAAATCCAACTCATATCCATCAGGGCTCCATGTATCGATGTAAACGCCTATTGTTATCGAATCACGCATTGCATTCCACAAATGGGATACGTCGTTTTGCCAGGACACTTCTTTCTCCCATTCAGGGATGTAAACGGGGCGGTATTCGTCTGAAGGTTCACTATGGCTGAAGTGACCTACGCCAAAAGGCGTGATGAACCGAAGCAATTCCAATGGCGGACTAAAACCTGTGGCCATATTGAGTGAAATTCCAGGCCTGCTTGAAGTATCTCCGATTACAGTAGCATCCCAATCGTTTGGCATCAAAACAATTGCACCAGACTTGTCCCAGGGGTCGCCAGCGGATTTCAGTGTGAGATTCACGATGATCTTGGGATTGTGGAGAAAAGAGGGGGGCTCGAATGATTTCGTTACCATACGCCCTGCATCTGTTCGACTCCACCCATCTGCTCGTTGCAAAGAATCGTTGTTTGCTTCAGGCAAGAAAGCGAGTTGAAATGCATCCATAGCTTGAATCTGGAGCGTTTCCAACTTGGCTTGAGCATCGCTGGTTCCATGCGAGCATCCTGTTGCCGTGACAACGATGAATGCTACAGTGGCTCCCAAAATAGTCGGGAAGCAAAGATTAATCGGATATTGCAAGAACATAATGCTCGTTTTTCGGGTAATTGATTGATAATGAGTCTCCAAAAATGATAAAGTTACAATTGTTTTTTTTTGCAGCCATTCTTTGCGTGTCGTTTCAAGTGGCTTCTGCCCAGAATGACTGCGATGGAAATCGCTACCGCTTCATGTCCGCTTTTGAAAGCTTTGACGTGACTCTAGATGTGGTTTATGGTAACGCCATCAATTCGACTGGTTTGAATCAAAACTTGGTTGTGGATATTTACGAACCTTTCGGAGATTCAAATCAAAGCCGTCCCTTAATAATCTTGGCACATGGTGGTTTTTTTCTTGGGGGTGATAATGACAATGCTGATGTTCTTTCGCTGTGTCAGGATTTAACACGAATGGGGTACGTCGTAGCATCCATTACTTATCGCTTGGGCCTTGATAATTTTTTTGACATCTCCAACTCCCTTGTGCGTTCTGTTTGGAGGGGGTACCATGATGGCAAAGCCGCGGTTCGGTATTTTAGAAAGACCGAAGCGGAAGAAGGGAACCCGTGGGGCATTGATCCTGATCGCATAATGATGGGTGGTGTTTCGGCTGGAGCGTTCCTGGGCTTGCACTTGGCTTACGTGGACGAAGTGTCTGAGATTCCAGAGCAAGTTGATCAAACAGCTCCGGGCATGGCAGGCGGTTTGGAAGGGGAGTCGGGCAATCCCGGATATAGTTCTGAAGTTCTGGGTGTCATCAACGTTGCAGGAGCTTTAAAAACAGCTGACTATATATCGGAAGGTGACGTGCCTTTGGTTTCAGTGCATGGGACCGCCGATGGCACTGTGCCTTTCGGTAGTGATTGGATCACCCTTTCAGGATTTCCAATCGCGGAAGTTGATGGAAGCTCCATCATACATGCTGCGGCAGAAGAAAATGGAGTCTCGAGTTGCTTTACCATTTTAGAGGGAGCGGATCACGTAGCCCATGTAGGCGATGCTAACGCATACTTCCAGACGCTCGGAACAATCGCAAGCGTTACTTCGAGCTGGGTTTGCGATGGTTACGAACCTTTGTGCGGGGCCTATGAATATAATGCAGTTGATGTGCAGGAATGGTTGCAAAAGCTGGATGGCAATGTTCGCATCTTCCCAACCCTTATTAACGGGACCTCTCCGATCCAAGTGCAATGGTTGAATGGAAATACCGAGATTAATCCGTGGAGCATTTTTGACGCCACAGGAAAGCTTGTGTCATCTGGAGTGTGGATGCCGGGACAAAATGAGATTCCCGTTATCGGTCTCTCCGCGGGCATGCACCTCTTACGATTCACAAACTCAGCTGATGCATCCAAATTTTGGGTGCAATAGCAATCTGTTTGGCCAACGGTAATCTATTTCTTAATAATAGGAAGGGTTTCGCTTTTGCCGGAAGCAAAGTGAACCTGTACTAGATTTATTCCCAAAGGCCAATTCGAGGCATCGAGAAGCAATAGGCCTGCTGGACTATTTTCGTTCAGGTCTAGCAAGAGCTTTCCATTGCTCGTAAAGACTGTGCATTGCGTCCATGCTTCACCGATTTCTAAGTTCAATCGGTCATCGACAGGGTTGGGAAAAGCACGAATCAATGACCCAGTGAGCCTTACGATCCCTTGACCGGTCGTATCTACAGGGCTGGTGAATATGGGAACAATGGAATCCAGCGGGAAACTCAATATACTTCGGGCGAATGTGCCAGCAACCAGTCGGTCTGCAATCGTGTCTGCAACGATGTCGTACACAGGTATAATGGGCAATTCTCCCACGGGTTCCCAGTCTTGACCCCAGTTGGCTGTGGCAAATACACCTGCGTCTGTTGCTATCGCCCAAATGCTATCCGTTAGCGCGAGAATTTGATTGACGGGATGCGAGGGCAAATTGCCTTGTATGGATTGCCAAGGTTCTCCAATTGCGGCGCGAAAAATATAGGGTTCATAGTCAGCATTGCGGTAACCACTAACGGTGCAGAATATTGAGTCGGGGTGAAAGGGGTCAAATTCAACATCGGTAATAAACTGCCCTGGCAAGCCATTCTCCATGGGTTCCCAATTTTCGCCGCCGTCCTGGGTAATCCAGAGCCGTCCATCGGTCGTGCCTGCGGCCATTTTATTGACATCAAATTTGGAGCCTGCGATAGCACTCACGCAGCGGTACGATAATCCGGGTTCTGTATTCTGGGTGAGGTCAGGACTTATCGGTACCCAGAATCCTTCAGGAGCATTCATCATGCGGTAGACACGCTGCGTTCCTGTGAGCATCACTTCCGGCTCAGCTGGATGATAGGTCAAGGGTGCATCCCACCAAACGCGGTCATCTTCGTCGATGCCTTCTAGAAAATCATTCCATATGGGCTCTTCGTTTGGCCCTGTCATGCTGTAGCGCCAATTTCCCCATTGATATCCTGCGTAGCGAAGCATACTGTTTTGCGGATGATAGATGCAGGTGAATCCATCACCTCCCAAATCTCGCGTCCATCCGTTGGGCTCCTGATAGGAGCCTGAAGTGGTCCCATTGTCTTGCGCTCCGCCGGTGTACACGCCTGTATTATGTGGGTTCCAAGTGACTCTATAAAACTGAGAAACAGGAATGTTTTCGATGTCGCTCCAAGAAATGCCGTGGTCATCGCTGCGGTAGAGTCCTCCATCTGTTGCTACAATGCAGGATTGTGGTCCTATCCATTGCAGATCGTGCTTGTCAGCATGCAATTCATACGTCCACCATTCGGGACCCATTAGGTTCCAAGTTGTGCCGCCATCCATTGAGTTCCAAATATTCACCCCAAGGATTGAAATGTCTTCGTCATTGAATGGATTGATGCGAACTTTTGAGAAATACCAGCCAAATCCGCCCAAGGCATTTTCCGGAATGTTTTCTGACGAGATCATAGCCTCCCATGTCGTCCCTCCATCTTGGGTGCGATAGATATTGTCCAGTTGACTGTCTTGTCCGACCACGAGGGCGTAAACACCCGAGTTCGAAGCGGCAAAACCGATCCGCCCGCGTATTTCATCGCCCCAGGGATTTTCGAGTACGGTCCAATTGTCACCTGAATCCGTTGATTTCCAGATGCGACAGTGTGGGCCCCAAACGATGCTTTCCGTTGAAGTTCGAGTGCGTTGCCATGCGCTGGCAAAAAGGTGACCAGTGCTTGGGTCTATGATGATGTCTGTAACGCCAGCAGAATCATTAGGCAGTAGCATTTGACTCCAATCCAAGCCATTATTTACACTCTTGAATAGTCCGCGGTTCGAGCCGGGTATAGCGGGATTTCCCATTGCACCTGCTAACAATGCCGGAGATTCTCCGTCCAAATAAAGTAGCTTGCTTATGACACCCATGCTGTCTAGCCCAGCTGATTCCCACGAGTCGCCGCCGTCCATGGAGCGGAACACACCTGCACCAATGCGAGGAAAACTGCTGATCTGAGGGTCGCCGCTCGCCAAGAATATCCGATTGGGGTTGTCAGGATGAAACACGATGTCACCATTGGACATCACAGGCAGATTCTCTGTTAGGCAAAACCACTCATCATCCCCTGGAGTCATCCACAATCCACCGGTGCTGCTGCCTGCGAAAAATCTTGAGGGCTCAGTCGGATGCTGGCGAATAAAATTGAATCGACCGCCAATGTTCGTTGGCCCCTCAGTTCGCCATTCTCCTTCAATGATTCGACTGTTGTTTGTGGATTCGTTGTCCGCTAGCCAACGATTCACGTTGTTCCATTTGCGTGCTGCTTCTTGGGCACTCCAGACGTCGTCGGGGTATGACCATTTCCAGGCATCTGAAAGGCCGGGACGCATCTTTTTTTCGATCAAAGCGAAGCTTTCTCTCGTTTTGTCTGATCCCTCATCTACTTGGCAACCGCACACTGAGAAAAGGAGAGATACGCAGACAAGAACACCAAACATTTGAGCGTTTCCTTTCATATTGTTAAGGTAGGAATTATCGAATCAATACAACTGATCCTTCAAGCGTTCGGACTTCATAATTGACGTTCCGAATCACAGCGCGGTAGAAGTAAATTCCGTCGGGCGCAAAATGCGTTCCACCTCGCGAATTACCGAACCAGAATTCCTGCTTGTCCTTGGTCTCAAAAACAATGTTGCCCCAGCGATCAAAAATTTTCAACTCAAAGTTTTTGACGGCATCGTTGCAGACTATTTTCCAGGCCTCATTGTGGCCATCCTGATCGGGGGTAAATGCTGTGGGTGCGAAGGCAGTCATCCCTTCGTCGAGTGCAACTGTTTGACATGAAACGGAGGTGCAGTTGAGTGGATCTGTCACTCCCAAACAGACTTCGAATGATTCGAGACCTATTGAATTGAGTGAAAATTCTATTTCTCCTCCCGCGAGCTGCATCGTATTGCCAATGTTCCAGTTATAGGTGTTGCCAGCAGTGATGTCATTCGCAGTGATTGCGATGAACTCATCAAATAGGCTTGGTGTGCTCGGGTTGATTTCAAAGGAAGACAGTGGTGAAGTGTTCAAGCAAAGCAACTCGGATGCTTGGATTGTATTGCTGCAGCCGGAATTGTCTGTTACCGTATGGCTCAGCTCGAAGCAGCCCGAATCAGTAATTTCAAATGATGATTGATTGCAGTCATACACGGTTGTTGCACCATTTCCATAAACGCTCCACTGACAATCAATTGCATTGGGATTGCTAGCGGCGACGCAACTGACGACGGCGGGAGCACAGTTTCCTTCTGAGCTGAATTCGAATTGAGCGTCGGGCAGCGGGACGATCAAGACACTCTCGACAGAATTGCTTCCACATGCACCGGGCAGCGAATAGGAGATCGAAGTCTCTCCAACGGATGCGTCCGATGCGTCGAACATTCCATTGCTTTCGAGGCAATTGCCGCAGGAAGCTGACCAGCTTCCTCCTGCTAACTCGGCAGTGAATTCGACGAGGGGGGAATTCGCACACAAAGAGGAGGGGACTGAAAATCCGCTATTCAGATTATCAGTGACATTAAATAAGCCCGTTGAAAAGACAGGACAAAGCCCATCTATGGAATGGGTGACTTGCCACGTTCCAACGCCAGCGATTTCCGTATTGAATAGACCAGATTCATTGCTGCACGTTCCACAAGAAGTCGTCCAAATCCCACCGGATTCTTCTGAGGCCATTTGCACTTCACCTTGTCCTTCGCAAGCGGTGAAATCTTCGAAGTCACTATTGGGAGTCAAAATGACTTCAATCTCAGCCATGGCATCTGTCGCACAAGGGCTGTCTGATGTGTATGTGATGTCAATGTTTCCTGCTTCTACCCCTGAGGCATCGAAATAGCCGTCTCCGGATAGACAATCTGGACAATTTGTACTCGCCCAAGAACCTTGATATGAGTCGTTTACAGTGATTTCGATCGGCTCATCAGAAGAGCAAATGAATTCTGGAACGGATAGCACCAACACCTCTGGCTCTGCCACAATCACTTCAATGAAACCGCTTATCATCGGGCACCCCGCATTCATTCCCCCCAAGCTGTAAGTGCCGGAGTCAGTAAGCTCAATAGGCGTGAAGGCGAGTGTCTCTGAATTATTTTCAGAACCATCTGGAAGCGTCCAGTTCCATTCGGTATCGGCTAGAACTTGATCAGGGCTGAGAGTCCATTCAGTGCCTGAGCAGTAGGATACCACAGGTGAATTGAAGGCAATTGTAATCGTTTCGTTCACTACCACTTCAAAAGCGGTTGCGGCAGACGCACATGCATTGGAGACGACGACCAATTCATAGGAACCGGCATCGTCCAGTCCGGCATTCGTCCAAGAAACTGTGCTGTCCATTGCAATGATCTCTCCAGCTTCGTTCATCCAATTATATTCATCAGCATTTGTCAAGGAAGTCCAGTCCCAGCTATCGCCTTCGCAAACATCTGGAATGGCCATCACGATGGGAGCCTCAGGCTGCTCATTGATTAGCAATTCTAGCGTATCGGGCAAAATCTCGCACCCATTCACGGTGCCAGAAACAATGTATAGACCGGTGTCTGCCATAGTGATGGGGCCAAATTCAATGGCATCGCCAGAGTCGGTGAATCCATTCGGACCTGTCCAATCATACGTGGCGTTGAGAATGGGACTGCAAAATAATTCGGCCATTTCCCCTTCGCACAGGTTATCATCGGTTACAAACGTTTCATGCTCGAATGTTGTGAAGGCACTAAAGTATCCGTATCGAGTTCCGGTAGCTGCGCCTCCATTGATGATCCCGAGATGAAATTTGGCTGAAGAATTTTCCAATCTAGATGCTGATCCGGTGGGAACGAAACCGGTCGCAGTAATATTGGCGTACTTCCATTCTCCCGCTGTGCCAGGAACATCGGAGAACGATCCAGCACCCACATTCACAGCGGAGCCATTCAATATAAAATCTCCCTCGCCACCTGTAGGTACCAGAATTTTTAGACCAAAGAATTCAGACGTTGATCGTACAAATGCCACTTCATTCGATCCGGTACAGGCAATGGGGGGCAGAATGGCTTGCCCGACTTCACAACCAAAACCCGTCACATGGAGGGCAATTACGGGTGCGCTGGTTGCGTAATATCCCGTGATGCTTGTCAACGTATGGCTGTATGATTCACCAGCATTTAAAGTCCAAGCCTCCATGCCATTGATAGAAACCGTGGTTCCATCTTCCGTTGCCACTAGATAGACCTTGTCCGGCGCACTGAGGTTGCCCTTGATGGCAATATGCTCATTTCCAGCAACAGTGACAGGAATGATTTGGTCTCCCATCATATCCCAGCATGTGCCGTTCAACACAGAGTCGTCGCTGACTGTTACTGTGACCGGTTTGTTGCTGCTGATAAGAGTTCCCGATGGGTGTCCAGGACCGTTCACCGAGCTCGCACGCATGCCGTACGTTTCTCCTTGCTCTAACTCGAAACTAAAAGCAATACCAGCAGGATGTCCGTTTAGATTTTGCGACGGAATGACTGTGACCTCTGTTCCATCTGTAGTAGCCAGAACATCAATTCCTGCAGTAGATTGAGTGAAATTGTTGGTGAGATTTGTTTGGAAGGGAGTGTAGAAGCTTGTACCCATTGCCGACTTCCCCTTTAACGTGAAGATGTCCGTGTTTTCCGGGTGATTTACTTCATAATATGCCGTGATCGGTGTACTGGAGACGATGCGCAATCCACGCTGAAGAATTTGGTTGCTGGGCTTGTTTTCAATCATTCCGAGCCAAGCGGTCAAATCCAACGTGGCTGTGCCAGAGGCATTGATGGTGATGTTCTGTTCAGGAAACCCAGTGTTCGCAGGTTGATCAACGGTTACGTCTGCCGCTTCGTCCAATGCAGAAAATCGGAGCACTATCGGGGAATCGCCATGATTCGCCCAAACTTCCGGTGCTACAAACCAGAATTCAGTATCCAGTTGGGCACTTCCTTGGAGGGGCGTTGATAAAAAATAAAAGGGCAATAAAAGGCACCAAAGTATCTTTCTGCTGATCGAATCAGGAGTGTTCTCTAAGGTTTTGAATAAAGCGATGAGATTCAACGATATGGGGGATGCTAATGCTTCCAAGAAACGCAAAAAACCAACCGACCGTTGCATGGAATGTTTGGGATTCATTGATCCCAAGCGAATATACGCCTACGCCGATGATTGCCCAAGCACCTAAATGAAACGGTGCCGCTTTTATCCAAAGCTGGCGATCGTTCAACTTCAATCCACGCTTCAGGTGCATCCATCCTGCTACACTGTGTTGTCCAATAAAAAAAAACATGAAAGCAATGAGAACAGGCAAAAGTGGTGTGCATGCAAGAAGCATTAGGCTCCAAAACCAAGGTTTTTTTCGTCGGTAAATGGCAAGAGCCAGTGCAATCATCCATCCAATGATGGTGCCGTTTTTTATCCAAAATTCAGCTTTGATCACCAGAGACAGAACAGCTTCTGAAACGCCAATAGCCGATAAGATAGAATTCACCTCTTCGAGGTGCCATCCTAGGATAATGATTAGCAAAAGGGTTCCCCAGCACATGCTGCCTCGCTTCAGTTTCCATAACTCGAAATCTGCTTGGCCAAAATGCCAGGCACTCAGAAGCAAAAAAAAGGCAAGCGTCGCTGTAGGAATGAAAAACCAACCGCAAATGACCAGTGCGACACTTGCTATGTAGGTGGACAAAAATAGGATTGGGTGCACATGAGTTGTTCGTGAGGTGTGGGTCAGAACGTCTAGCGCTCCATGTGGAATCCCGACAAGCGTGAGTCCGATCAGTGCGAGGACTCCAGTGATATACCATGCGAATTGAGGTGCAAAATGAAACGCAATGGATGCGAGAATTGCAAGCACGAACAATACAACTGAATAATGAGTGGAAACCGATTTATTCATCTCACCAGCGTCAGACTTCCCGTAAGTTGAATTGCACCCGGTTCCGTGTAAGTGGTGGATCCGTTTTCATCAAGAATGACGAGGTCTCCATCTGTTCGGTTGATTGTTATGCGATAATAATATGTTCCTTCAGCGGCTTCTGCAGGCGTTGGTTGCCATCCTGCTGAGTTGCCAAAATCTGTCGATTGAAAAACTACGTTGCCCCAACGATTGAAGATTGCGCACGTACTGTTTGGAAAGAAAGCAAGATCTGGAAGCACAAATTGTTCATTGCCACCTTCTTGATTGGGCGAAAAGACGTTCGGTACAATCAGATCGCACAAAACTGTTTCCACTTCAAAATTTCCAGTTGCATCTAAAAAGCATGGAGCACCAGTGGTCATGTAAGCTTCATAATTGCCATCATTAGCTACCCAAATTAAAGGATCTGAGCCGGCTGGAGTAACAATGCCGCTGGCGTCAATAAAATTCCAGGATACATTGTACGCGAAATCGTATTGCGGCAAGTTTAGGAGTGGGTTCGTCTCGGGACATCGCTCAACTGTCAAGGCATCGAAAGAATTGATGATTTCCTCGGGCAATGCGACGACGTCAAGCATTCCACTAACGACTTCAGAAGGACACCCTTCGAACAAGGCGTAAGCTTCATAAATTCCATCTGCTTGCATCGGGACAGAATCCATGCTCAATGTGCTCCCCGATACCTCTCCCCAATATGGATGGTACCACTCCAAAGTTCCTTGGCCGTTCAGTGTGCCCCAAATTTCCCAAGCTGTGCCTTCACAGATTTCGTCGAATCCATAGATGGAAGGAGGAAGTGGTGTGGGGATTACCTCAAGCCAGAAGGAGTCGGGCAGCATCGGGCATGTGCCAACTGAGCCATTGACAACGTACCATCCGCTATCATTAGGAGTCGCGTTCACAACATTAATGTCGGATGCATTCGACGTGAAATTATTGCCGCCTATCCAATCCCAATTTGTTAGGGCAGGGCCCACCGCTTGCGCGTTTGTGGACTCTCCTTCGCAAATTTGCACAGCATCAAAAGGCTGATCGTTGCCGTCAATAATTTCCAAGATTTCAGGAGGAACGATATTGAATGAAAACTCAAAAGGCTCGGAATCGCAGCCATTGAGATTCGCGATGACGGAATAATTTTGTGCATCGCTCCAGTCCACGCTCGGTATGGCCCAAGGGTTGCCAACACCCAATACTTCGCCAGCCTGATTAAACCATGTGAACGCAGTGCCTTCAGCACTGGCAGTGGCTGTGAAAATGGCCTCGTTTTCAAGGCAGGAATTTGGTGCGTCAAGGCCAGTTAATTCTGGATTTTCTTGCACTTCCACCCACACAGAATCGGGCGTTAATGGACAATCATTTGCTTCGCCATTGAGCACATACCAGCCGGAGTCTCCTGGAGTTAAGTTTGTGAGTTGAATATCTGATAAGGTGCCGAGGGTCGTGTTTTCAGGCCCTGTCCACAAATAGCTTGACCCTGCTGAGAATTCGGTTTCTATAATCAATGAACTTCCCGTGCAAATGGATGATGGCACATCGCTGATTTGTGCCTGCGTTTGAGCAATAATATCGACATTGAAAAAATCCGGTTCAGAAAGGCATCCATGGTCGTTGGCCATTACTGAATAAAGTCCCGAGTCAGAATATTGTGTGGTTTCGATATATACGTCTGCGCCGCTAGCGAGTGCTCCATTTGGACCACTCCAATTGTACCAAAAGGGACCAGTACTATCGGCAGATAGCCAGAGAGATTCACCTTCGCATAAGTTTGGTGTTCCTGTGATTATTGGTGGGCTGGGAATAGCGAAAACCCCAAGATTTATGGAATCACTTTCAATGGGGCACCCTCCGACAAATCCCGAGATCAAATACTGTCCAGCATCATCGAGGAAGACGGCACCGAGGTCGATGGAACTTCCTTGTCCATTGAAGCCGTTCGGACCCGTCCAATTGTATGTTGCTGCATTTAAAAGATTAGAGGCCAAAATGACAGGATCGCCCTCGCATACGGTGTTGTCTTCGATTTCAATGGCATAAGCCTGCTGACCATAATTACTAAAGTACCCGTATCGGGTTCCTGATGATGCACCTCCATTGATGATGCCAAGATGAAATTCTGAGGTAGAATTGGACAGGCGAGAGGCTTGCAGTTGAGGGACAAACGAAGAAGCTGTGATATTGGCGTATTTCCAACTGCCATCTGTCCCGGGTACGTTGTAGAAATTGGCAGCGGATACCAGGGTTGGATTTCCATTGAATTCAAAATCATCCTCTCCACCCGCGGGCACTATAATCTTGAGCCCCATGAATTCATTGGTTGACCGGATAAAGGCAACCTCTTGGGATCCGGTGCAGATAATAGACGGTAACAATGCCCCGCCTATTTCGCACCCGAAACCAGTCATATGTAGCGCGTAAACAGGAGCACTGGCTTGGTAAAAAGCCGAATTTGCAGTCAGCGTATGCGTATATATTGAGGCCATTGTCGTCAGCGTACTTGTCACATTGCCATTTACTGAAATGGTCGTGTTGGGTTCAGTTGGAATGAAAAACACCTTGTCAGGACCATTTAGGTTGCCCTTGACAGCGATGTAATCGGTGCCCACGACGGACACTGGAACAATCTGATCCCCCATGATGTCAGCACAACCACCATATGGGGTCCCTGCTACGGAATCATCGCTCATGGTGATGGCAATGGGTTTGTTTGAAGTGACGATTGTGCCAAACGGATGCTGATTGGCTAATGTGGACGAGGCCCGACCACTCCATGTTTGACCGGCGTTGAGCGAAATGCTAAACGTAATATTGGGTGCATGGCCTTGAATGGCTTTTCTCGGAGTGATTTGTACGGTTGTATTATTCTCGGTGGCCACAATATCGAAAGATGAGGTGGACTGGGTGTAACTGTTGTTCAAGTAGTTTTGGAAGGGCACGAGAAAATCAGTGCCCAAGGCATTGATTCCTTTGAGTGCAAAAATATCAGGGTTCAAATTGTTGGACGGATTGACCTCATAATACGCTTGAATCAAAGATGTCGAAGTGATGCGCAGACCATAGTTCAGTACGGTATTTGCGGGTTTGTTTTCGATGATGGAAAGCCATGCGGCAAGGTTCAAGGAAGAGACGCTGTTCGCTTCAATTGATATGGTTTGTGTGGGAAATCCGGGATTGGCCGGTTGCTGTACCGTCACTACTGCGGCTTCGTCAAATGTGGCAAACCGAAGAAGCGTAGGACTGTCGCCGTGATTTGCCCACACCTCAGGAGCTACGAACCAAAACTCAGTGTCTACTTGGGCGATTCCCGATAGTGTGCAAAGCATTGCACAAAAACCGATGACTATTTTATGCATCCATTGGAGGTACGGCTTATTCATTGAATGGAAGTTTCTTTGAATTGTGTGACGATGTTATCGACTACCTCTGGGTCCAAAAGGGTGGAAATATCACCAAATTGGTCAAAGTCGCCTGATGCAATTTTACGAAGAATGCGCCTCATAATCTTTCCAGATCGCGTTTTTGGTAAGCCCGAAACGAATAGAATTCGGTCAGGACGGGCAATCTTACCTATCTCTAGAATTACCTGCTTTTCTACGTTATGCTTCATTTCCTGAAGGGCTAACTCTGCTGGCAGATGGTCGCAGATAACATATGCTTGAATTCCCTGTCCCTTGATGGCATGCTCGTAGCCAACAACAGCCGATTCCACGACACCAGGCGTTTGATTGATTGCAGATTCAATCTCGGCAGTTCCAAAACGATGGCCAGAAACGTTGATTACATCGTCCACACGTCCAATCACTCGATACATCCCATTTGCATCTCGCTTGGCTCCATCTCCGGTAAAGTAAAGTCCCGGAAATGGACGGAAATAGGTATTCAAACAGCGTTCATGATCTCCATAAGTCGTCCGGATCATACTGGGCCAAGGTGCGGCTATGCAGAGCAATCCTTCTTTTTCATTGTCCTCGATGACGTTTCCCTCAGTATCTACAAGTACCGGATGTATGCCAGGCAGTGGATAGCCGGCGTGCGCTGGTTTTTGAGGACTCAAGTCTCCCAAGCCGCTGATCATAATGCCACCGGTTTCTGTTTGCCACCA
>DDEH01000029.1:0-10586 GCA_002336085.1 Flavobacteriales bacterium UBA1959 | reverse complement strand
GTGTCAACAATGGGACATTTTGACTGACCGACTTTTTGATGGTACCAATGCCACGCTTCTTCGTTAATCGGTTCTCCTACTGATCCGAGCACCCGCATCGAGTCAAGGTTGTAGCGCTCCACAAATTCGTCGCCACAAGCCATCAAAGCGCGAATCGCAGTGGGGGCTGTGTAAAATTGAGTCACTTTGTACTTTTCGCAAATTGCCCAGTAACGCCCGGGGTCGGGGAATGTTGGAATTCCTTCGAACATGATGGTGGTACCACCTTGAAGCAGAGGACCGTAAACGATATAGGTGTGTCCGGTGATCCATCCGATATCCGCAGAACACCAATAAACATCCCCAGGTTTGCATTGAAATACATTGGCAAAGGAGTATCCGGCGAAGACGGTATATCCTCCATGTGTATGAACGACTCCCTTGGGTTTTCCTGTCGAGCCAGATGTATATAGGATAAAGAGCAAATCTTCTGCATTCATTATCTCAGCAGGGCATTTTTTTTCAGCGTCCACAAGGTCGATTGCATCTTGCCACCAAACATCGCGGGATGGCTCCATGGCGCACTCAGCAGAGGTCACGCGCTTTACCACTACGTTCTGCACAGATGTGTTGCCTCTCAAGGCCTCGTCGACAGTTGCTTTGAGTGGGATGGTTTTTGTGCCTCTTAGCCCAACATTGGCTGTGATTATCATTGAAGCTTGTGCGTCATTTACCCGATCGGTCAAAGCCTGTGCGCTGAACCCTGCGAAAACGACGGAGTGAACAGCACCGATACGTGCACAGGCCAAAACAGCGATGGCCAACTCCGGAACCATGGGCATGTACAGAATCACACGGTCACCTTTTTGAACGCCCATAGAACGCATAGAATTACCAAACCTAGATACGGCTCGATGCAATTGAGTATATGTAAACGATTGCCCTTCCGCAGCGGGGTCATTGGGTTCCCATTGCAATGCAATTTGATGCCCACTTGTTTTCAGATGCCGATCAAGGGCATTGGTTGTGATATTGATTTGACCATCAGAGAACCATCGAATAGACCCATCGTCCATCCGACCCGAAAGCACATCCGTAAATGGACGTTGCCAGTCAAAATGAACAGCGATTTCCGACCAGAATTGAGCCGGGTTTTGTGTGCTTTCTTTTTGTGCAGCACGGTAACTTTCGAAGCAGTTGAGTTGCAAGGGCATGATGACAAGACTGAGTAGCCGAAGTTAATCCAATTGTTTTGTAACGAATTCCTTTAGAATCTCGTAATGCATTCTAAACAATAGAATGGCACATTTTTGGAACCCTTTTTCTGACGCGGAATTTGAAAATCAAGATTTGATCTTGCGCCTCCCGGATTCGGGTTTGTACATCCGTGTGGAAGGACCTATTGTGGAATTATTGAGTCAGTTGCCTTTTGATGACATTGATGCTTCTGTAGTGGAGTGGCGCGATCGCACTTCACATTCGGATGCGGAGGTGCATGATGCCAGTAAAATCTGGCACAAACTCTGTGATTGGGGTGCAGTAAAAGAAGAGTCGATCAGAGAAGAGGGGGTTTCAAAGCTATCCTCGAAGTGGGTCAAGTTGGATGCAAACCATGGTCAATCGATTGTGATTCGATATGTGGATTCGCAAGAATTTTTAGGCGACGAAGAGATGTTGCAAATAGGGGCATAGACATAAGAGCAAAATGCTCGTTCCCCCAATTATTTTCATCGCCACTTCAGATGTTTGATCGAACGTCCTTCTTCTTGGAGTTCCTTGATGGAGTCTACGCCAATTCGGATGTGTTCATCTACAAAGTCTGCTGTTACCTTCGCATCACTGCTGTCTGTTTTAACTCCTGAAGGAGTCATTGGCTCATCGCTGACGAGCAGCAGAGCCCCGACAGACAGTCGATTGGCGAAGCCAACAGAAAATAGCGTAGCCGTTTCCATGTCTATCGCTTGCGCGCGTGTTTCGCGCAGATAGGATTTGAAGACATCGTCGTGTTCCCATACCCTGCGATTGGTGGTGTAAACAGAACCGGTATAGTAATCTCGCTTGTAATCTCTAACCGTAGAGGAAATGGCTCGTTGGAGAGCAAAACTTGGGAGTGCTGGAACCTCCGGCGGGAAATAATCATTGGATGTTCCCTCGCCACGAATGCCTGCCAGTGGTAGGATAAGATCGCCAATTTTGTTTTTTTCTTTCAAGGCGCCGCACTTGCCCAAAAAGAGCACTGCCTTGGGGTTGATGGCTGAGAGTAAATCCATCACGGTCGCTGCGTTGGCACTTCCCATTCCGAAATTGATCATGGTTATATCTCCAGTAGTTGCGCAGGGCATGGCTTTTCTTTTTCCAACTATTTCGATAGAATGCCAGGCAGCAAACTTTTCGAGGTAATTGGAGAAATTCGTTAGTAATACATAAGAACCGAATTGGTCTAACTCCATTCCGGTGTATCGAGGGAGCCAGTTCGATACAATTTCATCTTTGGTTTGCATGCTTGCAATGTAATGAACCTGCGCTGAGTGAATTTGCTTAAATTGTCCCTATGAAGCAACTGAAGCGAGAATTCATTGTTGAAGCCTGGGATGCGAAAGAATTATCAGAGGAGGATCAAGAACTTCTGGAACGTGCTCATGAAGCGGCATTGAATGCCTATGCGCCTTATTCGGATTTTCGAGTGGGTGCTGCTGTGCGATTAGAATCTGGTGAGATCGTCATCGGTTCCAATCAGGAAAACATGGCTTATCCAAGTGGCATGTGCGCGGAGCGAACGGCTTTTTTTGCCGCAGGATCTCAGTATCCAAAGCAAAGAATTGAATCTGCAGCTGTCGTCACGGACCGTGAGATGGAGGTGCACGATTTTTCGCCTTGTGGCGGATGCCGTCAAGTGATGCTGGAGTCCGAAATCAGGAATAGCGCACCCATTCGATTTTTGATGCAGCCAGGAACGGGTGAGGTAATCGTTTCTTCGAATGTCAGTCAATTTCTGCCGCTGACCTTCCAGCTGCCGAGAACCTGAATTGGCGGGGCGGCAAGGACGAAACCTTGGCCAACAATTCTCGTAAATGAAAGAGATATGCGCTCTTTTATGCAACCGTTGACTCTTTTTTTACCTACCAAACAACAGATCCGGCATCTTTTGCTTACTGTTATCTGCTGCTCTGCAATCGGAGTAGAGGAGATTGTGGGGCAATCTGAGCATGAGGTTTTATTTGCTGCCCGAAGCGGTTGGGAAACGAATCCAACACGTTTTGATGCGTCGTTGGGTGCGCCGGTCATGCTCTTGGATGGCGCATACCAAGGTTCAAAGTTGATCAATCAGCAGAAACTCGTGTGGAGAACAGATGCTCGGAAAATTGAGGCGATTGGCTTGGATTTGGATAGGAGTGACTTTTCTGCAGATGTGGAATTAACGCGCACATTAAATCCGTGGATGAACGCTTGGTTGCGTGCAGAAGTGGATAAAGTATCGGACTTTGAAAGGCACTGGCGGTTTCGCACTCAATGGATCCTCCTGGATCGCACTTCTCGCACGGGACAGGTTGGAATACGCTGGGCGCTGGAGGAGAAATCTGGGCACATTAGCATTGCACGACGGTCTTGCAACTATCAGCAATTGTGGGGCTATGATCGAAATGAGTTTCAGGTTGAAGCGACTTTTCGTAGAAGTCTTTTTAAACGGGTTCGCGGCATTCACAAACTGCCACTCGTGAACCAAAAACGAAGCGAATCAGCAGGACTTCTCTGGGGACAAGTCAAGTATGATCAATTGGGGTTCGTGAATTGGTTGAATGGTGAAGGCGTTGGTGGGTTGGTGGTTAAATCTCGGGACCCTAGGTCTGCATTGGTCTTTTCATCCAATGATCTTCTGTCTCCTCGACTTTGGTTGCTTTGGAAAGCGAAAGCAGGCTATACAGCCCCAGAAATCGGAGGATGGCAATGGGGAGCAAGTCTTTCCAGTGAATTTGTTCAAGACCAAGGCATTCGACACTACGATCATGTTACGCACACGAGCCAGATGTGGCTTGAAATGAAACATACTAAGTGGCAGTGGCGTGCTCAGGGGGAATGCGGGCATCAGTCGTTTGATCGTTTACGCAGCAATGAGTTGAGCGGCTTTCATTCAAACTCTTGGTGGAGTTGGGAGTTGCGATCAAGGCTGGGATATTCAATGAATGCCTCAACGAAGGCTTTGTTAACTGTTCAATGCGCTGGTTTTAATTCTGATGATTTAAGTGTCTCGTCCATTGGTCCAAAAAACTGGACCGGAACCAGTATTGCACTAGGGATTCAATGGCAGCAAACAACGCGCTCAAAGTGGGCTCCTTCTAATTGAAGATTTCAACGCGTTATTCATGAAATGACAAAAGTGGTCATTGCCGTTGTAGCTTGGGCCACATGTCGATATTGATCAGTGTAGTGGGAATGTTCGTTCTGATTGGAATTGCTGTTTTGGCTTCCCATCATCGAACCTCCATTCGTTTGCGAACGGTAGCAGGAGCTTTTGCGATTCAACTTTTTTTCGGCGCTCTTGTGCTTTATTTCCCAGCTGGTAAATCGGCGCTTTTGAGCATTTCTTCGGGCGTCCAAAAAGTCATTGACTATGGAAATGATGGTATCACCTTTATTTTTGGTGGGCTAAATTCCGACCGCATGTTTGAGCTCTTTGAGGGTTCAGGTTTTGTGTTTGCTGTGCGGGTGCTTCCTGTGATCGTGTTCTTTTCGTCTTTGATTGCCGTTTTATACCACTTGGGGATTATGCAGTGGGTGATCAACCTGCTGGGAGGTGGATTGCGAAAAGTTCTTCAAACTTCTCGTGCCGAAAGCCTTTCGGCAACTGCAAATATTTTTGTGGGTCAGACGGAAGCTCCACTCGTTGTGCGTCCTTTTATCAAGAGGATGACTCAGTCAGAATTGTTTGCTGTAATGGTCGGCGGCTTGGCGTCTGTTGCAGGTTCTGTGCTCGCGGGCTATGCTTCCCTTGGCGTTCCGTTGGAGTACCTCATTGCCGCATCGTTCATGGCGGCTCCAGGTGGATTGATGTTTGCTAAACTCATCATGCCCGAAACGGAGGAGCCGCAGGAGGATTTGTCCGAGAGTGAAATGAAGGAACAACAGGATGGGCAGGCTGTAAATGTCATAGATGCAGCGGCGAGTGGTGCGGCATCTGGATTAAAATTGGCCATGAATGTGGGGGCGATGTTGCTGGCTTTTGTTGGCCTAATTGCGCTCGTAAATGGATTGTTTGGCGGCGTAGGAGGTTGGTTCGGATTTCCCGATCTGACCTTGGAGTTGATTTTGGGCTACCTCTTTTCTCCACTGGCATTTATTATAGGGGTGCCGTGGAGTGAAGCCTTGGTGGCGGGTTCATTCATTGGTCAAAAATTAGTGGTCAATGAATTCGTGGCTTATTTAAATTTTGCTCCCTACCTCAGTGATGCTGCACCGGTCATTCTTTCTGAAAAAACAAAAGCAATTATTTCGTTTGCGCTTTGTGGCTTTGCCAATCTTTCGTCCATTGCCATTTTGCTCGGCGGGTTGGGGTCACTGGCACCGAGTCGTCGCGCTGATATTGCGCGTTTTGGTCTGAAAGCCGTGCTGGCCGCTACGCTCTCCAATTTGATGTCGGCTACGATCGCAGGACTCTTTTTATCGCTTTGAATCCCATGAAATATTTGTTGTTTTGCTGATCCCTGAAATCATTCAAAAGAAGCGCGATGGCCAAGCTCTCTCCTCGGAGGAAGTGCATCAGTTTGTTGCGGGTGTTACGTCGAATGAAGTGACGGATGCGCAAATCGCAGCGTTTTCAATGGCGGCTTATTTCCAAGATTTTAATACCCAAGAACGCACGGACCTCACGCTGGCTATGCGGGATTCGGGCAAGGTATTGGACTGGAGTGCAGAGGCGTTGAATGGACCTATTTTGGACAAGCATTCTACTGGAGGTGTTGGTGATACCGTCTCTTTCCTGCTCGCTCCGTTATTGGCTGCGTGTGGTGGATTTGTTCCGATGATTGCGGGCCGAGGATTGGCGCATACTGGAGGCACCATCGATAAACTGGAATCGATTCCCGGTTACAATACAGGGCATGGGGTTGATCATTTCAAACGCGTGGTAGCTGAAACAGGATTTGCCATCGTTGGCCAAACTACTGACCTCGCTCCAGCGGACCAACGGATGTATGCCACCCGAGATGTCACAGCCACAGTGGAGCAATATGGTTTGATTACAGCAAGTATATTATCGAAAAAATTGGCTGCAGGTTTGCAATCGCTGGTCATGGACATCAAGGTGGGAAATGGTGCCTTTATGGCCAATTCTGAATTGGCATGGGAGCTCGCGCAATCGCTATGTTCAGTTGGCTCTGCGGCTGGGATGCCAACTACTGCCTTGCTGACCGATATGAACGAACCATTGGCCAATACTGCTGGAAATGTGCTAGAAGTTGCAGAAGCTATTGCTTTTTTGAAAGGGGATTTAGACTCCAAAAGGCTTCGCGAGGTTACGTGGGCATTGGCTGTTCAAAACCTTCTTTTGTCGGGCCTTTGTGCGGATGAGAATGAAGCGCTCAGGGTTTTGGATGATGCCCATCGATCGGGACGTGCAGCAGAGATTTTCGAACGATCTATCCATGGTATGGGAGGAAGTGTTGATGTTCTCAGTTCGTTTGATCAGATGTGCTCCAAGGCACCAGTAATTAGACCGCTTTTCCCGCCAGAAGAATGGCACGGCAAGGCTATTTTGAAGTTGGATACAAGGCAGTTGGGAATGGCCATTGTTGCTTTGGGCGGAGGACGGACCTTTACAGGACAATCCATCGACCACGCAGTAGGATGTTCTGGCTGGATGAGGCCGGGCGATATTTGCCACTTGGATCAGCCTATTGCCATGATTCATGCCCGAGATGAAGTGGGGTTTGAGGCAGCTGCTAGGCGAATAGTTGATGCGATTCAAGTGGGCGAACCCCAACATTTTGTCGCAAAAGATGTGATTATTAAACAATATAAATTACCCCAGGCGCATGGTTAAGGTCAGTGTTTTTGATTCAACGGAGGCTCGCAAATCAAAGCGCGAGCCTCTTGAAGCTCCGATAACGAATGCACGTGCATTTTACGATGTCGTTGAATCCCGCAGAAGCATCCGTATCTTTACGGAAGAAGCTGTACCTGAGGAGGTTATGCGCCGAGCAATGGATGCCGCATTGCTCGCTCCAAGCTCGTCCAACTTGCAAGTTTGGGAAATCCATTGGGTGCGATCTGCGGAAAAAAAGAAAGAATTAGCGAAGTATTGCTTAGGTCAGCCAGCCGCGGAAACAGCCAAAGAGATTGTTGTTTTTGTGGCTCGTCCAGACCGCTGGAAAGCAAACAATGATCACATGCTGGAAATTCTCAAAGCCAATCCGCAGACTTCCCCAAAGGCACTGCAATATTTTAGTAAAATCACTAAAATCGTTTATAGCCAAGGCCCCTTTGGAATCTTCCGTCCGTTTAAATACCTCTGGTTGACGTTTCGTGGAATGCGTAAGCCGACACCGAGAGAGCCGATTCATCTGGGGCAAATGTCCACGTGGGCTCATAAGTCAACAGCCTTGGCAGCTGAAAACTTCATGCTCGCCGTGCGAGCAGAGGGCTTTGATTCATGCCCGATGGAGGGATTGGACTCTAAACGAGTCAAAGAACTGTTGGGCTTGCCAAGACGTGCGGGAATTAATATGGCAATTTCTGTTGGAAAGAGGGCAAAAGGAGGTCTCTATGGTCCTCGTTTTCGCTTCGATCCCAGCAGGGCCATTTTTGTGCACTAAAATCAGCGAATATGGAATGGATTGAATTGATTTCTACACTCTTGATGCTCGTGGCACTTGAGGCTGTTTTAGGCATTGATAACTTGCTTTATATAGCGATAGAATCTAGTAGAGTCAATGACAACGAACGTACACGAGTACAGCGCATTGGGATTATTGGTGCTGTTGCGATGCGTTTGATTTTATTGGTGGTGCTGGTTCAGCTGATATCGCTCTTTGAATCGGCCATTTTTTCGGTCCATTGGGACCCATTTATTACCGGGGAATTTAATGGTCATAGCTTGATTGCTATGGTGGGCGGCGCATTCATAGTGTACACAGCGATCAAGGAAGTTTGGCATATGCTAGCGGGGGATTTGCATGGCCATCAGTCGGGCGGAACTAAGAAAAAGGCAGGGTCTGCGATTGCTGCAATCATTCTGATGAATGTTGTCTTTTCGTTTGACTCCGTACTCACTGCCATTGCGCTGACCGATTCCATTCCTGTGATGATCACGAGTATCATCATCAGTGGCATTGTTATGCTCGCTTTGGCTAATCGTGTTGCGGAATTCTTGCGAAAAAACCGAGCTTATGAAGTGCTCGGTTTGTTTATTTTATTGTTGGTCGGTGTTATGCTGCTCTCAGAAGGCGGACACCTTGCGCATCTTACCCTGTTTGGAGGAGAGGTGCAAGCGTTAAACAAGACCACATTTTATTTCTCGGTGACAGTTTTGATCTTGGTTGATCTCGTGCAATCTCGCTATCAAAGACGCCTGTCAAAGACGATTTGAACTTTAATTCTTATCGTTAGACTTCTTTTCGTTTTCTTCGTTGTAGCCGTCCTGGTGCACATCCGTCACCGCCCGTCCAGATGGATCCATTATATTTTTCAGGCTTTCGCTCCATTCGAGAGCTTTTTCTGTGCTGCAGGCCACGGACTTTCCTCCGGGCACACAATTGGCAGCAGCTGAACTGGAGAAGTGCTTTTCAAATAGTGTTCGATAATAGTATCCTTCTTTGGTATCGGGGGTGTTGATGGGAAAACGAACCGCTGATCGGCTCATCTCATCATCGCTCACTTTGGATGCGGCATGGTCTTTTAATCCATCGATCCAACCGTATCCCACCCCATCTGAAAATTGCTCTTTTTGTCTCCACAGGATTTCATCGGGAATGATTCCGTCAAAGGCTTCACGCAAGATGTGTTTTTCGATTTTTCCATTGCCACCCATTTTTGCTGTTGGATCCAAATTCATGGCGTAGTCGACGAACGGCTTGTGGAGAAACGGAACACGTGTTTCAATGCCCCAAGCCATCATGGACTTATTCGCACGAGAGCAGTCGTACTTGCTCAGCGCCAATACTTTTCGCACTGTTTCTTCATGAAATTCCTTAGCATCGGGTGCAAGGTGGAAGTAGAGATAGCCGCCAAAGAGTTCGTCGGCCCCTTCACCAGAGAGAACCATTTTAATTCCCATGGCCTTGATTTGTCGGGCCATGAGGTACATAGGAGTGGAAGCGCGAATGGTTGTCACATCATACGTTTCAATGTGTCGGATGACATCTTCAAGCGAATCGATACCTTCTTGGATGGTAAACATTAGCGGGTGATGCACTGTACCAATATGTTCCGCTACTTTCTGTGCGGCTGCGACATCTGGACTGCCTTCAAGTCCGATACTAAAGCTGTGAACCCGAGGCCACCACGCTTCGCTGTTTCCATCGTCATCCACTCGATTTTTAGAGAAATTCTGGGCTACGGCAGCGATGACGCTGGAGTCGAGCCCACCACTGATGAGCAGGCCGTATGGCACGTCGCCCATCAAGTGTGTACGTATTGATTCCGTCAATTGATCGCGCAATTCGTCTTTGTCAAATGATTTTTTTGGTGATTTCTTCCAATCCATCCACGCTTCGTCAAAATAACGGATAGGCGCATCACCTGAAGACTTCCAGTAATGGCCCGGAGGAAATTCGGATACGTCTTCGCACAGATGCTCAATTCCTTTCATTTCAGAAGCCACCAGAAGCGAACCATTTTTATCGTGCCCGAAATACAGTGGAATAATTCCAATTGAATCACGTGCGATGAGCCAGGAATTGTCGCGAGGATCAAAAAGAACGAAGGCAAACATTCCCTCCAATGCGTGTACCAATTCAGCCCCCTTATCCCGATATAGAGCTAAGATGACTTCGCAGTCGCTCCCAGTTTGATAGGGATAACTTGATGTGGACTGGCGAATGTTCTTGTGGTTGTAGATTTCACCGTTTACGGCCAATGCAGTTTGATATTCAGGGTCGATCAAAGGCTGTGAACCGCTTGTGACATCCACTATAGCGAGTCGCTCATGAACAAGTACAGCGTGGTCACTTTGGTAAACACCCGACCAGTCTGGTCCCCGATGACGCTGAAGTTTTGATACATCAAGTGCAACAGAACGGAGCTGCTCAGCAGATCCAGTAGCGTTGAGAATGGCGGTAATAGAACACATGTTTGTTAGTATGAGTGACATGAATACGTAAACTGTACACGCAGGTTTCATAAAAACCTGACAAATCCATCATATTTTTGACGGAACCTCTCGAAAATGAAACAACGAATATCTCACGCGGCGGCCTTTGCGATGCTTTTTGTTGGAATGCTTTCCAACTTCTCGGCTCTCAATGCACAAATTTCCGCTTCCGAAACTGAACATATACCCAACGAGCTTTTGGTCATGCTGTACGACGGTGCAAGTGGCGACAAATTCTTTGCGAGTCTGCGAGACGAATTGAGCTTCAATGTCATTGGAATTCCATCACCGTCCACGGGCATTT